>JACQWT010000022.1 GCA_016209145.1 Deltaproteobacteria bacterium | reverse complement strand
GCGCGCGGGCGCCTGGCTCGTGGCATCATGCCCCGCGGCACCAGGTGTCGATGCGCTGGGCGACGATTGGCCGTAGCGCCGGCTCGCCGCGCGTCAGCGCGAGGCGCCCATGCAGCAGTTCGCGGCCGACCAGCCCGTGCCGCGCGGCGGCCTCAACGAAGCGGCGGTCCTTGTCCCGGCCTGCGAACAGCTTGGCGATCACCAGATCGTGCACCTCGAGGCACCAGCCTGTGGCGCCGCGCGTACGCGCGCCGCGCACGGGCACGAGTCGCTGCTTCCAGCCTTCCGGAAGCGTGGCGGTCTGCTCGCCCACGCCCTGCGCGTAGTAGCCGAACGTGTCGTGGAAGGGTGACAGTTCGCCAATGGTGCCGTCGATGAGATCGGCGTGCTCGGGGCGGTTCATCGGGTAGATGTCGGCCTCGACCGAGGTCAGCAACTCGGCGGGCGCGGCGGGAAACTGGCCGAGGATGGCCTGGCTGCCGATCACGACGATATCGTCGTCTTCGGCGATGGTGGCCGCGGCGGCGATGATGTGCTCGAGCTGGGCGCGCGTCACGGCTCGCTGCCTGCGCTCGCCGCGTCCGCGCTACCGGATGCGCTCACGCTCCTGTGGATGGCCCAGCGCTCCCTGGCTGCAAGCGTGCCTGCGAAAGGGCTTACCTGGCGGAGTGCGCGGCCACGCTCGCTCGCATCTGTGATCGCGAGGCAGAGCTGCTCGAGCGGAAGAGAGAGCAGCTTCTGCCAGGCGCGGACGTACTCCTCGTGCACGCAGCCCGAAGCGTACCACGCCTGCGTCCTTGCCCGGGCGCATTCGACCAGCCCTGGATGGGCGCGCAGCTTGGCCGCCACGGCACGGTGAAGCGCGATGCTTCGCTCCTCGGCGAGGCGGTGCTGGCTCACGCCGGTAGTCTAGCACCTCGCCGGGGCCCTGGGGGCACGGGCGTAGGCCCTAGCCAGCCAATCGCCCGGCGGCCGAGGCGCCGCGCCGGCCGAGCGCGCCCGCAGCGCCGGGCCCGAGCGTACTCCTGTACGTGAGGGCCCGGCGCGAGGACGTAAGCCGGCCGGCGCGGATGGATCGGCCGCCGTCGTTGCCATCGCCAGGTTCTTGGCTAACGCGTATGGGGGGCACCGGCGTCTGGCGCGGGGCGCGGTGCAGGAAGCCAGACTTGCAGGTCCGCGAAACGGCGTCGGACGGCCTGGGGCTTCAGGTGCAAGAGGGCTTCGGCTGCGCTACCGTCCCGGCGTCTCGCGCGGACACCAGCGCCCCCATGCTCTTCAACACCCTCACCTACGCCTACTTCTTCGTCGCGGTCTTCGTGGCGAGCTGGCTTCTCGCGCCTTGGCGCCGGGTGCGGCTCGCGCTGCTGCTCGGCGCGAGCTACCTCTTCTACGCCGAGTGGACCTTCGTCGGCTGGGAGCGGATCCTGCACGTCCAGGGGATCGAGCGGTGGGCGGCGGTCCTGCAGAGCATCAAGTACCTGCCCCTCTTGTTCGTGGCGACCAGCATCGACTACTGGCTGGGTCGCGCTCTGGGCCGGGCCGAGGGCCGGCGGGCGCGCCGGGCGCTCTTGGTGGGGACGATCTGCGTCAACGTCGGCGTTCTCGTCTTCTTCAAGTACTGGAACTGGGGGGCCGACACCTTCCTGTGGCTGGCGCGAGTCGTGTTCGGCGTGGTGCTGCCCGACATCCACCTTCGGGTGGAGCTGCCCATCGGCATCTCGTTCTTCTGCTTCATGTCGCTCTCGTACGTCGTCGACGTCTACCGGCGCACCATCCCGCCCTGCCGCAGCTACCTCGACTACCTGACCTACATCTCGTTCTTCCCGCACCTCATTGCCGGCCCCATCATCCGCGGTCGCGACCTGCTGCCGGCCCTCGCCCGGGACGCGCGCCTCACGGCCCAGGTGGGGGGCGAGGGGCTGTTTCTCGTAGCGGTGGGCCTCTTCAAGAAGGTCGTCATCGGCGACTACTTGGCCCTGAGCCTGGTCGACCGGGTCTACGCCGAGCCCACCCTGTACTCCGCGCTCGAGGTGCTGGCCGCCACCTACGGGTACGCCATCCAGGTGTACTGCGACTTCTCGGGCTACAGCGACATCGCCATCGGCTCCGCCCTGCTGCTCGGCTACCGCTTCAGGATCAACTTCGACGCGCCCTACAAGTCGCAGAGCATCGTCGAGTTCTGGCGTCGCTGGCACATCTCGCTTTCGACCTGGCTGCGCGACTACGTCTACATCCCCCTGGGCGGCTCGCGCCGCGGCCGAGCACGCAAGTACGCCAATATCATGGTGACGATGCTGGTCTGCGGCATCTGGCACGGCGCGGCCTGGACTTACGTGGTCTTCGGCGCGCTCAACGGCGCGGCCCTCGTCGTCACGCACGCCGTGCAGGAGCGGCGCCGCCGCCGGGGCCGTGCGGACGGAGCCGCCAGCTCGTTCGCCGTGCGCCTGCTGTGCGTGGGCGCCACCTTCACCTTCGTCGCCGCGAGCTTCATCTTCTTCCGCTCGGGCTCGCTCGACAAGGCTTGGCTCATGCTCGGGCGCCTGGCGAGCCTGACTTTCTACCACCAGAACCTGCACCTCAGCGTCATGCTGGTGATCCTGGGCGGGCTCGTGTTGCAGTGGGTGCCCCGCCGCTTCTACGACCGGGCGCGCGCGGCGTTCATCGCGGCCCCCGCGCCGGCGCAGGCCCTGGCGCTCTTCGGCGTGGCCCTGGCGCTGCGGCTCGCGGCCACGGCCGAGGCGGTGCCCTTCGTGTACTTCCAGTTTTGAGGGCTAGATCTCGATCCCGTAGTCCTTGATCTTGTAGAGCAGCGCTCGGTGGCTGATCTCGAGGAGCTGGGCGGCGCGGGTGCGATTTCCCCGGGTCTGCTGCAGGGAGCGCCGAATCAGCACCTCCTCGATGACACGCGTGCTCTTCTTGATCGAGAGCTCGGCGCTGGAGAGCTGGAGACGCACCGGATCCCGCGCCTGGCGGATGCGCTCGGGCAAGTCCGCCTCGCCGAGCACTTCGGTGTCGGCGAGCACCATGGCGCGCTCGATGACGTTCTCCAGCTCGCGCACGTTGCCCGGCCAAGAGTAGCCCATGAGCTGGCGGCGCGCCTCCGGGCTCAGGCCGCGCACCTGGGTGCCGAGCCGCGCGTTGTTGCGCGCGATGAAGTGATCGATGAGCAGCCCGACGTCCTCGCTCCGCTCGCGCAGCGGCGGCACGGCGATGTGCAGCACGTTGATCCGGTAGTAGAGATCCTCGCGGAAGCGGCCCGCCTCGACCTCGGCCGCCAGATCGCGGTGCGTGGCCGCGGCGATGCGCACGTCGACGTGGACGTCCTTGTCGTCGCCGACGCGGCGGATGGTCTCCTCCTGTAGCACCCGCAGGAGCTTGACTTGCAGCGCGAAGGGCAGCTCGCCGATTTCGTCGAGGAAGAGCAGGCCGTGGTTTGCCTGCTCGAACAGGCCCACGCGATCGCTCACGGCGTCGGTGAAGGCCCCGCGCTTGTGGCCGAACAGCTCGCTCTCCAGCAGGTTCTCCGGGATGGCGCCGCAGTTGACCGCCACGAAGGGACCGGCGCGCCGGTTCGAGCGCCGGTGCAGCGCCCGCGCCACCAGCTCCTTGCCGACCCCGCTCTCGCCCGTGATGAGCGCCGTCGTCTTGAACTCGCCCACCTTGGTGATGGTCTTGAAGACGGCCTGCATCTGCGGGCTCTTGGCCAGCATGTCCTCGAAGGTATTGTCGCGCAGCACCTCCTGGCGCAGGGCGCGGTTCTCGCGCCGCAGCGTCTCGCGCTCCTCGGCCTTGCGCAGGGCGAGCAGCACCTCCTCGTTCTTGAAGGGCTTCTGCACGTAGTCGTAGGCGCCCGCCTGCATCGCCTCGATCGCGAGCTCCACGTTGCCGTAGGCGCTCATCACGATGACCGTGGCCTCGTCGCCCCGGGCCTTGAGGGCCGCCAACAGATCCAGCCCGCCCATGCGCGGCATGCGCACGTCGGTAAGGATGAAGTCGGGGCCAAAGCTCGAGACGAGCTCCAGCGCGCGCTGCCCGTTGGGCGCCAGCTCGACCTGATAGCCGTGCCGGCGCAGGAAGGTGCGCAGCACTAGCCGCAGGCTCTCCTCGTCGTCCACCACCAGCACGCGTCGCATGGGCGTCGGCTCCGAGTCTACGCCAACACCATGCAGGCGACGAGCGCTCCCTTCTGGGCCACGTTGACGACGCGCTTGCGGGAGGCCCGGCCGAGGATGCCGAGGCCGTCGGGCGTGGCGAAGAAGCCGCAGACGACGTAGTACTCCTCGATCCGCGCCCGACCGTCCGCCGACAGTACGGTGAAGTCCTTGATGAGGCTCGGCACGTACTGCTGCACCACGGTGGAGCCAGGCTCGTGCAGGGCCGCCTCGATGGCCTGGTCCCACTCGCCGAGCTCGGCGAAGGGGCCGATGACGATTCCACCCCCACCGAAGCCCCGATTGGGCTTGAGCACCAGGGCCTCGCGGTTGCGGTGCACGAAGGTCAAGAGATCGATCTCGGAGCCGTCCGGCCCGGAGCAGGACACCTCGCGCAGGGTACGCGTCCAGGGGATGTGCCGGGCGATGGCCTTGCGCTGGCCGGCCGTGAAGTGCGCCGCGAAGCGCGGATCGGAGAGGATCTCGAAGGCGCTCTTGTGGTCGAACTCGCCGGCCAGCGAGGAGACGACGCGGCCGTTGGCGAAGGCCCAGCGCAGCGCGGACAGGTCGGCGCCGTCGCGCTCGAAGCCGCACAGATCGGCGATCGTCGTGTCGCGATAGAGGATGTCGACGGGGAGATCGCCCACCCAGAGCTGGTCGGAGCGCAGCTCGAGCTCGCGCGGGTCACACAGCGCCGCCTCCAGCCCGCGTTCCCGGAAGAAGGCTACGAGCGAGGGGAACTCCTCGGGCCCGCCGGCGCCGCGTCGATCCTGCAGGAAGCCGATGTTGAGGCGGCGAATGCCGATCTCGTCGGCGTGCGCGGTCAGCGTGTGCAGCAGGAGCAGGCGCGCGTCGTCGGCAGGCTGGACGAGGAAGTGGGGCGCGTACCTCTGCATCTTGGCCACGATGGTCTCGAGCACGATGGCGTCGGCCACGCAGGCGTAGTGGATGCCGCCGGCGCCCACGGTGTTGGCCTCGAAGAAGTGACAGCTTTTGTCCCAGTGCGGGTCCGAGAAATCGACCTGGACGTCGAGCCGGCCGAAGATGGCCTGCGGGGCCTGCGCTGCTCCCTTGGGCATGTGCGAGAACCAGCTCTGCTCTTCCGGCGTGAGCGGCAAGAGCGCGCGCACCTCGGAGTCGGTGCTCCACAGGTAGTAGAGGCGCTCCAGGGCCTCGATGATGGTGTGGCAGAGCTTCTGGAAGTAGCGGAGCTGCTCCCGTGAGAGGATGCGCGGCCGCAGGAGCAGGGGGATGACCTGCATGCGCTTGGCCCCGTCCTCGTAGAACAGGCCGCGCTCCCGCGACAGCTCGTGCACGCGCTGGCCCAGGGCGACGAGATCGTCGGGCTCGAAGCGCAGCAGCACCTCGTTCATGGTGCGGCCGAGCCGGAAAGCGAGGTTGTCCCTCAAGGTGCGGCGGCTCTTGCCCATGGCGCGTAGCAATCTACCTGACCTCGTGCGTCATGGCGTGTACAATCCGCCGCTCATGTCCGGTGCCGCCCGCCCGAAGTCCCGCCCCGAGCACGATGGGGCGCGAGCGCTGTGCGCGCGCGTCGTGCAGGAGCTGTGCGCTCTGCGCCCGGTGATGGCGTCGGCCGTGGGGATCCACACGGCCGACACCGAGCTGGAAGGCTATGGGCCAGCGGAGCGCGCGGCTTGTCGGCGCACGGTGGGCGCCGCGCTGGCGGAGCTGGGCCGGCTTCGCTCCGGGCCCGCGCCCCTCGATCCCGGCCTCGCGCGCGACCTGCGCTGGCTCAAGGCGCGCCTCCTTGGCCTGGAGCACGAGATCGAAGCGGTGCGGCCCTTCGCGCGCAACCCGGACTTCTACAACGAGCTCGCGGGCGAGGCGATCTACCAGGTGATCGCTCGGCCGGCTGCGGATCCGAGCGCGCGCCTGCGGGCCTGTGTGGGGCGGCTGGCGGCGCTGCCGGCCCACTTTGCCTCGGCCGAGCTTCTCCTGGAGGATCCGCCCGCGGCGCTCCTGCGCGTGGCGCGGGAGCAGGCGGAGCGCTCGCTGGCGTTCTACGAGCAAGGCGTGCCCCGTGCATTCCGCAGCGCGCGGGCCCGCCGGGCCCTGGCCGGGCCGGTCGCGGCGGCCGGCTGTGCCGTGCGCCGCTACGCCGCGTTCCTGGAGCGGCGGATCGAGGCAAGCGCCGGCCGCAACGGGCAGCCGGGCCTGGGCGAGGACGTGCTCGCGCGCTATCTCGCCACGGCCGAGCTCGTCGCCGCGCGCCCCGCCGACCTGGAGCGCCAGGCAAGAGGGGAGCTACGGCGGGCGCGCACCGCCCTGGAGGAGCAGGCCGCGCGCCTCGCAGGCCGTGCCCGCCGCCGGCGCGCCGCCACGAGCGCCCGCGCCATCCTCGAGGAGCTCGGCCGCGATCACCCGAACGCCGCGCAGATCATCCCCGAGCTGCGCGGCGTGGTCACGCGCCTGCGCCGGTTCTGCCGGCAGGCCGAGCTGGTGACCGTCCCGGCGGCGGCCGCCCGCTGCCGCGTCTCCCCGATGCCCGAGTACCTGACCTCGCTCGTGGTGGCCTGCATGGACGTGCCCGGCCCGTTCGAGGCGCGCGAGGCCGCGGCCGCCTACCAGGTGACTCTGCCGCGGCCAAGGAGCGCGCCGCGTGCGGCGGCAGACGACAGCGGGCTCGCCCAGTTCTTCAATCGGGCGGGCATGCACTGGGTCACGGCGCACGAGGCGTACCCCGGCCACCTCGTGCAGATGGCGGCTCTGCGCCAGTGCGCCTCGCCCGTGCGGCGCCTGTTTTCGCCCGACACCTTCGTCGAAGGCTGGGCCCACTACGCCGAGGAGCTGGTCTTCGAGGCAGGCTACGGCGACGGACAGGACCACTTGAAGCTCGCCAAGGAGCACGGCGCCCTGATGCGCGCCGCCCGCTGCGTGGCCTCGCTCGGTCTGCACTGCGGGGCCATGAGCCTGTCCCAGGCCGAGCGGCTCCTGTGCGACGAGGGGCTGTTCCCGCCGGGCCTCGCCCGCAGCGAGGCGCTGCGCTGCGCCGTGGATCTCTCGTGCTTCTCCTATACGATAGGCAAGCTCGGCCTGCTCGCGCTGCGCGACGAGGTGCGCGCGGCCTGGGGCGCGGGCTTCACGCTGCGCCGCTTCCACGACGCCATCCTCGCCGAGGGGCAGCTTCCGCTCGCGCTCTTGCGCGAGGCGTTGCTCGAGCAAGATCGCCGCAAGGCAATTGGCCTGGCGGCGTCCTAGGCGTACAGGTCGCTCAGGGAGTGCCAGCGGACAATCCTGTTTGCAGCCGCGCGGCGCGATGCATCGCTCGAAGACCCGTGCGCGGCGAACACGCGCCGGCATATGGATGCACCGAGTGGGCTCGGGAAGAGCGCGGCCTTGTCGTCGATCTCGCGCTCGAGCGTGGTCGGCGACCGGACGCGTCCCCACTTGCACTCGCCCAGGTCGACCCAGCCGTCATCGCGTACGCCCACGACGTCGATCTGCACGCGCGGGTCCCAGTACTCCCCCACCGCGAAGCTGGGGGAGGGGATATTGACAAGTGCAAACTTGTCGAGTCGTAACTTGACTAGCCGTGACTCGTCCGGCAGCCAGAGGCGGCGCCACCGGCGGCGAGCGACGGAGCCCCCCTGTCCGAGCGAACTTGCGCGAGTCGCGCCACATGCTCACCCGTCAGGGCGACGGGGTCAACGTCCCGGGGAAGTCAGCGCAGGCGGGCGGTGATCTTGGTCACGGCGCGCTTCTGCCGCCACAGCCGCAGGCCGAGCAGCGCCTCGGCCACGCAGTCGGCCTGGCGCTCGCCCGCGGCGCTCGGCACGGCGACACCCGCGGCCAGCACCGTGCCGTCGCGACCGAGGTAGAGGGTGGCCACGAAGCGGCCCCGGACCCGGGCGATGCACCGCGCAGTCGCGGCGCGGATGGCGCCGAGCGCGTGGGGCAGACGGCCGGCATCACGCTCGACCGGCGGCTGCGCCGGGTCCACGTCGAAGCGGTGCTCGGCCGTGCCGTTGCCGCCGAGCGGCCGGGGCCAGCGCCGGGCGAACACGGCGGCGAGGATGCACCGCTCGGCCTCGCGGTCGCCCAGGCTGCTGTGCCGGAAGAAGGCATCGAGCGCCCGGCCGTCCCGGCCGATGCGCAGCACGAGCTCGAGCGTGCCGCCGAGGGCCGGCAGTTGCGCCGCTCGGGGCTCGACGCAGCGCCGGATCTCCGGCTGCAGGCCGCCGAAGGTCTGCTCCACGTCGTACTCGCTCAGGCCGCCGGTCGGCCCCTCGGCCACGACCTGCCCCTCTTCGTCGGCCACGGCCGCCCGCGGCTCCGCGGCCGGCGCCTGTTCGCCCGCGGGGGCCGCGCACGCGGCAAGGGCGAGCAGGAGCGGGCCCGCGACCAGGGTGGGAAGGGCTGCCGCTGCACGCACTACGGGTTCCTAGCGACAGCACACCCCCTGCCCGAGCGAGCCCGGGGAGCGGTCGTCGACCCCGCAGCCCTGTGTCAGGCACGACCACTGCTGGTTGTTGCTACCCTCGGCGCCGTCCACCCAGTAGAAGGGGCCGCCCGAGACGCCACCCGCGGCGCAGATGAGGCGCGCCTCGGCCGTAGAGCAGGCCCGGTTCCCCTTGCCGAAGCAGCCCGCCACGAAGCCCGAGTAGCTCACGTTGGGCAGCGCCTCGGCGAAGCAGACCCCGTCGTACATCTTGCCGGGGCAGGCGTTGGGCTCGTTGGGTGGAATCGTCGTCTGGCAGCATAGGGGCGCGCCGCTGGTCGTCCCCGCCGGCCAGTCGTCCACCGTGCAGTTGGTGTAGATCCCCGGGAACTCCTGGTTGTTGTCGCCCTCGCCGCCGTCGATCCAGTAGTAGCCGGTGCCCGGGGGCAGGGCCGGAAGCTGGCCCTTGTCGCACACGAGCTTGGCCTCGGCGCCGGTGCACAGCCGGTAGCCCTGGCCGGTGCAGTACGCGGCGCTGGTCTGGTAGTCGGCGCCGCCCTGCATGACGCCGATGACACAGGCGCCGCCCGCGTTCGTGCCCTTGCACACCGGATCGACCTCGGCCGGGTGCTTCTGGCAGCAGGTCGCGAAGCCGGGCGAGTCGTGCGGCCAGTCATCGACCTGGCCCCCCTGAAAGAAGGCCACGTACTCCCCGTTCTGCTCCCCCTCGCCGCCGTCGGTCCAGGCGTGGTCGTTGGGCCAGTTGGGCGGCCAGCCGCCGTTGGCCCGCAGGGCCATGTACTCGGCCGGCGTGCACAAGTGATTGCCCGCACCCTTGCCGAAGCAGAACTTGGCCGCGTCGGTCCAGCTCAGGCCGCCGCCCGATATGTCCGAGCGGCAGACGTTGCCGAAGCGGGTGCCGGAGCAGTAGCTCACCGGGAAGCACTTGCCGCCGAGGCACCCCTCGCTCTTGGCGCAGGGCTTGCCGCAAGAGCCGCAGTTTGCCGGATCGGTCGTGGTGTTGGTGCACAAGCCGCCGCAGACCACGAGCGGCGGAGCGCAGAGGAGATCGCACTTGGCGCTCGCGCAGTACTGCCCCTGTGCACATGCCTTGCCGCAGGAGCCGCAGTTGGCCGGATCGCTCTGCACGTCCACGCACTTGCCGGCGCACTTGGTGGTGCCGCCCACGCAGACGAGCCCGCACGCTCCGGCCGAGCAAATCTCGCCTTGCGCACATGCCTTGCCGCAGCTTCCGCAGTTGGCGGGATCGGTCGCCGTGTCCACACACTTGCCGGAGCACTTGGTAGTGCCGCCCACACACACCAGGCCGCATGCCCCGGCCGAGCACACCTCGCCCGGGCCGCAAGCCTTGCCGCAGCTTCCGCAGTTGGCGGGATCGGTCGCCGTGTCCACGCACTTGCCGGCGCACTTGGTGGTGCCGCCGGCGCACTTGAGCGCGCACCCGCCGGCCGAGCAGATCTCGTCGGGCTTGCAGGCGGCGCCGCAACTGCCGCAGTTGGCCGGATCGCTCTGCACGTCCACGCACTTGCCGGCGCACTTGGTGGTGCCGCCCACGCACACGAGGCCGCATGCTCCGGTCGAGCAGACCTCGCCCGGCCCGCACGCCTTGCCGCAGCCACCGCAGTTCTGGGGATCGAGACCGTCGTCCACGCACTTGTTGCCGCACTTGGTGGCGCCGCCCACGCACTCCAGGCCGCACTTCTCGGCCGAGCACACCTCGTCCGGGCCGCACGCCTTGCCGCAGCCGCCGCAGTTCTGCGGATCCTTCTCGGTGTCTACACACTCGCTCCCGCACTTGGTGGTCCCGCCGGCGCACGTGAGACCGCATTGCCCGCCCGAGCACACCTCTCCGGCCTGGCAGGCCACACCGCAGGCGCCGCAGTTGGCGGCGTCGAGATCGGTGTCCACGCAACCCTCGCCGCACTTGGTGGTGCCGCCCAGGCACTTGAGGCCGCACTGGCCGGCCGAGCACACCTCGCCGGAGCCGCAGGCGTGGTCGCAGGTGCCACAGTGGTCCGGATCGTGCGTCAGCTCCGCGCACACGTCGCCGCACTTGGTGGTGCCGCCCAGGCAGTCGATGCCGCAGCTTCCGGCCGAGCAGACCTCACCCTCGGCGCAGCTCTGATCGCAGCCGCCGCAGTGCTCCGGATCGAAGCTCGTGTCCACGCACTTGCCGGAGCACTTGGTGGTACCGCCGAAGCACTTGAGCGCACACACTCCGGCGGAGCACACCTCGCCCGCGCCGCAGGCGTTGTCGCACCCGCCGCAGTTCTGCGGATCGACCTGCGTGTCCGCGCAGCTCCCGGCGCAGTCCGTGGTGCCCGGCGGACAGCTCGACGCGCACTTGCCCTTGCTGCACGCCTGGCCCACGCCGCAGGCGTGCTCGCAGGCGCCGCAGTTGCCGGGATCCACGTCGGTGGCGACGCAGCGGCCGGCGCACAGCATGAGGCCGGCCGGACACGGCGCCGCTCCCCCGCCACCGCTCGACGCCGAGGTGGGCGCGGCCGACTCGGCGCCGCCCCCGCATCCGGCCGACGCCGCCAACGCCACACCCAGAACTGCTGCGCCCGCGCCAATCGCCTTGCTGCTCGCCATGGAACACCTCCGCTCGCTTGTCCGGCGCCGGCCGTCTGGAGCCGTGCCTGAGCCGAGCATAGCGTATCTGGTGGTGCGTCCCGGCTCTTGCGCGCTATCCTCGTAGCCGATGCGTTCGCCTCTCCAGCTCTCGGGCTCGCCAGCGGTGCTGCTGGCGCTCTGTTTGCTACTCGGGGCTGCCTGCTCGGCCGCGGCCGGCGCGAACGGCTCTGGCAGCGGCGGCGGCGGCCCCGGCACGGGCGCGGGCGGTGCCGGCACCGGCGGCGCCGGCGTCTGCGACCTGTGCATGGGCAGCCAGTACACGCCCTGCGGCCCGGACGGCACGCCCGGGGCGCCGGTGGACTGTCCGGACGCGTGCGCCCCCGGCCTGGGCTGCGTCGCGTGCGTGCCCGAATCGCCAGCTTTGCTCGGGCGGCAAGTGCGCCGCGGGCTGCGACGTGGCCGCCGACCAGCCCTCCAACGTCGGCTGCGAGGTCTGGGCCGTCGTTCTCGATCAGCAAGACGCCTTCAACGACCCGGCCAGCGCTCCCTGGGGCGTGGTGTTGTCCAATGCCAGCCAGAGCCAGGCCAACGTCACCATCGAGCTCAACAAGGCGCCCGTAGGCGAGCCGCTACAGCTCGAGGTCGTGACCCAGATCTCGGTCAAGCCCGGCGATCTGCAGACCGTAGTGCTGCCGACGCGCGAGCTCGACTGCGGCGTCAAGCCCAACGACTACGCCTCGCCCGGCACGTGTCTGTCATCGAACGCGTTTCGCATCAGCGCCTCGTCGCCCATCGTCGTCTACCAGTTCAACGTCTTCACCAACAGCTACTCGAACGACGCCTCGCTGCTGTTGCCGACCAACGCGCTCGGCAAGATCCATCGCATCATCGGCTGGCCCGCCGGGCACCCGGCGAAGTTGATGGGCATCATCGATCGGTCGTACGTGACCGTGGTGGGCGTCGTGGCCGGCACGAAGGTCAAGGTGCGCCCGACGTGGCGCATCCGGGGCAACCCTCCGATCCCGGCCACTGCGCCGGGCGAGTGGATCGACGCCACGCTCGGCCCGTTCGACGTGCTCAACCTGGAGACCGACGACGCCACACTGCAAGAGGCCAGCCAGCCGAACGTCGCCGATCTGAGCGGCACGGTGGTGGAGGCCAACGCGCCGGTTGCCGTCTTCACCGGGGTCGAGAGCACGCAGGCCCCGAGCGTCGTGCTCGAGGTGCCTACGTACCCGGGCTGGTCGGAGAGCGACACCTGCTGCCTCGATCACCTGGAGGAGCAGATGTTCCCCGTCGAGTCGGTGGGCAAAGACTACGTAATTTCGCGCAGCCCTGTGCGCTCGACCAGCGGCTTCCGCGAGCCCGACGTGCTGCGCTTCCTCGGCGTGGCCGAGGCGGCCAAGGTGACGACCAGCCTGCCGCCGCCCTACGACTCGTTCACCCTGCAGCCGGGCGAGGTGAAGACCACCTGGACGCAGGACAACGCGGTGGTCAGCGCCGACAAGCCCGTCATGGTCGGGCAGATCCTGATCAGCAACCAGTACGTGGACGGCCCGTACATCGGCGACCCGTCGCTCACGGTGTTTCCGCCGGTCGAGCAGTTCCGCACGGAGTACGTCATCCTCACGCCGCCCTCGTGGAACCAGAACTGGGTGGTAGTCGCCGCCCAGGTAGGGGCCGAAGTGTCGCTCGACGGCGCGCCCACCGGAGGCTGCAAGACCGAGCCGGCCGGCATGGTCAAGAACGTGGCCTACGAGTCGCGCTGGTGTCCGCTCGGCGAGGGCGTGCACCGGCTCTCGGGCGCCAAGCCCTTCGGCATCGTGGCCTACGGCTACGGCGCGGCGGGCTCGTACGCCTTCACCGGGGGTGCGGACGTCAAGCGCATTTACGAGCCGCCGCCGATCAAGTAGCTGCTAGCTGTTAGCTGCAACGCACTTCGCTACCCGGTGCAGCATGGCCGGCTCCGGCCGCTCAGCTCCCGCGGCGCTCGATCTACAGTGAAACCGTCACCCACACGCGCCGCTCGGCCTCGATCGCGACGGGTGCCGAACCGCCACCATCGGGGTGCCAGAAGCGCAGCGCGCGCGGGTCAGAGGCGTCCTTGGGCGCCGCCACGTCGGCTCCGGTCTCGCTCATGGGATCCGTCTCGATCCGGGCGGCGAGGGGAAGCCCCCCGACCCAGATCTCGCGTGCGACGATGGCCTGAAGCCGGGTCGCCGGCGGCACCTCATCCCACCATGAGCGGATGGCCAGGCCGCGCAGCGTGACCTGCCCGCGGCCCGGCAGGCGCACTGCCCAGAAGTTGCCGCCTACGCCGTTGATGATGACTACGCGCGGCGCTTCGGCGAGCAGGTACACTTGCAGCTCTACCTCCGGGTCGAGCCCGGGCGCGGGCCGCGCCTCGCCCGCGTAGGGGAACACGTCGGGCAGCAGCAGCCATCTAGGCTCGACCGCCGGGTTGCGCAGCACCAAATCGAAGCGGTGCTCCTTGAGCGGCGGCTTGCCGTACCGGATCCCCACCGCGGTGGCCTCGACCACGGGCGCGGCAGGCGCGGGCAGCGCCTTGGTGGCCTCGGCCTGAGGACCGCCGGAGGCGCGGGCCAAAGAGGCGGGCGGCGGGCTGCTGACCGCGACGGGCGTGCAGGCGGCCACGAGCATGACCAGGAGTCGTGCCACGCGCATGGGTGAACCGCGCCTTGCGGGTCACCGCGTTCGAGCGCCAGCGCCGCAGCCCGCTGGAGCAGGATGCCTGCGAGCCCGCTCCGATGCTGGGCAGCCGTATCGACGAGAAGTCTCTCAGCCGCCTGCAGGTCCCCGTCGGCAACGAGCTCCAACGCGCGAACCACGTTCGTGATGGACCGCCCGGCACGCTCGTTGCCAACCACCTTCTCCAGCCCGAGGAGGCACTCACCCAGCGGGCGCGTGAGCGCCGCACTGCGAAGCGATGCCGCGCACACCATCATGGCCATCAGCCCAGCGCGTCGAGGGCCACCTTCGGACAGCCCGCTTCGTTGGCCTCACGGGCTAGCCGGACCCGCTCAACCGCACTGTCGTCTCCATCCGCGGGCTTGGGGCACAGGTCCGCCGGCTGTGTGCCCTCCACGATGGGAGACGGCTTCCGGGACGCCCCGGTCCCGACGTTCGGTGGTGGCCCCGAAAGGGCGCCGCCGCACGCCAGCAGGCTCAGCGCGAGCAGCGCCCTGGCGACCCCTCCACGCACCGCCATGGGCAACGCTGGCGGAGCGCGCCGATGGCGCGCCGAAGTGATCTCGAAGCGTTCCGCACTGGGTGTGGCGTGCTCTCGACGTGGCATGGACAACATCTCATCAACCTATTCGGAATCACAGACGAGGTCGATCTGCTTGCCCGGTTGCCGCGCGGGCGCCCGGCACGCCGCCGGCCGGCCGGGGCGCGCCGTCCACCCCCGTGGTCCGACCGCCCACCGGGACGGAGCCGCGGCGTGGCCGCGGGGCGGTCCATGCTGGGCGCAAGGAGGCGAAGAAGCCATGAGCAGCACCAAAGGGCAGGCCGAGCGTGGCTACGTCCTGTTGATCAATCCTCGCTACCGCCGCAACCCCTGCTCGAGCGCGATGCGCCACGCCCTGACCCCGGCGCTCGCCTTGCCCACCATCGCGGCGGCGACGCCCCAGTCGTACCGCGTACGCCTGCACGACGAGAACCTCGCCTGGGGCGAGCCGCCGCTCGTCCCGATTCCCGAGGTCGTGGGGATCACGGTCCACACGGCCTTCGCGCCCCGCGCTTACGAGCTTGCGCGCCGCTATCGGGCCCTGGGCTCGCGCGTGGTGCTGGGCGGCCTGCACGCGACGGCCCTGCCCGAGGAGGCCCGCTGTCACGCCGACGTGGTCGTGGCCGGCGAGGGCGCGAGCGTCTGGCCGCAGGTGCTGGCCGGGCTGCGGGCCGGCCGGCTCGGGCCGGCCGCCGTGGTCCAGGGGAGCTTCCGTTCGCCTCCCTACGAGAGCTGCCCGTGGCCCAGGCGCGACCTGTTGCCGCGCGGCGCGTTCGTGACGCGCGCCTCGATCGTCGCGACGCGCGGGTGCACCCAGCGCTGCGGCCTCTGCTACCTCGCCACGCGCGGCCTGCGCATGCCCTACCAGAAGCGCCCCGTGGCCGACGTGCTCGCCGAGATCGACGCCACGGGCGAACGCTTCGTGGTCTTCACCGACAACAACCTGATGGCCGATCCGGGCTACGGCCTGGCCCTGTGCCGCGCGCTTGGGCCACGGGGGCTCCTGTGGACCGCGGCCGCGACCATCGAGGTCGCGCGCCACCCGCAACTCGTGCGGGAGATGGCCGCGGCGGGCTGCCAAGGCGTGTTCATCGGCCTGGAGACACTTTCCGACGCGACGCTTCGCTCGCGCCTCGATCCCCACCTCTTGTTCAACACCCTGAACCTCATCGCCGAGCTGTGCCGCGACGATCCGGCCGAGGCCGAGCGTTGCGTCGTGCGCCTGAGCGGGCTGCTGCGCGCGGCGCTCGATCGCGCCGAGCAGCCGCTCGTGGCGCTCGGCCACGAGCTCGATCTGTGCGCGGACTACCTCGATCTGTGCCGAGCTCGCTTCGGCTCCCGCCTCGAGGTCCACATCGACCGCGACGAGGGGGCCGACTCGGCCAGGGTGCCTCCGCTCGCGGTGCAGGCGCTGTGCGAGAACGCCGTGCGCCACGGCATCGAGCGCCGGCCTCAAGGCGGCACGGTGCGCCTGCACAGCCGCGTTCTGGCGGACGAGGTCGAGATCCGGGTGCTGAGCCCCGGGCCGTTTCGCGGCGAGCGGCCGGGGGGCTTGGGGCTGGATCTCACGCGGCGCCGCCTGGCTCTGGCGTTCCGGGGCACGGCCCATCTCGACGTGGGCACTACCGACGAGGGCGACGGCACGCAGGCGCGGCTGCGGCTGCCGCGGCGAGGCGAGCCGTGAGCCAGACGCTGACCGCGCTCGTCGTGGACGACGAGGAAAGGGCGCGGCGCCGGCTCGTGCGCTTGCTCGCCGCCTACCCGCAGGTGCGCGTCGCCGGCGAGGCGGCGAGCGGCACCGAGGCCG
Organism: Deltaproteobacteria bacterium; assembly: GCA_016209145.1. Taxonomy (GTDB): domain Bacteria; phylum Myxococcota_A; class Polyangia; order Polyangiales; family Polyangiaceae; genus JACQWT01. The sequence goes on along the minus strand of JACQWT010000022.1, from coordinate 6,742 downwards.
TGGCCGCCATCGCCCGGCTCGCGCCCGACATCGTGTTCCTGGACGTGCAGATGCCCGACTTGGACGGGCTGGCCGTGCTCGCCCAGCTCACGACCGCCCCGCGCTACGTGGTGTTCACCACCGCCTACGATCGCTACGCCATCGAAGCCTTCGCCGTGGGCGCCGTGGACCACCTGCTCAAGCCGTTCGGCGAGAGAGAAGTGGGGCGGGCCGTGCAGCGCGCCATGGAGCGCGACGCCGGCCAGCGCTTCCGCGAAGGCTACGATCGCCTGGTCGCCGTGCTCGATCGCCCGCGCTTCATCGAGCGCATTCCCGTCACCTGGCTCAAGGACATCGTGCTCGTCCCCGTGGAAGGCATCACGCACTTCGAGGCCGACCAGGAGATGGTGGCCATTCACACCCCGGGGGCCACGTACAGCACGGAGCTGACGCTGGCCGAGCTCGAGCAGCGCCTCGATCCGGCGCGGTTCCTGCGCGTGCACCGCCGCGCCATCGTCAACCTGGAGCGCATCGTTCGGCTGGAGCGGATCGAGGGCACGCGGCTGCTAGCCGTCCTCGGGCAGGACGTGCGCGTCGAGCTCTCCCGGCAGGGATCGAGGAAGCTGCGCGAGCGGCTCGGCATTCGCTAGGCCGGAGACTTGGTGACCTGGTGACTGAGCTGCCTGGTGACCGGGAGGCGCAAACGGCTGCGGCGGGCGTGCTAGACTGGCGGGCAATGAACCTCACGATGCCGACTGCGCGCGAGGCCGTCCCCGTGCTCCTCGTGCTCGGTGCGCTGCTCTGTCCGGCGACGGCCCGTGCCGACGCCCTGCCGCCGCCGCCCGAAAACTGCCCGCCCGGCTCCACCGGCCAGACCGGCCATTGCGGCGTCTACTGCGCTCCGCGCGTCTGCTCCGACGTCTCCCAGTGCCAGCCGGGCGAGGTGTGCCAGGAGCAGCCCCTGTGCATCGGCCAGCTCCAGGGTCCGTGCGGCAACGTGCCTCCGGACGCAGCGCCCGAGTACATCGACACGGTGGAGGGCTACTGTCACGCTCAGGCGCCGTGCGTGAAGGGGCAGTGCCAGAAGCGCAAGGTATGCAGCCCGCCGCCCGATGCCGGCACCGGCGGCGGCTCTGCCGACGCGGGCAGCGCGGGAGCCGGCCCGCACGGCGGCGGCGCGGGTGGTGCCGCCCCCGGCACCGCCGGACCCACGGTCGTGGATCAGGGATGCGGCTGCACGCTGCCCGGCGCGCCGCTTGCCGCGCGGGCGGGGCTGCTCGTCTTCGCGGCGGCCATCGCACTTGGTGCCCGCCGGTGCCGGCGGGCGCCGCCCTGCCGGGCAAGGAGAACAAAGCCATGAGCACGACAGCCTATCGGTACCGCACGACCCTGCTTGGCCTGCTACCCGGCCTCGGCCTGGCGCTTGCGCTCGGCGGCGGCTGCTCCGGCGGGGAGGCGGGGCTTGCTTCGCCCGGCGCGGGCGGCGCAGCGCAGGGTTGTCCTGCCAGCCTCCAGGACTGCGACGGCGAGTGCGTGCAGGTCAAGCTCGATCCCGCGAACTGCGGCGCCTGCGGCAAGAGCTGCGCCGAGGATGAGCTCTGCTCGGCGGGCCAGTGTGGGGTGCAATGCCTGGGCGGCACGACGCGCTGCGGCGAGAAGTGCGTGGACACGACCATCGATCGCGGCAACTGCGGCGCGTGCGGCACGGCCTGCGGCTCGGGCGAGGTCTGCTCGGCGGGCAAGTGCGGTCTGGAATGCGTCGGCGGATCGAGCAAGTGCGGCACGGTGTGCGTCGACACCGACACCGATCCGGCCAACTGCGGCGGCTGCGGCAACGCCTGCCCCCCGGACGAGATCTGCGCCAAGGGAAGCTGCGGCTTCGAATGCGTAGGTGGGACCACCAAGTGCAGCGGGGCATGCGTTGACACCGAGCTCGACGCCGAGCACTGCGGCGGCTGCAACAACGCTTGCGGCTCGGGCGAGCTCTGCTCGGCCGGCAAGTGCGGCGTGGAGTGCCTGGGCGGCACGGTCAAGTGCGGCGGCCAGTGCGTGGACACCGACACCGATCCGAGTAGCTGCGGCGGCTGCGGCGTGGCCTGCGGCCCGGGCCAGGTTTGCTCGGCCGGGCAGTGCGCCCTGGCGTGCGCGGGGGGCACCACCAAGTGCGGCAGCCAGTGCGTGGACACGGAGATCGATCCGGCCAACTGCGGCGGCTGCGGGGCTGCCTGTCCCGCCGGGCAAGTTTGCTTTGCCGAGAAGTGCTCCCTCGACTGCGGGGGCGGCACCACCAAGTGCGCCGGCCAGTGTGTGGAGACGAGCACCAACCCCAAGCACTGCGGGGCTTGTGGCAACGCCTGTCCCGGGGGGCAGGTCTGCTCGGCCGGAGCCTGCGGCGTGCAGTGCCTGGGCGGCAGCACGAAGTGCGGGGACAAGTGCGTCGATGTCAAGACCGACCCGGCCAACTGCGGCGCCTGCGCCGTGGCGTGCGCCGGCGGGCAGGTCNCTTGCGGCGTGGCGTGCCCCGGGGGACAGGTGTGATCGGCCGGAGTCTGCGGCGTGCAGTGCCTGGGCGGCAGCACCAAGTGCGGGGCCAAGTGCGTCGACGCCAAGGCCGACCCGGCCAACTGCGGCGCATGCAACGTGGCGTGCCCCGGCGGGCAGGTCTGCGCGGCTGGAGCGTGCGGCGTGCAGTGTCTGGGCGGCAGCACCAAGTGCGGTTCGAGCTGCGTCGATGTCAAGACCGACCCGGCCAACTGCGGCGCGTGCAACGTGGCGTGCCCCGGCGGGCAGGTCTGCGCGGCTGGAGCGTGCGGCGTGCAGTGCCTGGGCGGCAGCACCAAGTGCGGTTCGAGCTGCGTCGACACCAAGACCGACCCGGCCAACTGCGGAAGCTGCGGCGCCGCGTGCGCTCAGGGCCTGAGCTGCCTGAACGGTGCTTGTACGCTCCAGTGCGCGGGCGGCAGCACGAAGTGCGGTTCGAGCTGCGTCGATCTCAACAACGACCCCAAGAACTGTGGCGGCTGCGGCAGCGCCTGCGCGCAGAATGCCGTCTGCGTCGCGGGCAAGTGCACGGCGCTCGTCGCACCCAAGGGCTTCCTCATCAACCAGCGCAACGGGTCCACGGTATGGCAGTGGGATCCGCTCACCAACGGCAAGAAGATCTACCACCAGACCCTGGCGAACGATGCCGACTGTAACCTCGCCGAAGGATCGAGCTTCGGCTGGATCGGCGAGCACAACAGCGACTACATCGCGCGCTTCAAGCCGGGCAGCGGCTCGGGCTACGACCAGAAGTACACCGTGCCCTACGCCTATCCCAAGCACATCACCGTCTTCAAGACCGAGATCGTGGTGATGCACCGGAACAACGCCACCATCTACCGCTACAACGAGAGCGGAGGTGCGCTCGGCAACATCCCCACCGGCAACGGCACGGGCCAGGGGCTCGCCACCGACGGGACCTCGCTCTACGCCAGCTTCTGGAACGGCGCCGCCTCGTACTTCCAGCGCTACAACGCGAGCTACGTCTTCCAGCAGAGCTTCAACAACCCCTCGGGCCTGCCGGGCAACAACATCTTCGACTTCGCCTACGACCAGGCGAGCGGTCATTTCTTCGGCCTGGTCACCTCCGGGGAGGGCGGCACGGGCACGGAGTCGAGCACGGTGGTCGAGTTCACGATGGGGGGCTCGGTGCTCAAGACCTACTCGCCGGGCATTGCCGCCGACGGCATCGGACAGAACGGCTGCCAGTAGTACGGTCTACAGCGCCAGCGTGGCCACCAGGCCGGCGACGAGCGGGATAGTCAGGTTGTCGTTGAGCTTGGTGCTCACGAGCTCGGCCAGCGCGCCGGCGAGGCTCACCGCGGCCGCGGTGCCCAGGGCCGATGCGAGGCCCAACGCCGGCAGCCGCCAGCAGATGAAGGCGGTGCACAGTCCGAATGAGACCGCGATGAAGGCCAGGGTGCCGGCGAGGCTCTTGTCGGCCCAGATCTTGGTCCGGCCCCAGCGCTTGCCCACGAGCGAGGCCACGGGATCGCCGAACGCCAGCACCAGCGTCCCGAGCTCGATGGCGCGCTGAGGGAAGAACCAGACTCCGATCATGAGCCCGCCGAGGTACCAGGTCGAGGTGCAGGTGCGGTGGGCCTCGCCCGGCCGCGAGATGGGCGCGAAGATCCGGCCCCAGAGCCGCTCGTTCCACCGCACGCTGTGGCGCCGCACGAGCTCCAGCGCGAGGAAGCTCGCGAGCAGCGTCCCGCCGATGGCGAGCGTGAGCGTCCGGCTGAGCACGAACTCGTACAGGGCGATGCCGAGCACGCCCATGCCCACGTGGAAGGCGTTGCGGCCGAGGTTGCGCGGCTTCAAGTGCCCGAGCGTCGCGCTCCGGGGCACGGCCAGGCGCAGGCGGCGGACGTGCTCGAGCAGCGTTTCGTAGTGCGCACCCAGCGCTCGCCACTCGGCTTGCAGCCTGCGGCGGATGGGATGCTCCGCATCCAGCTCGGCGACCATGGTGCGCAGGGCGCCGGAGATCTGATCGACCGTGGCGTCCATCTGCGCCCCGAGATGCTGGCGCACGGCAGCAAAGCCGGCGAGCAGGGCGAGCGCGCGCTCGCGCAGTCGGGCGAGACCTTCGGCGGTGGGCCTTCGTCCGGGCTCCGTCAGCTCCTCGACGCGGAGCATGAACCCATAGAGGCCGGAGGTCAGGCCAACAATCTGCTCGGCGGCGACCACGTGGAGATCCCTGTGCGGCTCGCGCGCCGGCCGCGCGAGCTGCGCCTGGCTACCGCGGCGGCCGGGGGCCGTCAACTCGGGGCGAGCGCCGTCGCTGCCCGCGCGTGCACCTCGCGGCGGGACGGGGCCATGCTCGGGGTGCCGTGAGCACAGCGTAACCGTTCACGGCATTCCCGTGCCAGCAACGACGGCTCGCCGAGTCGGCCGCTAGGCCGCGAGAAGGGGCTTGCCTCGTCCGCAGTGCTGAGTAATATTCTACTCAGGTGCTCTCGATGGCTCGGTTCCAGGCCCAGACCAACGCTCGGTGTGCGCCCAGACGCCCCGGTGAGAGGCGTCGAGCAGGCCGGCCTTGGCGAGGTAGAAGCGCGCCCAGGCGATCTGGTTACGCACGCGCGACTGGCCGTTCGATGTCGTGGCTTCGAGCTCCGCGTCCGAGATCTTGCAGCGTTCGATCACGCGCTCCGTGACCTCGCCCGCAGTGCCGGAGTTGCCGAGCTCCTTCAGCGTGTCGATGATCGGCGCCACGAACCGCAAGAACTCCGGACCCTTGGTCTTCTTGGCGGCCATGGGGCTTGCGTCGGCTGAGTCGAGCTGGGCGTCAAGTGGTGCGACCCGGTCGCGAACCGGACAAGGCAGGTGCACTCTTCACCAAGCTCGCGATCCATTCCCGGCGAGCCGCCCCTCGCAAAGGGGGAGGCGCTGCGCAACGCTGCAGGGTCCGTTTCCAGCCGTTCCGTGCAGCCGCAGCCTCCCGCAAGATGTCGGCCACCTCGGCCTGGTTCACGGTGCCGGTGAGCCGGCGGCCTGCGATGCACTCCTCGGCCAGGCTCATGCGCTCTGCGCGGGTGGAGCTGAGGGCGAGGATCCGGCTGTAGAACTCGCATGAGTAGGCGAACTCCTCGCGCTTGCGGAACTCGATCTGGAGCAGCCACTCCTTGTTCCTCGTGTCGGGCAGAATCCGCCGGACCGGGCCTTCGACAACGACGAGGCCACGGCCTGGTGCGAAGGCAAGCCCGGCGACGGCACGGGCGAGTGGCTCGAGGCCGAGATAGAGGACGGCTTCACGGTGACGGCCGTCGAGGCCACCGGCGGCTGGGCCTGGTACTCGCCCACGGCCGCGGAGATCCGCGGCGACCGCGGCGACATGTGGGAGCTGAGCCACGTCGTCACCAAGATGCGCGTCGAGTGGGACGGCGGCTCGGAGGTGGTGACCTTCGAGCGGCCCCGGGACCGCGGGGTGCGCAAGCGCGTCGCCATCCCGGCGGCCACCAAGAAGCTGCGCTTCACGATCGAGCGTGTGAGCAAGGGCGCGGGAGGCAACAATGCGTGTCTGGATGGGTTCAAGATCTTCGGGAAGTGAGCCGAACGGGCTGCCGGCTCGTCACGGCGCGGACGGACGCCGGGGTCGCATCGCGGCCGCGTTGCTTGCGGCTGTTGCTCTTCCCTTCTTTGGAGCGGCAGCCGGATGCTCGCGCGTCGACGATGACGCGACCGCCGGCTGCACCAAGGACTCCGACTGCAAGGGCAACCGGATCTGCGTCGCCGGCGCGTGCCGCGAGCCGGTCGCGGCGACGCCGGCTGGCGGCTGCAAGCAGGACTCCGACTGCTCGGCCGGGCAGAGCTGCGCCAGCGGCAAGTGCGAGAGCCGCGCCGTCTCTACCGCGGCAGCCCCGCCCGCGTCGGTCGCGCCCGCCAGCACGGCCGGCGCCGAGGACGACGTGGGTCAGGCAGATCTGCCCTGCCCGCCGGGCAGCGACACAGGCTGCTAGACCGACCTGTACGTCCAGCTCGCCACGGTGCCCCAGGGCAGGGACGACACCTATGACTACCCGGAGCTCCAGAAGATCATCCGGAGTCGCGCCGACTTCCGGGGCGTGCGCCTGGTCGAGGCGCGGAGCGGGGGCAGCAAGATCGTGGCGGCGATCGTGCGCAGCCGCTGCCAGGCAGACAAGCTTGTCGCCGCGATGCAGAAGGAGCTCAGGACCAACCCGTGGTCGCGGTGCAAGCAGCTCGACGTCACCCGGGTGATCATGGA
>JACQWT010000475.1 GCA_016209145.1 Deltaproteobacteria bacterium | reverse complement strand
TCCGGCGCCGCGCCTGGAGCGCCCGGCGCCGCCCGCTCCGGCATCACTGCCCGCGGCGCCGCCGCGCGATCTCGGGGCGACGGAGCGCCAGGCGGTCGAGTTGGTGTGGTTCGCGCAGGGGCGGCTGGCGGCGCTGCGCCGGCACTGGGGCGAGCTGCTCGGGCCCGAGCCGGGCGGGGCCGAGGGACGCGCCGAGGCCGAGCTCACCGGCGCGCGCCGCGACGCCTTCGCGGTGCTGACCGTACCCCCGCCGGGCGGGCTGGATTCGCTGGGTGACGCCATCCGTGCGGCCGTGAGCGTGTACGAGCGCTTCGAGCCGCCGGGGCTCGTGCTGGTGGGTCAGATCGTGCTGCCCTTCGACGAGCTTCAGACGCTGCGCGCCGCGGCCGCAGTGCTCTCCGCGCTGGGGGCTACCGATCGGCGCGTCAAGGAGCTCGTGGGGCCGCTCGCCGAGCTCGCGCAGGAGCCGATGCTCGAGGGGTGCTCCCAGGCCGTGGAGGCGCTGCTCGAGCCGCTGCGCGAGCGCTACGCCCAGGCCCGGCGCGGGGCGCCGCAGGACTCGCTGCAGGACCACGTCGAGCGCATCCTGCTGCGCCAGCGTGCCTACCAGCGGCGCAGCGTCTTCGGGCCGACCTCGATTCGCGCCCTGCTGGTCTCGCTGGACGGGCAGCTCGCCGTGCCGACCTACCTGCCCGAGGACGCGGCTCCGAGGCTTCCCCTGATGACGAGCTTCCCGGCGCGCCTGGTGGCCGAGCTGCACCCGCGCCAGGACCAGCTCGAGGCCTGCCCCTACGCGTTGCGCGCGCTGGTCTTGGGCCGGATCTTCTCGGTCTGACTCGCTTTGCCGCGCCCCCGTCGGATCAGGCCGGCGGCCAGGACCAGCACCAGCGCCGCGCCCCGGACGGCCATGCCTCGCCGCCCGGGCGTGGCGCACCCGCAGCCGCTCTCGCCGCCCGCGCCGGCGCCGGCCGCCGGGACGCAGTCGCCGGCCGAGGAGCACTGGTAGCCGGCGGCGCAGTCGGTCGTGGCGCTGCACGTCGCGAGACAGACGCCGGCCTTGCCGCAGCGATGGGGCGCGCAGCTCGAAAGCGCGCAGCAGCCGCCGCTCACGCAGAAGCCACTCTGGCAGTCCGAGCCGGAAACGCAGGCCGCGCCGAGCTCGCGCCGGCAGGCGCCCTGAACGCACGTGCCGTGGCTACACGCGGTCCCCTCGCCGTCGTACGCCCCGCACGCTCGGGCCTGCTCGTCGCACGACTCGTGGCAGTCGTCGTCCCCGTCCGGGCCCGGGCAGGGCGCAGCAAAGTGGTCCGCACATTCGGCGCCCCAGCAGCGATCGGCTCCGTTGCAGTACAGCCCGTCGTCGCAGCTCGCGCCGTGCAGGGGCTGGCAGGCACCGTCGACCGCGCCGCCGAAAGCGCGGCTGCACGTCATGCAGTCGTCGGGGCTGCCGCCGCCGCAGGCGCTGTTGCAGCACACCCCGTCGACGCAGAAGCCGCTCAGGCAGTCGGTGGGGAGCGAGCAGGCAAGGCCGTCTTCGCGTCGCAGCGCGAAGACGAACGCCGATCCCGCGCCGGGCCCGTTGCCGGGATCCGCCGGCGCGCCCAAGAGGGCCCGGGCGCCGTCCCAGGCCACGGTGCGGCCCAGAGCGTAGTCCCCGGCGGGGTTGGCCGCGAGCTTCTGCTGCTCGGTCCAGATGTCGCCGGAACGGGCGAAAACGTAGGCTGCGCCCGGGCCGGGGTGCAGCTCGTCCGTGGTCTGGCTCGCGCCGACGAGGGCGGCATCGGCGTCCACTGCGACGGCCACGCCGAACATGGCGCCCGGCGCCGCGTCGCTGGCCACAAGCTTCGCCTCCTCGGTCCAGGCGCCGGCGGAGCGAACGAACGCGTAGGCGCTTCCGGCCTTGACGCCGAGATCGGAGTCATAGGCCGCGCCCACGATCGCCGCATCGCCGCGCAGCGCCACGCTCCAGCCGAGCTTGTCGCCCGGGCTGCCGTCGCTGGCGACGAGCTTCGCCTGCTCGGTCCAGACGCCCCCCGAGCGTACATACACGTAGGCCGAGCCCGACGAGGGCCCGTTGTCGTCGTCGGTGAGCGCGCCGACGATGATGGTCTCGCCGTCAACGTCCACCGCGATGCCGAAATGGTCCTCCTTGGCGCAGTCGCTCGCCAGCAGCTTGGCCTGCTGGGTCCACGAGTCGCCCTCGTGCACGAAGACGTAGACCGAGCCCGAGTCCGCGCCGCAGTCGTCGCTGTGCGAGGCGCCGACGACCGCGGTGCCCCCGTCGAGCGCCACCCAGATGCCGAACGCGTCGCGGACGCCCCCCGCGGGCGCGACCTTCTGCACCTGGGCCCACTGCCCGCCGGAGCGGGCGAAGAGGTAGGCAGCGCCCGGGCCCGGGAAGTCCTTGTCGATGCCGGGGTCCATGGTGGCTCCCACGATGGCCGCATCGCCGTCCAGGGCGAGCGACCAGCCGAAGCCGTCGCCGGTCGCGCTGTCCGACGCCGCGAGTTGCTGGCTCTGCGTCCACGAGGCCTCCGTGTGCGCAAAGACGTAGACCGAGCCCGCGGTCGTGCCGTAGAGGGGATTGCTGGGGGCGCCCAGCAGTGCCGTGGCGCCGCGCAGGGCCACGCTGAAGCCAAACAGGTCGCCGGTCGTGGCGTCGCCGGCGGCGAGCCGCTGCTCCTGGCTCCAGACGAGCTCGTCGCGGCTTGCTCCGAGGCGCGGCCCGGCGGGGGGATCCGCGCCGCCGTCGCAACCGGCCAGGCCCACGAGCGCCAGGGCCGCAACGGCGGGCGCGGCGCGGCGCCACCGTGCGGTCCACAGCGCAACAAGCAGGCCCAGCAGCCACGGCGCCGAGCCTGCCGGCCCGCGTCCTGCCGCCCGGCAGCCACAGCCGCCCGCGCCCGCCGGCGGGCCGGCGGTCGGGACGCACTCACCGGCAGACGTGCACTGGAAGCCGGCGGCGCACTCCCCGCTCGCGCGGCAGCTCGCGCGGCAGGCGCCAGAGGGCCCGCAGCGGTAGGGCGCGCAGCCCGGTTGCAGGCAGCAGCGCCCGTCGGTGCACCGGCCGCTCTGGCAGCCGGCAGCCTCGCGGCAGGACGCGCCGAGCTCGTGCTGGCAACTGCCCTGCTCGCAGCGCCCGGCGCCGGCGCACGCGGCGCCGTCGCCGTCGTAGCCGTTGCACGCGTGGCCGCCCGCTTGCTCCAGGCACGACTCGTGGCAGTCCTCGTCGCCGTCGGGGCCGGGGCAGGGCGGCGCGGTCGAGTGCTCGGCGCAGGCACCGCCCGCGCAGCGGTCGGCGCCGTTGCACGCGAGAGCGTCGTCGCACGTCGCGCCGTCCTCGCGCGGCGCGCAGACGCCGTCCTTCTGTCCCCCGGCGGCCACGCTGCAAGCCTGGCAGTCGTCGAGGCTGCCGTCACCGCACGCCGCGTCGCAGCACACGCCGTCCGTGCAGTGGCCGCTGGCGCAATCGAGCAGCGTCGCACAGGGATCGCCGAGATCCCACTTGCTGTGAGCGAACACGAAGGCCGCCCCGGTGCCGTTCTGCTCGATCGGCGCTCCGACCAGGACCGTGGCCTCTCCCAGGGCCACGGCTTGCCCGAAGTTGCTGCCCGCCATCACCGCGCTGCCCACGAGCTCGTGTGTCTCGGTCCACACGCCTGCGCTTCGCTCGAACAGGAGGGCATAGCCGGGGGCCACGCCCTTGGACTGCTCGATGGCGCCCACCGCGGCCAGGTCGCCGCGCAGGGCGAGCGAGAAGCCGAGCTCGTCGTCTTGCGTTCCGTCCTTGGCCAGCAGCTTCTGCTGCTCGGCGAAGGGGCTGCCGCCCTCCCGCGTGAAGACGTAGACCGAGCCCGAGTCGAGACCGCTGTCGTCGTCGGTCTCGGCGCTCACCATGGCGGTCTGTGCGTCGAGGCCGAGCGACCAGCCGAACCTGTCGCCGGCGGCCTCGTCGTGTGCGTGCAGCCTCTGCTGCTCGCTCCAGAGGCCGCCGCTGCGCGCGAAGACGTACACCGCTCCCGACTTCGTCCCGTGCTCGTCGTGGCCGCGCGCGCCGACGAGCAGCGTGTCGCCATCGAGGGCCAGGGCGGAGCCGAACTGGTGGCCGGGCCCGCCGTCGCCGGCAAGGAGCTTCTGCACGAGCGGCCATGCGCCGCCCGAGCGGGCGAAGACGTACGCCGCTCCTGCATCGGGGCCTTGCGACGGATCGTGGTCGTAGGGCGCCCCCACGGCCGCCGTGTCGCCTTCGATCGCCACCGCCATGCCGAAGGCGTCGCCCACCTCCGGCGCGCTCGCCGAAAGCTTCTGCACCTCGGCCCAGCCGCCCGGGCCGTGCGCAAAGACGTAGGCCGCGCCGGTCCCCTTGACCGGCAGCAGCGGGATGCTCGGATCGGTGGTGGCGCCCACGAGCGCGCTGTCGCCGTCCACCGAGAGCGACCATCCGAAGGCGTTGCCGTCGGCGGCGTCGCTGGCGCCGAGTTGCTGCACGACGCTCCAGAGTGCGCCGGAGGGCTCGAAGACGTCGACCCGGCCGGCGCCACAGCCCGGGTAGGCGCTCGGCGCAGAGACGAGCGCCGCCTGCCCGCTCCAGGCAACCGCGAAGCCGAACATCGCGCCGGCCTTGGGAGCGCTCTCGGCGAGCTTGGCCTCCTCAGTCCATACCAACGGATCGACCAGCACCGGATAGCGCGCGTCGCGGTCATCGATGCGGAGGCGAAGCGCGCGGCCGTCGAGCTCCATCCAGGCGCCGAGCCTTCGCCCGGTCGCGTCGAAGGCGCCGAGGTCGGTGATCTGCAGAGCCCGGCCCGCCAGCCCGTACAGGCTGGCGCCCCGGCCGTCGGGACGCAGCGCGGGCGGCGCCGCGCTCGCCACCGCGACCTCGATGGTAGCGGCTTGGGGCGTCGCGCCGGCGCCGGCCGGGGGCCGGCCGAGGACGAACCCCTGCTCGATCCCCGCCGGGCCGTTGACGTACCACTCCTCGAGCGCGGCGCCTCGCCGCCAGCTTGCTCGGCCGCCCTCGATCCGCGCGTCGCACCCGGCCTCGGGCACCGCAGCGAGCGCGCGGCCTCGACCGAGACGCGTCCAGCGAAGCTCGATCCCTTGCTGATCCGTCCCGTCCAGGGTCCTGAGCCGCAGCGCGCCGGCGCCGAGCTCGAGGCCGAGCCCCTGCGCCCGGTTCGCGCCGACGGCGCCAAGCCCGTCCTGTGCGCGCTCCAGGGCGTAGCCACGATCCGCGGTGCCGCGTTCTCGCGACACCTCGCCTGGCGCCGCACAGGCGGCGAGCGCCAGGGCCGCCAGGGCGCCGGCGGTACGCCGCGCGGACGCGCGTCCGCCACGAGGGAAGGCGCGGCCCGTCCTCGCCTGCGCCCGCTGTGCGTCGCCCATGCTCGCTGTCCCCGCTGCTGCTCCAAGGTAGCGGGCCGTCGTGCAAGTCGCGAGCGAAAACTCCCTGCTTGCTGTTCACCGGTTGGCGCCCATGCCCTGCCTCGGTCGAGCGGATCCTTGACTCCGGGACATTCCCAGACCATGGTTACAAGAGAGTTGACCATGGTCATGAAACCGAAGACGATAGCCGCCGGGCAGTTCAAGGCGAAGTGCCTGGCCCTCTTGGACGAGGTGGCCGAGCACGCCGAGAGCTACGTGATCACGAAGCGCGGGCGCCCGGTGGCGCGCGTCGTGCCGCTCGAGGAGCCGGACTCGAGC
>JACQWT010000474.1 GCA_016209145.1 Deltaproteobacteria bacterium | reverse complement strand
GGCATCGGCCCGCAGGAGCAGGACGCGGGCCGCCTCATCGGGCCGCCCGGCCTCGAGGTAGAGCGCGGCGGCACCGGCGAGATCGCCGGCCTGCGCCAGTCGCTCGGCCGCCGCAAGCCTCCGGCCTGGGCCGAGCCCGAGAAGTCGGCTGAGCACGGGGCGAAGCATAGCGCGGCCGCCCCATCGAAGCTGTTGACATTGAAAACATGAAGGGGAAATCTACCCCTGGGACTATGGCCACCTCGCGTCTGGGTGAACTGCTCGTTCGGGAGAAGCTCATCAGCCTGCAGCAACTGCGGCAGGCCCAGGAGGAGCAGCGCCAGAGCGGCAACAAGCTCGGCCATGCCCTGGCCAAGCTCGGCTTCATCTCGGATGGCGAGATCACGAGCTTCCTCGCCGCGCAGTACAACGTGCCGGCGATCAACCTGGGCGAGGTCCAGATCGACGTCGAGCTGTGCAAGCTCGTGACGCGCGAGGTGTGTGAGCGGCACCAGCTCGTTCCCGTGGCGCGCGTGGGCAGCAACCTCACCGTGGCCATGGCCGATCCGACCAACCTCAACGCCATCGACGACGTGAAGTTCCTGACCGGCTTCAACATCGAGGTCGTCGTCGCGTCCGAGGCGGCCATCGGCGACGCCATCGAGCGGGTCTTCGGCGGCGCGACTCAGGTCGCCTACGACGAGGTGATGGGGGGCTTCAGCGAGGACGAGATCGGCGTCGCCGGGCCGGACGAGGAGATCAACGTCCTGGAGCTGGAGAAGGAGGCCGACGCCGCCCCGGTCGTGCGCCTGGTCAACGCCCTGCTCCTCAACGCCATCAACCGCAACGCCAGCGACATCCATATCGAGCCGTACGAGAAGCAGCTCCGGATCCGCTACCGCATCGACGGCGTGCTCTTGGTCGAGATGACGCCGCCGCTCAAGCTCAAGAACCCGATCGTGAGCCGCGTCAAGATCATGAGCCAGCTCGACATCGCCGAGCGCCGGCTGCCGCAGGACGGCCGCATCAAGCTCAAGCTCGGCAAGGGCCGGGAGATGGACTTCCGCGTCTCGGTGCTGCCCACCGCCTTCGGCGAGAAGGTGGTGATGCGCTTGCTCGACAAGTCGAACTTGCAGCTCGACATGACCAAGCTGGGCTTCGACCAGAAGCCGCTCGACGACTTCCTCTGGGCCATCCGCCAGCCCTGGGGCATGGTGCTGGTGACGGGCCCGACCGGCTCGGGCAAGACGACCACGCTCTACTCGGCTCTGTCCGATCTCAACAAGCCGACGACCAACATCAGCACGGCCGAGGATCCGGTGGAGTTCACCCTCGAGGGCGTCAACCAGGTGCACATGCACGACGAGATCGGGCTGAACTTCGCCATGGCCCTGCGCAGCTTCCTCCGGCAGGATCCCGACATCATCATGGTGGGAGAGATCCGCGACTTCGAGACGGCGGAGATCGCGGTCAAGGCGGCCCTGACCGGCCACCTCGTGCTCTCCACGCTGCACACCAACGACGCCCCGTCGACCATCTCGCGCTTGCTCAACATGGGCGTCGAGCCCTTCCTCATCACGGCCAGCGTGAACCTGGTGGTGGCGCAGCGCCTGTGCCGGCGCGTGTGCAAGGAGTGCGCGCAGCCGCACCGCTTCGACGAGCGCGTCCTGCTCGACCTGGGCTGCAGCGAGGAGCAACTCGCCGAGCAGGGGGAGTGCCGCCTCGGCAAGGGCTGCAAGACCTGCAACGGCTCGGGCTACAAGGGCCGCGTGGCCATGTACGAGGTGATGCGCTTCTCGGAGAACCTGCGGGAAATGGTGCTCCAGGGGGCGTCCACGGCCGAGCTCAAGGCGGCGGCCGTCAAGGAAGGCATGTGCTCGCTGCGCATGGCCGGGATAGGGAAGATACTGGCCGGCGTGACCACCCCGGAGGAGGTCGGTCGCGTCACCATGGGAGACTAGCCAGGCATGGCGGAACAGAGCCCAGCGGAAATGGAGGGTCGAGCTCCGACCTTCACCTTGCAGCAGCTCCTCAAGGTGATGGTGGAGAAGGGCGCGAGCGACCTGCACATCACGGCCGGGACGGCACCGCTGCTGCGCATCGACGGCCAGGTCATTCCCTTGAAGCTGCCTCCGCTCACGCCTACGGACTCCAAGCGCCTCTCCTACGAGGTGCTCAACGAGGATCAGAAGGTCAAGTTCGAGAAGACCAACGAGCTCGACTTCTCCTTCAGCATGAAGGGCGTGGCCCGGTTCCGGGGCAATCTGTTCATGCAGCGGGGCTGCGTCGCCGGCGCCTTCCGCTTCATTCCCTACACGGTCATGAGCTTCGAGGAGCTCGGCCTGCCCAAGGTCATCTCCGGCATGTGCGCGATGTCCAAGGGCCTGGTGCTGCTGACGGGACCGACCGGCTCGGGCAAGTCGACCACGCTCGCCGCCATGATCGACAAGATCAACAGCGAGCAGCGCTGCCACATCGTGACCATCGAGGATCCGATCGAGTACGTGCACGTGCACAAGAAGTGCATCGTCAACCAGCGCGAGGTGGGGTCCGACACGCTGGCCTTCGCGGCCGCGCTCAAGCACGTGCTGCGCCAGGATCCCGACGTCGTGCTCTTGGGCGAGATGCGCGACCTGGAGACCATTTCCGCGGCGCTCACCATCGCCGAGACGGGCCATCTCGTCTTCGCCACGCTGCACACCAATTCCTGCGTCTCGTCCATCAACCGCATCATCGACGTGTTTCCGCCCCACCAGCAGGGGCAGGTGCGGGCGCAGCTTTCTTTTACGCTGCGCGCCGTGGTGACCCAGATGCTCATGGCGCGGGCGAGCGGTCGCGGTCGCACCCTGGCCCTGGAGATCATGATCCCCAACGCCGCCATCCGGAACCTCATCCGCGAGGACAAGATCCACCAGATCTACTCGCAGATGCAGGTCGGCCAGGCGGGCAGCGGCATGCAGACGATGAACCAGGCGCTCTTCGCCATGGTGCAGCGCAACCTCATCACCATGGAGGACGCCTTCTCGCACTCGATGGATCCGGACGAGCTGCGCAGCCTCTTCGAGGGGGGTAGCGTCTACACGCGCGGCGTCAGGCCGGCCGGCGGCGCCGGGGGGGACAAGGGCAACGCCGGGCGTCCGTCCTGAGGTACCCGCGGGAGCTCGATCGGAAATGTGCGGCGTCTTCGGCGTCTACGGCCACCCGGAGGCGGCCACCATCACCTACCTGGGGCTGCACGCGCTGCAGCACCGCGGCCAGGAGGCCGCGGGCATCGTCGCGAGCGACGGAGAGCGGCTGCGCGTGCACCGCGCCCTGGGCCTGGTGCAGGCCGGCTTCGGGCCCCAGGACCTCGAGAGCTTGTCCGGGAGCGCGGCCATCGGCCACGTGCGCTACTCCACGGCCGGCTCGTGCCACATCCGCAACGCCCAGCCGCTCGCCATCGACTGCCGCCACGGCTCGCTGGCGATCGCGCACAACGGCAACCTCACCAACCACGAGCCGCTGCGCCGCGAGCTCGAGGAGCGCGGCTCGATCTTCCAGACCGACGCCGACACCGAGGCCATCGTTCACCTCGTGGCGCGTTCGCCGCAGGAGGCCCCTGAAGCACGCGTGGTGGAGGCGCTGGCACAGGTCGAGGGCGCCTACTCGCTCTTGCTCCTCGATCAGCGCTGCCTCATTGCCGCGCGCGATCCGCTGGGCTTTCGCCCGCTGTGCCTCGGCCTCTTGCCCCTGTCGGCGTCCTGGGCGGTGGGCAGCCCGTTGCACACGCCCAAGGCCGCCTACGTCGTGGCGAGCGAGCCGGCGGCCTTCGATCTGGTCGGCGCCGAGCTCTTGCGCGACGTGGAGCCGGGCGAGATCCTGGTGATCGATGCGGACGGGCTGCGCTCGCAGCGCCCGTTCCCGTCCCGGCGGCGGCGAATGTGCCTGTTTGAGTACGTCTACTTCGCCCGTCCCGACTCGCGCTTGGCCGGCGCCGGCGTCTACGACGTGCGCAAGGCGTGCGGGCGGCGCCTGATCGAGGAGCATCCGGTGGCCGGCGCCAACGCAGAGGGCACCGTCGTCTGCCCCGTGCCGGACTCGGGCGTCCCGGCGGCCATCGGCGCGGCCCACCGCGCCGGGGTGCCTTTCGAGATGGGCCTCATCCGCAGCCACTACGTGGGCCGGACCTTCATCGAGCCGCAGCAGTCGATCCGGCACTTCGGCGCCCGGCTCAAGCTCAACCCCAACGCCGACGCGCTGCGCAAGAAGCGGGTGATCGTGGTCGACGACTCGATCGTGCGCGGTACCACGAGCCGCAAGCTCGTCGGCCTGCTGCGCGCGGCCGGGGCCCGGGAGGTGCACGTGCGCATCGCCAGCCCGCCCACCAGGTGGCCCTGCTTCTACGGCATCGACACGCCCACGCGCGCCGAGCTCATCGCCTCGTCCCACTCGGTCGACGAGATCCGCCGCTACCTGACTGCCGACAGCGTCGGCTACCTCTCCCTCGCGGGGCTCGTCGCGGCCGTGCGGGAGGTCGAAGGGCGCCCCGCCTCTGCCGCCGACACCTCCGGCGCCCCGTCGCAGCCCTCCTTCGACGGCTACTGCCACGCCTGCTTCTCGGGCAGCTACCCGGTCCCGCTCAGTCGCGCCGACGGTCCCTGCCAGCTCCGGCTCGTGTACGGCTGAGGAAGGGATAGAGGGCTCTGCGCCAGAATCTGTGGTGGCGGATTGCGCCCGGGCTGCAGTCGTCATCGGAGGCCGTAGCGTCGTCGCCGCCGCATGAGCCCCTGCGCAGTCTTCGTGGGGCGCGGCTCGCCCGCGCCGCCCTGCTCGCGGCACGTGAGGCCGCAGCACCCGAGTTGGACGCCCGAGCGGTGAGCCACGCGCTGCCAGACAGTCCCATGCTAGACTGTATTGCAGAACAACGCGTTGTTTCGTATAGATGGCTTCATGCGTCGCCATGTCTCGGATCGGCTTGATGCGTGGCTCGCCGATCACCGGCGCCGGCCGCTGGTGCTGCGCGGAGCGAGGCAGGTGGGGAAGACTTGGCTCGTGCGCGACCTCGCGAGGCGGTCCGGGCGTGACCTGGTCGAGCTCGACTTCGAGCGCGACCCCGGGCACCGGCGTGCGTTCTCGTCGAACGACCCGCGGGAGATTGGCAGCGCGAGGGCGGGCGGCCCGGCGAGATCGACTTCCTGGTGCAGATCCGCGGCAGGATTGTCCCGCTCGAGCTCAAAGCGGGCGCGGCCGGCGCCATGAAGAGCCTGCACCAGTTCATGGGCGACAAGGGCCTGGATCTCGCCGCACGCTGCGACACTGGCCCGCCCTCGGCGATGCGCGTCGAGGTGAAGACCACCCAGGGCCAGCCGGTCTCCTACCGGCTGCTCAGCGTGCCCCCGTACCTGCTCTGGAACCTGAACGAGCTCGTGGCGCAGGTCGAGGGCGTGGCGAGCTTGCGTCCGGCTGGCGTGTCCTCGTAGGGCAGGGGAAGCTTGCTCGCTTTCCCTACGCTCTCCGTGGTCCGCCGCGGGGCGCTCGGGGGGCGCCGTCGCGCAAGCGTCACTTGGGCTCGCCGGCGGCCGTGCTGCCCTGGAACTAGGTTGCCGGGGGCCCTCGCGGCTGAGCGCGAGAACGCTTGACAGAGCTGTGCCTACTTGATCTTGATGGCTTCAGGATATCGTTGTGCCAAGGCTCTCACAGAAAGGGCGCCTTCGGTGTCGTGCTCAAAGACCTCCCAGTCCAAGACTTCCTCGATGTCCGTGCACACCGAGTAGTGCTCGCTGTACGAGCACAGGACGCCGTGAACATACCGCTCTTCGGCGAAAGTCGGGGTGAGTGATTCCGTGCGGCTGGCCGCGATCGGCGGCGTGGACGGGCGCAGGCGAGCTTGATGGCCCTTGCCGCCGCGAGCGCCGTCCGGCTGCACCGGACGGCAGCCCGAGAACAACGACGGAGGCCGAAGGCCGGAGTCATCCGCTTCGAAGGACCACGCGGCAAGGCTGGCGCCCGGCGCGGCGCTTCG
>JACQWT010000473.1 GCA_016209145.1 Deltaproteobacteria bacterium | reverse complement strand
CGTCTCGGTGTCCCCTCTCCCTCCGGGAGAGGGGCAGGGGTGAGGGTAACGATCCTGCCGGCGTCACGGATCCCGCAGTCTCGCGAGATCACGCCTCCCGACTTCCGGCCAAGAGCGCTTTTCCCCGACACACTCCTAGCCCCCGTGGCGCCCGCTCGCCAGCGCCGCCAGCGCGAGCTCCCGCTCCGGGCCCGCCGCGGCGAAGCTTCCGGCGACGGCCAGCGTTTCCACCACGGCGTGCGCCTGGCGGCGGCCGCGCACGGCCAGGCAACTGTGCTGCATGCGCAGGCGGCACAGGGCGCCCCGGGCGCCGAGCTCGGCCACGAGCAACTCGGCCACCTCGCTGCCGATGCGCTCCTGCACGGTGAGCCGGTGGGCACGCGCCTCGATCGCCCGGCACAGCGCCCCGAGGCCCACCACGCGCGCACCGGGCAGGTAGACGACCGTGGCGTCGCCGTGGGCCGGCAGCAGGTGGTGCGGGCACATCGTGCTCAGGGCGACGGCGCGCAGCGCGACCAGAGGGTGCCCGGCCTGCTCGGCCGGCATGCTCCCCTCGCGCAGGATGGCGGCGGCGTCGAGCTCGTAGCCTGCGAGCAGCTCGTCGCACCAAGCCGCGGCCACCTGCTCGGGCGTGCTCGCCAGCTCGCCTTGCGGCTCCTGGCCCAGCGCCCGCAGGAAGTCGGCGATCGCCCGCGCTGCTGCCTGCCGATCCACGCGCGGCACGCTAGCACCGCTCCGGGGCGGGCGCATGGGGCACGAGCGCGCTTGCCTCCCAACGGTGGCTGAGCTTGCGCGCGATGAGATCGAGCAGCGGCAGCGTGCTCGCGCGCTCCGTGGCGCTCAGCAGCACGGCGTCGCCGTCGCCGCCCAGGAGGCGCCGCCTCTGCTCCTCGTCGATGAGGTCCGCCTTGTTGAACACGAGCAGGCGTGGGATGCCGTGCAGCTCGAGCTGGCCGAGCAGACGCTCGGTGGTGGCGATGTGCTGCTCGCGATCCGGATCGGAGGCGTCGACCACCTGCAAGAGCAGATCGGCGTCCGCCATCTCCTCGAAGGTGGCGCGGAAGGCCGCGAAGAGGTCGTCGGGCAGGTCGCGGATGAACCCCACGGTGTCGGTGATGACCACCTCGCGGTCCTCGGGGAAGCGCAGCCGGCGCGAGCGCGTGTCGAGGGTGGCGAAGAGCCGATCCTCGCAGAGCACGTCCGACTCGGTCAGGGCGTTGAGCAAGGTGCTCTTGCCGGCATTGGTGTAGCC
Source organism: Deltaproteobacteria bacterium (assembly GCA_016209145.1). Taxonomy (GTDB): domain Bacteria; phylum Myxococcota_A; class Polyangia; order Polyangiales; family Polyangiaceae; genus JACQWT01. The sequence goes on along the minus strand of JACQWT010000473.1, from coordinate 20,088 downwards.
CACGATGCTGACGATGGGCAGCCCCTGGCGCTGGCGGCGGCGGCGGCGCTGGCGGCGCTGCTCGGCCAGCCTCTTCAAGCGGGCGTCGAGCACGGCGACGCGCTCGCGGGCGCGGCGCCGGCCAACCTCGAGCTTGGTCTCGCCCGGGCCCCGGCCGCCGATGCCGCCCGTGAGGCGCGAGAGCGAGTCGTCCTTGGCCGCCAGCCGCGGCAGGGCATACTTCAACTGCGCGAGCTCGACCTGGAGCTTGCCGTCGGCGGACTCGGCCCGCTGCGCGAAGATGTCCAGGATGAGCTGGGTGCGGTCGATGACCTTGAGGTCGGTCAGCCTCCCTATGGCCGACGCCTGCGAGGGCATCAGGTTCTGATCGAAGATGAGCGTCGTCACGTCGAGCTCGGAGGCGCGCAGCAGAATGCTCTCCAGCTTGCCCTTGCCCACCACGAAGCGCGCATCGAGCTTCTCGCGCACTTGCACGAAGCGGTCCATCACCTCGACGCCGGCCGTGCGGGCCAGCTCCTCCAGCTCGCGCAGCCGCGCCTCGGCATCGAGCAGCGCGCCGGGGCGGCCGCGCTTGCCCGCGTGCACCAGGATCGCCCGGCCGTCCTTGCCCCGGACCGGCCGCGCGCGGCTGAGCTTGGCGAACTCCGCCTCGAGCGCGCCCACGAGCTCCCCGAAGTCCACCTCGAGCTGGCTCGGGTAGATGGGCCCCACGGTGCGGTAGGCCGGATCTCCGTCGGCGTGGCAGGGCGTGTTGTAGGCGTAGTGCAGGCGGCGCAGCTCGCCTTGCGGCGAGAGCATCAGGGCGCAGACCAGATCGAGCCGCAGGCGTACCAGATCGATGATGTCGTCGCGGCTCAGCTCCTCGCCAAAGAGGTGCGTGTGCACGAGCCGCACCCCGCGTAGCCGGCCCTGCGCGACGCGCAGCCGGCCCACGTCCGGCAGCATCAGCCGGGTGGCGTCGCCCACGATCACCTTGTCGATCTGGCCGGAGCGGTGCACCAGCACGCCGACCTGCCGGCCCGTCTCGACCGAAGCCTCGATCAGCGTCTTGACGAGCTCGGGCGAGGCGATGTGCTCGATCGCGACGCGGCGGCGATACAGGCGCTCCAGCGTCCTCGTGGCGCGGGGCGCCAGCCCTGTCGTGTTGCCCTCGAGCTGCTGCATGTGCGGGCGCGAGCGCTAGGATAGCACGGCTACCCGCCCCGGCGGCGCCAGAGCAGCGCGCGGATGAAGTCTTCACCCACCATCGCTCCGAGAGCGCCCGCGCGCGCCGCCTCCTCGTCGAAGCGCGCCGCGGCGTCGGGCGGGCGGGCCGGATCGCGGATGAGCACGGGCACGGGCTCGCCCACGTGGCAGCCCTGCTCGACGGGCGTCAAGTGATCGGGCAGCACGGCCACCACGGCCTCGTAGCCGCGCTCCTCCATGCCGGAGACGAGGGGCGCCAGCAGGCGCCGGTCGATCGATTCGAGGCAGTGGATCTTCAGGCCGAGATCGCGCGCGTGCCCTGCCTCGTCCGGCCCCTCGACGTGCACCAAGACGAGATCGTGGTCCCCGAGCGCGCCCAGCGCGCCGCGCGCCTTGCCCTCGTAGTTGGTGTCGAACAGGCCGGTCGCGCCCTCGACCGGCACCGAGGTCATGCCCGCGTAGCGGCCCAGGCCGTGGATGAGATCGACGGCCGAGATGACCGCGCCGCGGACGGCGAAACGCTCCTGCAGCGTGGCCATGCTTGGCTTGCAGCCGGGCGCCCACAGCCAGATGCTCGCGGCCTCGCGCTTGCCCTTCTCACGGCGGGCGCGGTTGACCGGGTGGCGGGCGAGCACGGTGCGCGAGGCATCGGTAAGCCGGTTGCAGAGCTCGGCCGTGGCCTCGGCCTCCGGGACGCCGGCCCGGATCGGCATCTCGCGGGCGGGCTTGCCGACATGGTCGTGCGGCGGCCAGCACTCGAGCTCTGGCCGGAAGCGCCCGCCGCGCAGAACCAGCAGGTGCCGGTAGCTCACACCGGGATGGAACTCCACGCCCTCACCGGCGAGCTCGGCGCCAAGTGTCGCGATGAGCTCGTGCGCCTCGGCCGTGGAGATGTGGCCGGAGGAGTGATCGAGCATCCGTCCGTCCTCCAGGGCAACGAGGTTGCAGCGGATGGCCACGTCGCGCGGCCCGAGCGCGACGCCCAGGCTCGCGGCCTCGAGCACGCCGCGGCCCTGGTAGGTCCGCCGGGGGTCGTAGCCGAGCACGGACAGGTTGGCGACCGCGCTGTCCGGGCTCATGCCCGCGGGCACGGTGGCGAGCGTGCCGCAACGCCCCTCGGCGGCCAGCCGATCCATCTCGGGCAAGCGGGCTACCATGAGAGGCGTGCGCCCGCCCATTCGCTCGATCGGGTAGTCGGCCGCTCCGTCGATGATGACGATGGCGTACTTGACCTGGTCGTTGCTGCTCATCGGCCTCGTCCGTAGCGCGCGGCGATGATCTCGCGCAGCGGCTCGTAGTCCACGCCGATGCGCTCGTAGCTCTCGGCCTTGGCCTCGAGCGCCGCCAGCGCGGGCGGCAGCGCCGGATCGACGCCGGTGAGATCCCGGATCTGCTCGGGGAACTTGGCCGGATGTGCCGTCTCGAGGCTGACGGCGAGCGCGTCCGGCTCGACCTCACCGCTCGCGCAGAAGCGCCCCAGTGCCGCCCAGCCCACGGCGCCGTGGGGCTCGAGCAGCACGCGCTTCTCGCGCCAGGCGGCGGCGATGGTGCTGCGGGTTTCCTCGTCGTCGATGCTGACGGCCCACATGTCGTGGCGCAGCCGCGTCATGTCGGGTGGCCGGTGCAACGTGCCGGCCTCGTCCATGTGCCCGCCGTACAGATCCACGACGCGCGCCAGGTTGGAGGGGTGGCCCACGTTCATGGCGTTCGAGAGGCACACCCGCGAGGGCACGATCTTCTCGTACCGTCCGGTCGCGAAGAAACGCGGCACCTCGTCGTTGGCGTTGGTGGCCACGACGAAGCGCCGCACGGGCAGGCCGGCGCGAAGGGCGAGCAGGCCGCCGCACAGATCGCCGAAGTTCCCGCTCGGCACCGAGAAGACCACGGGCTCGCCCGCGGCCACGTCGGCCAGGCGCAGGTAGGCGTAGACGTAGTAGACCGACTGGGGCAAGAGGCGGCCGATGTTGATCGAGTTGGCCGAGGTCAGGCGCACCTCCGCGAGGCGCGGATCGGAGAACGCACGTTTTGCCATCGCCTGGCAGTCGTCGAACTTGCCCTCGACCGCCAGGGTGCAGACGTTGCCGCCGATGGTGGTCATCTGCTTGCGCTGCCGGTCGGAGACCTCGGCGATGGGGAAGAGCACCATCACCTCGATGCCCGGCACGCCCGCGAACGCCTGGGCCACGGCGCTGCCGGTGTCGCCGCTCGTGGCGGTGAGCACGACCAGGGGAGAATCGCCGGGGCGCACGAGCCGGCCGATCATCCGGCCCATCATGCGCGCGGCGAAGTCCTTGAACGAGGCGGTCGGGCCCATGTCGAGGCGCAGGAGGTGGCGGCGGCGCTCGACGCGCTCGATCGGCACCTCGTAGTCGTAGGCGTCGTCGCACATCGCGCGCAGCGTCTCGTCGTCGAACTGGTCGGCGGCGTAGGGGCGCAGCACGGCGAAGGCGACTTGCGGGTAGCTCTTGCCGACCATCCCGACAAGCTGTGCCCGGGTCAAGGGCGGGAAGCGCTCGGGCATGAACAGGCCGCGGTCGGGCGCCTGCCCGGTCAGCAGGGCCCGGCCGAGCGAGTAGCCGCCGGCCCCGCCGTTGGTGCTGCGGAAGAGAATGGGATCGGTCATGGGGCGCGCCCTTCCCCTTAGGGCGTAGCAGCTTCGCGCGGGCGAGGAAACCGTGCTAGAAGCGCGCCATGGCGACGGTCGGCAAGCTGGACTTCGCGGGCTACGTCGAGGCCCAGAAGGCGAAGCGGGCGGGCGGGCGCGCACGCGACGAGCACGCCTACGCCTACGTCTCCGACCGCAACACCCGCTGGACTTTCGAGCGCCTGCGGCCCGTCGAGCTCGCCGTCAGCGCCGCGGTGCGGCTGTTCAAGACGTTCGGTCGCGGCGAGTTGCTCGGCAAGGCCGTGAAGGTCGGGCCGCGGCAGTTTCCGCGCGTGCACGAGTTGGTGGTGCAGAGCGCCCAGAGCCTCGGCATTCCCACGCCCAACGTGTACATCGTCAACAACCCGGTCCTGAACGCCGCTACCTACGGCACGAACGAGGACTCGTTCATCATGGTGCACTCGGGCCTGGTCGATCACTTCGACGACGCCGAGTTGCTGAGCGTCATCGGCCACGAGTGCGGTCACATCCACAACAGCCACGTGGTGTACCTCACCGCCATGCACTACCTGCGCGTCATGGCCTCGGCTTTCCTCGGCTGGATCGTGGTGCCGGCGCTCTTGGCCCTCAACGGCTGGTCGCGCCGCGCCGAGATCACCTGCGACAGAGCCGGCCTGATCTGCAGCCGGGATCTCGAGGTCTCGACCCGGGCCCTGGCGAAGCTCGCCCTGGGCTCGACCAAGCTCTACGCCGAGCTCGACATGGATGCCTTTCTGGAGCAGCACGACGAGGGCCAGGGCTCGGTCGGCCGCTTCACCGAGGTGCTGGCCACGCATCCCTGGCTGCCCAAGCGCATCAAGGCGTTGCGCGTGTTCGCCCAAAGCCAGATCTACCGCGACGCGCGGGGCGAGCCGGGCGGCTTGAGCATCGAGGAGGTCGATCGGCGCGTGCACGAGATCATCAAGGTGCTGGGATGAGCGAGCCCGCGGCCACCGCCACCACCGCCGCCCGCGGCTTCGAGGAGCTGCGCGCGCGGCGCGCCGACGTGCTCGCCGCCCTGCGCGGGCTCGAGGCACAGGCCGAGAAGGTGGGGGCGCGCACGCTCGCGGCCCGGCTGCAGCGCGAGCTCGTGGACAAGCTCGAGGCCGATCGCTTCCACCTCGTGGTCGTGGGCGAGTTCAACCACGGCAAGACCACGCTGGTCAACGCGCTGCTCGGCGCGGACGCGCTGCCGGTGGGAGTCACGCCCACGACCGCGCTCGTCCACCACGTGAGCTACGCCGAGCGGCCCGAAGCGCGCGTGGTCTATGCCGACGGCGAGGAGCAGACCATCGACTTCGCCGCGCTCGGGCGCTTCTGCGTCGGCGCGGACGGCCTGGCCGCCAGCGCCGGCGGTCGCGCGCTGCGGCGCCTCGATGTTGGCTACCCCGCGCCCTTGCTGCGCGAGCGCGTCGTGCTCGTGGACACGCCCGGCGTGAACGATCTGAACTTGCAGCGCGCCGAGGTGACATACCAGTACATCCCGCAGTCCGACGCGGTGCTGTTCGTCATCGACGCGGGCCAGCCGCTCAAGGAGAGCGAGCGGGTTTTCCTCCAGGACAAGCTCATCGCCGGAGCGCGCGACAAGATCATCTTCGTCGTGGCCAAGGCCGACATCTGGAGCCCGGCCGAGCGCGAGGAGGCCATGGACTACATTCGCGCCGAGCTCCATGGGCTCGTGCCTGCCCCCGTGCTCTTCGCCGTCTCGCCCCTGCGCGCGCTGGGGCAGGGGCCGGACGCGGACGCGGCGCGTGGCGGCGTTGCCGAGCTCGTCGCTCACCTGACGAGCTTCCTCGCCGCGCAGCGCGGCCGCATCGTGCTCGACAACGCCTTGGGGGAGGCGCTGGCGGCAGCCGGCTCGCTCGGCCACGGCATCGAGGCGCGGCGGCGCGCGGCGCGCATGAGCACCGAGGAGTTGGGGCGGAGGATCGCGCGCATCGAGGCGGATCTCGGGAGCCGGAGCCGCACGCTGGCCGAGCGCCGGGCCGCGGTGCGCGAGGAGGCGGCGGCGATCAAGGCGTGGGCGCGCCGCGATCTCGACCGCTTCGCCGACGACGTCGTCCGACAGCTTCCCGAGATTGTCGCCGCCGCCTCGGCGGCCGAGCTCCGGCTCCACCTCGCCGGCTTCCTGGAGCACTGTTTCGCCCGCTGGGCGCAGGCCGAAACCGAGGAGATCGCGCGGGCCCTGGAGGCCATGGCCGATCGCACCGTGGCCCTGCTGCGCGAGGACGCCCACGAGGCGGCGCGGCGGCTGAGCCAGGCCCTGGGCGCCGAGGTCCGGCCGCCGGAGGTGCAGATCGACACCTTCGGCTACGACGTGGGCGTGTTTGCCCTGTTCACCGTGGGCCTGGGCGTGATGTTCACGAACGTGCTGCTCGGCAGCCTGCTCACCCTCGCCGCTCCCGTGCTCGCCGTCCTGCTCAAGGACAAGGTCGAGGCCGAGACGCGGCGCCAGGCAAGCGAGCTCGGACAAGCGGCCGTGCGCCAGGCCGCGGTGCGGGCCGCGCCCAAGCTCGGCGAGATGATCGACGAGTCCGCCGCGCGCCTGGACGCCTGGGCTCAGGTCGCCGGCCAGGAGATCCACCAGGAGCTGTGCGACGTGCTGTCGGCCGCGCGCGCCGAGCGTGCCCGGGCGCTGCCCGACGCCGCGCGGGCCGCGGCCGAGTGCGACGGGCTCGGCGCCGAGCTCGACGCCGTGCGGGCGCGGCTTGGGGACCTGCGCGCGGCCCTCTGGGGGGCGGGCGAGACGGCGACCGGAGCCGGTCGCATGGATGTACAACCCCGGGGGCCAGGCGAATAGGATGGGCGCGTGCTCCTCGACCTCAAGCGACGCGAGCTGAGCTTGAAGCTCGTTTACTACGGCGCCGGCCTCGGCGGGAAGACCACCAACCTCGTGGCGCTGCACGAGCGGCTGCGGCCCGCCGCGGGCGACGAGGCGCGCAAGCCGCCGCTCACGATGCTCAAGACCGCCGACGATCGCACCCTCTTTTTCGACCTGCTCCCGCTGCGGCTGCGCGGTCCCGGCTCCGACGCAGCGGTGCGCCTCAAGCTCTACACCGTGCCGGGCCAGCCCATCCACGCCATCACCCGGCGCCTGGTGCTGCGGGGCGCCGACGGCGTGGCTTTCGTCGCCGACTCGCAGATCTCCCGCACTCGGGCCAACGCCGACTCCTTCGTGGAGCTGCGCGAGAACCTCAAGTCGAACGGTCTGGACCTCGGCCGGCTGCCGCTCGTTATCCAGTTCAACAAGCGCGATCTGCCCGAGGTGCGCTCCGACGACGAAATCGCGGCCCTGGCGGCGCGCGGCCGCGAGCCGCTGTACATGGCGGTGGCCACCGAGGGCCGCGGCGTGATCGAAACCTTCGTCGCGCTGCTCAAGCTCACCTGGCTCACGCTCGACCGGGAGCACGGCATCGAGGCGGCTCTCGGGCTGACGGAGCGGGAGGTGCTCCTGGGTGCCGCCGCGGAGCTCGGGGTGGACGGGGGGCTCGACGAGCTCGTGGCCGCGGGCGTCGGGGGCCTTCACGCCCGGCTGCAGAGGGCTCGGGCATGAGCGGCGCGCCCATCAGCTACCCGGCGCCGCCTCGGCTCGAGGACGTCGTGGCCGTCGAGCAGCTCCGGCAGCTCGCCTCGTCGTGCGCGGCGCTGCTCGGCGTGCCGCTGCGGCTGTTCTCCGCCAGCGGCGCCCTGCTCGCCGAGAGCGGCGGTGAGCGGGAGCTGTGCGCGCTGGTGAGCGAGAGCGCGGCCGGCCGGCAGGCCTGCCGCGCGGTGGTGGGCAGGGTGCGGCGCGAAGCGGTCGAGGCCCTGACCGAGCTCACGGTGCCCTGCTTCACTTCGGCCTGCTACGATATCGTGCCCGTCCTGCACCAGCAGGAGAGAATCGCCTCGCTCGTGCTGGGGCCCTATCGGGTGCACGAGCTCGGGGCTCGCAGCGAGGAGCTGCCCGCGAGCCTGATCGAGTCGGTGTCGGACATCGCCCGGAGCCGGGCGCGCCACCGCCTGCTGGTCATGCCCAAGCTGACGGCGGAGACGGCCAAGCTGTGGCGCAGCCACGTGCGCCTGGTCGTCGAGCTCCTGGTCGAGAGCGGCTACCAGGCCCTGGTGACCTCGCGGATGCACGTGGCCGCCATTCGCGAGAGCTTCCGCGAGCTGGAGCACAAGAACGCCGAGCTGCAAGACGCCCTCGACCGGTTCCGCGACGTGGACGAGCTGCGCAACAGCTTCCTCTCGACCATGAGCCACGAGCTGCGCACGCCGCTGACCTCGATCATAGGCTACGGCGACATGCTGCTGCGCGGGATGGCCGGCCCGCTGAGCGAGCGGCAGCGCGAGTACCTCGAGACCATCCGCCGGCAGGGAGACCAGCTCCTCGGCTTGATTCGCAGCCTGCTCACCATGGCCAAGCTCGAGGACGGCTCGATGCCCGTCAACCGGCGCCGCACCGGCGTGCTGCCCCTGCTCGAAGAGGTGGTTGAGGCTCTGCGCCCGCTCGCCGCCGCCAAGGACGTGAGCTTTCAAGTGGGGGCGGACGGCGGCGCACAGAGCGCGCTCGATGCCTGGGCCGATCCCGACCGGCTCCGGCAGGTGTTGCTCAACATCGCCGACAACGCCGTCAGGTTCAGCCCCCAGGGTGGGCAGGTGACGCTCCGGGCGGCGCAGATCGAGCACGTCGATGAGGACATCGGCTTCGTGCTTTTCGCTCCGCTGCACCGCCGCGTGGAAGTGCGCATCGCCGACCAGGGTCCCGGAGTCCCGCGCCACGCCCGCACGCGGGTTTTCGATCCGTTCTACCAGATCGATCACTCCTCCACGCGGACGCACTCGGGCGCGGGCTTGGGGCTGGCGATCGCCAAGCGCCTCGTCGAGGCTCACGCGGGCACGATCCACGTCGAGGATGGCGAGCCGGCGGGCGCGGTGTTCGTGGTGCGCGTCCCGGCCTGGGACGAGGGCAAGTGAGCCCCGCGGGGCGGCGGCACGGCGGCGGACAAAGCACCGAGCGCCGGCGCGTCGTCATGCTCGCGCGCGTCCTGGGCCAAGGACGCGCCCCCGGTGTGGTGGTCGGCATCGGCGACGACGCGGCCGTGCTCGCCCCCGGGGCCGAGAAGCTCGTGTGGACGACCGACGCCATGGTCGAGGGCGTGCACTTCGAGCGCGGCTGGCTCACGCTGCGGGAGCTCGGCTTCCGCTCCGTGATGGTGGCGGCGAGCGATCTGGCGGCCATGGGGGCCGCCCCGCGCGGCGTTCTTTCCTCGCTCGTCCTCCCCCCCACGTTCTCCGACGCCGAGCTGGTGCAGCTCGCGCGCGGTCAGGCGGCGGCGTGCGCTCGGCTCGGCACGGCCGTGTGCGGCGGCAATCTGGCCCGTGGCGAGCGACTGTCGCTCACGATCTCGGTGCTGGGCGCGGCCGCGCGGCCCTTGCGTCGCGCCGGGGCGCGGCCGGGCGACGCCGTGCTGCTCGCCGGCGTGGTCGGGCTCGCGGGCGCGGGACAGCAGCTTCTCGAGCGGGGCCTGGCGCGCACTGCTGCGGCCCGCGCTGCGCCAAGATCGGCCCTCTCGGCCTGGCGCCGGCCGCTTGCCCGTATCGCCGAGGGGCGGCGCGCCGCCGCCGTCGCCCGTGCGGCCATCGACATCTCCGACGGCCTGGCCGGCGATCTCGGCCAGATGTGTGCGGCCGCCGGCGCCGGGCTGCGCATCGTGCTCGATGCCGAGGCGCTCGTGTCGGGCGAGCTCGTGGCTGCCGCCGGGGTGCTCGGCTGCGCGCCGCTCGATCTCGCCCTCTTCGGCGGCGAGGACTACGCCCTGGCGGTGGCCGCGCCGGCCGGCGCGATCCCCGAGGGTTTCCGTCCTATCGGCCGCTGCGAGCGCCGCCGCGGCGGCGCGCGGCTCGTGCTCGCCGAGAGCCGCCGGCGGCGCGTGATCGCGGCGGCGGGCTACGACCACTTTGCTCCCTAAGAGGTTGCCCCAGAACACGAGGCGCAGCACGCTGCTGTGCCTGGCCATCTCGCCCGGTATGCGTTCACGCATTGCGGCGCTAGCAACGCCGAGTCGGCCGCGATCGCGGCTTACGTCCTCGGCCCGGGTCCTCACGTACAGGAGTACGCTGCGGCCCGGGCCTCCGGGCGCGCTCATGCGCGCAGCCCCGCCTGACGAGCCGGGTGTTGGAATGCGTGAACGGTTACCTCGCCCGTATCATGGCCGGAACCGCCGTGCCGTCAAGGCCGGCGGCCGTCGGGGGCCGTGCTACAATCCCATCGTGCGCTACCGGTGGCCGCTCTTGGCGAACGCGGCGCTGACCGCCGCCGTGCTGGTCGCCTCGTGCCAGGACCACGAGCGACCGGCGCGCGGCGGGGGACCGCTCGTGCCGGCACCCGACGCCGGCGGCGACGGCTTCGATCCGGGAACGCCCGACGGGCCGCCGCCGCTCGACGCCCCCGGCCTGTGCGGCAACGAGTTGCACGAGATAAGCTACGAGGCGCCCAACGTCTACTTCGTGCTGGACCGCTCCGGCAGCATGGCCGAGCCGGATCCGGCCGCGAAGAAGAGCCGCTACGCGGTCGTGCGAGAGGCCGCGCTCGATCTCGTCCGCTCGCTCGGGACCTTGATCAACGTCGGCGCGGCGGTCTTTCCGCGCTTCCCGGACAGCAACCCCTGCCACGTCGGCGGCGAGGTGTTTCCCACGAGCCCGGGCGATCCCAACGGGGCCGAGGACGGGCCGACCACGCAAGGTTTCGCGCAGGCGACCGACCTCGAGCCCAACGGCGGGACGCCCATCGCCGCCACGCTGACCGAGACGACCCCCATCTGGCTAGAGCTCCCGGGGCGCACGGTGGTGCTGCTCTTGACCGACGGCGTGCCCAACTGCAACGAGCAGCAGAGCTGCGGCATCGAGGAGTGTATTCCCAACATCGAGAAGGCCCAGGGCTGCGACGCGCAGACCAACTGCTGTGCGCCGGACGGGCCGGGCGGCCCCGAGAACTGCGTCGACCGCTATCCCACGCTGGCCGCCATCCACACGCTGCGCGACAACAACATCGAGGTCTACGTCATCGGCATTCCGGGCAGCGCCTTCTACGCCGATCTGCTGGACGAGATGGCCGTGGCGGCAGGTACGGCCAAGGAGCAGAGCCCCAAGTACTACCGCGTCGACGACCTCGCCCTGCTGGGCGCCGTGTTTGCGAGCATCGCCGCCCAGGCCATAAGCTGCGAGTTCCCGCTGGCCGACCCTCCGGCCGAGAAGGGCATGACCAACGTGTATCTCGACGGCGTGCTGCTCCCCTTCGATCCGGTTGGCGGCTGGTCGTGGAAGGGCGATGACACCGTGTGGCTGCACGGCGAGGCATGCCAGAAGCTGAAGACGGGCGGCGTGGCGTTGGTGCAGGTCGTGTCGGGCTGCCCGACGGAGGTGCCCAAGTAAGCACGGCGGCGAGGCGCCCGGCATGCGATGAGAGGTCAGCCGAGCAGCCTTAGCGTCGTGTCGGTGGGCGAAGCCACTGTGGACGAATACTCCGAGCTGGGGGAGCAGCGCGTCGGCGGCATCTCGCTCAACTTCGCGGTGCACGCCCGCCGCTCGGGCGCGCAGCCGGTGTCGCTGCTGACGCGAGTGGGCACCGATCGCGCCGCCTGGATCCTCGAGAGGCTGCGCCAGCAAGGCGTGGACGGCTCGCGGATCCGTTCCCGGCCGGGCGCGACGGCGCGGCAAGAGATCCTGCTTGGCCGCGGCGGCGAGCGCATCTTCCCGCCCGGCGGCTACGACCCCGGGGTGCTGGCCGGCTACCGGCTGGGCCGGGCAGAGCTCGCGTTCGTGCGGCGGCACGACGTCCTGTTCTGCCCGCTATTCGCGCAGATCGAGCCCTTGTTCCTCCAGGTGATGCACGAGCTGCCGTTCGCCGGCCGGCGCGTCGCGGACTTCCTGGATTTGTCGGACTACGGGCTGGATCCCGGCGTCATCGCGCGGCACGCGGAGGCGCTGGCAATCGGCTTCGTGAGCGGCGATCGCGCGCTCGTGCGTGAGCTTCGCCCTCTCTCGCGCCGGACGCAGGCCCCGCTGGTGGTCACGCTGGGCGCCCGGGGCAGCGTGGCCCTGCTGGGGGGCAAGGCGCTGCACCAGCCGGCGGTTCCCGTCGCCGAGGTGCGGGACACGACCGGGTGCGGCGACGCCTTCCAGGCGGCGTTCACGGTCTCCTACCTGCGCCACGGCAATCTGGCGCTGGCCCTGCGCCGCGGAGCCCGCCGGGCGGCGCTCGTGGCGCGTCAACTCGGCGCGAGCGGCTGACGGCGGCGTTGCCGGCGGGGCGGGGGCGCGCTACCAGGCCCCCGTGCCACTGACCGTTTCCGAGCGCCAGTACGTGACGCTGCCCCTGGTCGAGCGGGAGGAGCTGGGGGCTGGCTACCAGCTTCTGCGCTTTCGCGCCGCGGTGCCGCTCGTGGCCCGGCCCGGTCAGTTCGTCATGGTGCGGCCGGCCGACTGGCCCGTGGCGCCGCTCTTGCCTCGGCCGATGAGCCTCCTCGGCGGCGGCGCCGAGCCGCGGCTGCTCGTCAAGGTAGTGGGCGAGGGGACGCGGCGGATGGCGGGCGCGCAAGCGGGCGAGCGCTTTGCCCTGCTGGGGCCCCTGGGCCGGCCGTGGCCGTGGCCGAAGCCGGGCTCAGCCCCGCTGCTCGTGGCCGGGGGCGTCGGCCTCGCGCCGCTGCTCTTCCTGGCGCGCGAGCTGGCGCGGCAGCCGGAAGCCGCGGGCGCCGGCCAGCCACGCGCCCGCGCCCTGTACGGCGGGCGGACGGCAGCGGACTTGCCGCTCGCGGACGAGCTTGGGGCCATTGCCGAGCTTGGCCTTGCGACCGAGGACGGCTCGCGCGGCACCCGTGGCCTGGTGACGGCGCTGCTCGATCCGGCGCTTGCCGACATCGCGCGGGCCGGGCTGCGCCCGATGATCTATGCCTGCGGGCCGCAGGCCATGATGGCGGCCGTGGCGCGGCTCGCGGCCGAGCGGGCCCTGTCTTGTCAAGTCTCGCTCGAGGCGCGCATGGCCTGCGGCTGCGGGTGCTGCCTCGGGTGCGCGGTGCCGCGCGCCGCCGGCGGATACCTCTACGCCTGCGCGGACGGCCCGTGCGTGGACGCCGCCCAAGTGGGCTGGGACAGAGCGGAGGCGCTGGTGTGATGGGGCCCATCGACATGAGCGTGCAGCTCGGGCCGCTGCGCCTCAAGAACCCCGTGCTCGTCGCGTCCGGCACCTTCGGCTACGGCCTGGAGCACGACGACCTGTGCGACGCCGCGGCCCTGGGCGGCGTGTGCACCAAGGGCTTGAGCCTCGAGCCGCGCGAGGGCAACCCGCCGCCGCGCATCTGCGAGACCCCGGCCGGCATGCTCAACGCGATCGGACTCGCCAACGTGGGGGTGGAGGCGTTCTGTCGCGACAAGCTGCCCGTGCTGCGGGCGCGGGGCGTCACGGTGGTCGCCAACGTCTTTGCCACGAGCGTGGATGACTTCGCCCGGCTCGCGGCCCGGCTCGACCGCGAGCCCGGCGTCGCCGCGCTCGAGCTCAACATCTCCTGCCCCAACGTCGCGCACGGCGGCCTGGAGTTCGGCCGCGATCCCGCGGCGGCGGCGCGGGTGACGGCGGCGGTGCGCGCCGCGACGCGCCTCCCGCTGTGGGTGAAGATGTCCCCCGAGGCCGGCGATCTTGGCGCCGTGGCGCGGGCCTGCGAGCAGGCCGGAGCCGACGCCTTGAGCGCCATCAACACCATCCGAGGCATGGCCATCGACGTCGATTCCTGGCGGCCCATGCTCGCCAACCGCACGGGCGGCCTCTCCGGCCCGGCCATCAGGCCCCTCGCCGTGCGCATCGTGTGGGAGCTCGGGCGGGCGGTGCGTATCCCCATCGTCGGCATCGGCGGTGTGGCCAGCGGTCGCGACGCGGTCGAGCTGATGCTCGCGGGAGCCAGCGCGGTGCAAGTGGGCACCGCCAGCTTCGTCGAGCCCACGGCGCCGGCGCGTGTGTTGGCGGAGCTCGGTGCCTACTGCCACAAGGGTGGCCTGGCGCCGCGCGAGCTGGTGGGCAAGGTGCGCTGAAGCCGCTGGCGGCTGCCAACCCCGTTGCGGTGCGTAACACCGCCCGCTATGATTGCCTTCCTGTCAGGTTGTGGCAAGCGGGCGGCGGCGGTCCGGCCCGCGCGCCGCAGGGAGGCCAGATCCGGTGCCCGAGTCGATCGCGCTTGCGTCCGGAGACGTGGTCGCCGGCCGGTATCGCGTGGCCCGAGCCATCGGCCAGGGCGGCATGGCGGTCGTCTACCAGGCCGAGCACGTCGGCACGGGCCGGCCCTGCGCGCTCAAGGTCATGTTGCCCGCGATCGCCCGGGAGCCCAAGCTCGCCCAGGCATTCCTCGCCGAGGCGCGGGTTACGGGCAAGCTCGCCACGCACCCGCACGTGGTCGAGGTGCTCGACGTGGGCGTGGACGCCGAGCGGGAGCTCGCGTTCATCGCCATGGAGCTGCTCGAGGGCCAGACGCTGGCGAGCTGGGCCCGCGTTCAGGCCGAGCTCGGCCCCGCGCTCGTGTGCGCTCTGCTGCGCCAGCTCGCCAGTGCGCTCGAGGCGGCGCACGCGGCAGGCATCGTGCATCGCGATCTGAAGCCTGGGAATGTCTTCGTGACGCAGGGGCGCGACGGGCGGCCGGCCGTGAAGGTGCTCGACTTCGGCATCGCGAAGGTGCTGGATCCGGGCTCGGAGGGCACGGCCACGCGCGTGGGCACGCCCTCGTACTGCGCGCCGGAGCAACTCGGCGCGATGGTGCGCGAGCTCGCGGCCGAGCGGGGCATCAGCATCGCGCGGGGCGTCTGTGCTGCCACGGACGTCTGGGCGCTCGGCTTCATCGTCCTGGAGCTGCTGACCGGGGCGCAGCCGTGCGACTACTGGGAGGTCGAAACGTTGGCGGAGATGGCGTTCCGGGTGGCGCTCGCGCCGCGCGACCCGCCGCGCCGCAAGCTCGGCGAGAGCGCGGCCTGGCTTCCGGCAGCGTTCGACGACTGGTTCATCCGCTGCATCGCGCACGACGCGGCGGCGCGCTTTCAGTCCGCGGCCGAGGCGGTCAGCGAGCTCGAAAGTCTGCTCGACGAGGCCGGGCTCCTGGAGACGGCCACGCTGCCGGCGAGGCCCCGCCCGGCTCGCGCCTTGCCGGCTCCGGCGCCCGGGCCCTCGCCACCGGAGCAGGGCTCGCGGCCGTCGCCGGGGGGGGGGGGGGCGGACTCGCAGTGGGAGCGGCCTCGCCCGCCGCCGCTCTTGCCAGGCTCGAGACGCTTGACTCGGCCTTGCTCTTCACGTCCGACACGGCGCCGCTTGGCGGAGGCGCGCACAGCGGCGCCGGCGCCGCCGCTGGCGCGGCGCCCGGGCCCGAGGCTGGCAACACGGCGCGAGCCTGGCACATGGCCGGCCTGCGCAGCGCGCGTGCTCGCTCGCTCGCGCGCGTGGCACTTGCCGTAGCCGCAGCGGCCTCGCTCGGCGCGCTGGCCTTGCTGCTGCTCCTGCCGCGGGCTCGCGAGAGCCCTCCGGCGCCCGCCAGCGGGCCCGCGGTGGCGCGAGAGGCCGGCGCGCCCGCCGGCCCCTCCCAGACGAGCGCGCGCGCCGGAGCACCCGAGCGCGCAGAGCCGGGCTGGGACGGCGCCGGCAGCGAGCCGGCCGACGCAGCCGCGAGCGACGCCGGGGCTCGTGCGTCCCCTGAGCCGGGCCGCGGCCCCGGCCCCGCTGCAGCGGCGGAGGCATCGGGCCGGCCGGCGGCGAGGCCGGGCAAGCGCGGACCTAATGCCGGCCCGCCGGGGGGAGTGTTCGATGAGTTCTAGCAGCCTGCGGGCGGCTCTGCCGGCGGTGGCAGCGGCGGTGGCGGCGCTGTTGCTGCCCGCCGCGGCCACGCGCGCCGCGCCCGGCGAAGGCGGCGAGCCGGGCGAGCGCAGTCAGGGCGAGGCGTTGTTCGAGACGGCCCGAGCGCTCATGAAACAGGGCCGGACCGACGAAGCCTGCGCCACCTATGCCGCCAGCCTGCGCGCCTACGCGTCCATCGGCGCGCGCCTGAACGTAGCGCGCTGCCACGAGCTTGGCGGACGGACGGCCTCGGCGTGGCGCGAGTACAACCGGGCCGCGGGCATGGCCCGCGCCGCCGGCCAGGCCGGCCGCGAGGCCGCCGCTCGCAAGCTCGCCGCCGCGATCGAGCCCAAGCTCTCGACGCTCGCGGTGCAACCGGCCGCGGCCGCGGCTGGCCTGAAGATCCTGCGCGACGGCGAGGAGCTTGCGGCTGCGGCCGTAGGCGTGCCCGAGCCGCTGGATCCGGGCGAGCATCGCATCGAGGCGCGGGCGCCGGGCCGCCTGCCGTGGTCGACCGCGGTGACGCTCGCGCCGCAGGCGGATCACCAGACGCTGATCGTGCCCTCCTCCGGCACGCCGGCGGCCAACCCCGCGCCGGCGGCCGATTCGGCCGCACCGGCCGGCTCCGGCCAGCGCGTGGCCGGCTTCGTCGTGGGCGGCGTCGGCCTGGCGGCCGCGGTCACGGGTGCGGTGCTCGGCGCGGTCGTGCTCTACGAGATCGACAAGGCCAAGTCCGATCCGGCGCTATGCGCTGACAAGCAGTGCACGCCTACGGGCAGGGCATACGTCGACGCGGTGAGCGACAAGGGCACGGCGGCCACCGTGCTGATCGGCGCCGGCGCGGCGGTGGCCGTGGCGGGCATCGTGGTGATCCTGACCGCGCCGGCCGAAGCGGGCGAGCAGGCGGCAGGCCAGAGCGGCTTGCGCCTGCGCGCCGCCCTCGGACCGGGCGGCGGCGGCGTGGCTCTGGGGGGGCGATTCTGACGATTCTGGCGGGAAGGAGAGACGGCGATGAGCGAACGCAGCGGTGCAGGGCGCAAGCGGGACGGGCGAGGCGGTCGAGCCGGCGGCAGGGCCGGCGCCATCGCGGCATGGGCGGGCGCGCTCTGGCTCCTGGCGCTGGGTTGCACCGAGATCGCCGGCGTAGACGAGCTCGGCGACAAGACCTCCGCCGGCGGCGCGCCGGCGAGCAGCGGCGGCTGCGCGGCGCCGCTTGCCAAGTGCGGCGGCGAGTGCGTGCAGACCGAGATCGATCCCGCCAACTGCGGCGAGTGCGGCCACGCCTGCCCCGAGGGAGAGGTGTGCTCGACGGGCCAGTGCGCGCTCGACTGCGGCGGCGGCACGACCAAGTGCGCCGAGCGGTGCGTCGATACCGAGCTCGATCCGGCCCACTGCGGCGGCTGCGACCAGGCGTGCGCCGAGGGTGAGGTGTGCTCCGGGGGCAAGTGCGGCGCGGTGTGCGGCGGCGGCACCGTGGAGTGCGGTGGTCTGTGCGTGGACACGAGCCTCGATCCGAAGAACTGCGGCGAGTGCGACAACGCCTGCGGCTCGGGCGAAGTCTGCTCGGCGAGCCAGTGCGGCCTCAAGTGTCTGGGCGGCACGACCAAGTGCGGCAGCGAGTGCGTCGACACCGACGTCGATCCGACCAACTGCGGCGGCTGCAGCGTGGTCTGCGGCGCGGGCGAGGTGTGCTCGGAAGGCAAGTGCGGCCTGGAGTGCACGGGCGACACGGCCAAGTGCGGGAGCAAGTGCGTGCAGACGGAGATCGATCCGCAGAACTGCGGCGGCTGCGGCAAGGCTTGCCCGCCCGGCGAGGTGTGCTCGGCGGAGAAGTGCAGCCTGGAGTGCGTGGGCGGCACGACGAAGTGCGCGGGCAAGTGCGTGGAGACCGCGACGAACCCGGCACACTGCGGCAGTTGCGGCAAGGCCTGCGGGCCGGGCGAGGTGTGCAGCAACGGCGCGCGTGCCTCGGAGTGCACGGGCGACAGCACCAAGTGTGGCAACAAGTGCGTCGAGCTCGCGGTCAACCCGGCGCACTGCGGGGGCTGCGGCAAAGCCTGCGCTCCTGGTGAGGTGTGCTCCGCGGGCCAGTGCGGTCTCGTGTGCCTCGGGGGCACGACGAAGTGCGGCAACGTCTGCGTGAGCACGCAGAACGACCCCGCCAACTGCGGCTCCTGCGGTAAGGCCTGCGCGCAGGGCGAGGTGTGCTCGGCGGGCCAGTGCGCGCTGGCGTGCGTTGGCGGCACGACCAAGTGCAGCAGCAAATGCGTCGATGTGCAGCTCGATGCGGCCAACTGCGGCTCCTGCGGCAAGGCGTGCCCAGGTGGCGAGGTGTGCTCCGCGGGTGCCTGCGGGCTCGTCTGCGTCGGCGGGGCCACGAAGTGCGGAAGCAAGTGCGTGGACACGGCGCGCGACGCCGCCAACTGCGGCTCGTGCGGCAAGCCGTGCCCAGGTGGCGAGGTGTGCTCGGCTGGCGCCTGCGGGCTCGTCTGCGTCGGCGGCACGACCAAGTGCGCGGGCAAGTGCGTGAACACCGCGAACGACTCCGCACACTGCGGCAAGTGCGACAACCCGTGCCCGCAAGGCGAGATCTGCTCCAGCGGCGCGTGCGCGCTGCAGTGCACGGGCGGCACCACCAAGTGCAACGGCGTGTGCGTTGACACCAAGACCGATCCGGCCAACTGCGGTTCCTGCGGCAAGGCGTGCGGCAATGCTCAGCTCTGCGCGAACAGCGCCTGCAAATGCGCGGAGGGCACCGACACCATGTGCAGCGGCGTGTGCGTTGACACCAAGACCGATCCGGCCAACTGCGGCGGCTGCGGCAAGGCGTGCGGCAACGATCAGCTCTGCGCCAGCGGTACGTGCAAGTGTGTGGACGGCGGCAAGACCCTGTGCAGCAACCTCTGCGTGGACACCAAGACCGATCCGGCCAACTGCGGGGGCTGCGGCAAGGCGTGCGCGCAGGGCGAGGTGTGCTCCGTGGGCCAGTGCGGCCAGCGCCGGACGTGCAAGGAGATCCTCGACAAGGGCCAGAGCCAGGGCAACGGCAAGTACAAGGTAGATCCCAACGGAGGCGACCCGTTCGACCAGTTCGAGGTGTACTGCGACATGAGCACCGACGGCGGCGGCTGGACGCTCCTGTCCTGGACGGGGGACTCCAGCAAGCAACCCTACGGCCCGCCCTACCCCGGCCTCGAATCGTGCCCGGGGCTGGGCTGCCTGCGCGGCTCCGTCACCGGGCCGGCCGGCTCGCAGCAGCTCATCTCGTTGTCGAGCGAGCTTGCGCAGGCGCAGTACATCGGCGCGATGAACAACTTCACGCACCTGGCCGGCCCCGCGCTTGCTCAAGGGACTTTCATCGCCATCGTCGGCCCGGGCACGTACAACGGGACGAAGGTCTACCTCTCGCAGTACCTCGCGCATGACTTCCAGTCGTTCCCATCGAGCTATAGCTGGTCGATCGGCCGGACCGAGTTGTGCGCCGGGGGGAAGACCTTGCCGGGGAGCTTGCTTGCCACGTATGCTGCGCAGCAGGATGGGCCGTTCTACCAGAGCCAGATCGGCGCCTGCTCCGTCTGGGTGCGGTAGACCGGCATAGGGGCGGCTCACGTAGCGCGGCCGTTCGTCCTAGTCGGGTGCGAGCTGGACCGCGACGACGGTGGCCTGCGAGCGGTCCCCGGCCGTTGCGCCAAGCCGCCGACACCGCTATCCTCTTGATGATGGCGAACGAGATCGGGTACTTCGACCCGGGGGAGAGGGCTCGCGAGAAGCAACGGTCACGAGAGGCCGACGAGCGCGCCCTCGAATCGGGGGAGAAGAGCCGCGAGCGACTCCGGCGCGAGAACGGCTTCTTCGGCTTTCCTAGGGTGAAGATCCACATCGACCCGAAGTCCCTCGCATGACCAGCACCGCCGGGGACCTCGCCTACGCACAGATCGTGCCTCTGCTGCGTCGCCTGGGTGGCATGGACCTCGTGCTGGTTGGCGGTCAGGCGGTCAACTTCTGGGCCGAGCGGTACTTGGGCCGCGTGGCCGAGATCGGCGCGGGCCTCCCCTACACGAGCAAGGACATCGACTTCTGCGGTGACCGCCAGGCGACGGCCGAGTGCGCGCAGCGCCTTGGCGGCAAGGCGCTGTTTCCTGACCTGGACGACGCCACGCCGAACGCTGGCATGGTGGTCCTTGCCGAACTTGATACGAAGGAGATCGATCTCGCCCAAGGCTCCCAGGGTGATGAGAACCGACGAGTTGCTGACGACGATCACGGTAGGTCCCGGATCGCCGCCGCGTCGGCCTCCAGCTCATCGACCCCGTAGTCGCGCGCGATACCCTGCTCTGTGAGCCACTCGTGGAACTGCCAGCGGGTCATCCCGGCAAGACGGCGGGCCAGCGATAACGAGAGAATGCGCTTCTCGTAG
>JACQWT010000472.1 GCA_016209145.1 Deltaproteobacteria bacterium | reverse complement strand
GGCTGCGCCGTCGCCTGTGCGGGCGGCCAGATCTGCTCGAGCGGGCTGTGTCAGCTCAACTGCACCGGCGGCACGACCAAGTGCGGTGGCCTGTGCGTCGACACCAAGAGCGACCCCGCCAACTGTGGCGGTTGCGGCGTGGCCTGTGCGGGCGGCCAGATCTGCTCGAGCGGACTGTGCCAGCTCGCCTGCGCCGGCGGCACGACCAAGTGCGGGGGCAAGTGCGTGGACACGGCCCTCGATCCCGCCAACTGCGGCGCTTGCAACAACGCCTGTCCCCCGGGGCAGCTCTGCTCCGCCGGTAAGTGCGCGCTCCGGTGCGTGGGCGGCACGACCCAATGCGGCGGCAAGTGCGTGGATACGGCCCTCGATCCCGCCAACTGCGGCGGCTGCAACAACGCCTGCGCCCAGGGTCAGATCTGCGCCGCGGGCCAGTGCACGCTCGTCTGCCCGCCCAACCTCACCAAGTGCGGCAACGGGTGCGTCGACACCAAGACCGACCCGGCCAACTGCGGGCAGTGCAACAATGCCTGCGCGCCGAGCGAGACCTGCGTGGCGGGCAAGTGCCAGGTGACGAGCTGCTGCGGCGTCGACGCCGAGCTCACGAAGCTCGTGGCGACCGGGCTCTGGGCCTGCGTCAACAACGCCATCATCAACAGCTATGCCGAGAACGACAAGATGTGCGCGCAGGGCTGCACGCCGGCCACCTACAAGCTGGTGCAGGGCCTGGGCAAGCCCACGCAGCAGGAGCACGACGCGTTCGCCACCTGGTACAACGGCGTCATGCCCAACAACGGCGGCTACATCCGCACGGGGCAGAAGCGCCGCGGCGGCTGCACCAAGGACGCCCACGGAGACATCTACGTGCACGCCGGCACGGGTCCGGGCAGCTACTCGCAGTGCAACCACAACCCCCTCGAAGGCTGGCACGACCTGTTCGAGGGGGGCCCGTCGTGCAACGCCCAGACGTGCGCCGCCAACAACATGGGCCACGCCCTGGCCGGCGTCATCTGCGTCAAGGGCAGCTACGAGGCGCCCCAACCGTAGCAGGGCTGCCAAAGGGAGCTGCCGAGCGCGGGCCCCGCCACGCCGGAGGCGAGTTTTGCCCCAGGCCGGACCGGCTCCGGGCTAGGCTCGCCCGCGCCGGCGCCCCGGGAGCGCGCGGCGCCAGGGAGGAGAAACGTCATGGGTCCAGCCGAGATCGTCAGGTTCCTGAAGGAGCGCGTCGCGCTGTTCGAGGGGTTCGCGGAGGAGCCGCTGGGCCGGCTCGTGGCCGCCTCGACGGTCACGACCTTCGAGCCCAACGAGGCCATCATCGAGTTCGGCGAGGAAGGCCGCTTCCTGGGCGTGCTGCTCGAGGGCGAGGCCGAGGCATCGATCGCGGACGACGCCGGCGATCGCCGGCAGCTCGGGCGGCTCGGTCCGGGCAGCATCTTCGGCGAGATGTCGCTGATGACCGGCGACCGGACGGTGGCCGACGTCATCGGCCTGACGCGCGCCACGGCCCTGCTCGTGCCGCAGCGCCTCTTCGCCACGGTCGTGGCCACGCACCCGCCGGCGCTGCGCCTGCTGGCGCGCACGCTGAGCGAGCGGGCCAAGGGCTACGGCGAGGATGTGGCCAAGGTGGCGCTGCGCCGTGCCGACGACCCCTACGGGCTCGAGCTGCGCACCCCGCAGCCGGCCAAGCTGCTCGTCATCAACTGCGGCTCCTCATCGCTCAAGTACAACCTGTTCGACACCGCCGACGCGACGCGCAACGCCCGCGGCATCGTCGAGCGCATCGGCTCCGACACGGCCCGGCTCGTCCATCGCGTCGGCGAGGACAAGCAGATCCGCGATCTCGGCCGCGCCGGCTTCGCCGAGGCCTTCGCCGCGATCGTCGGCGCGCTCACGGCCAAGTCGGGCGGCGTGCTCGGCTCGCTCGACGAGATCGCGGCCGTGGGGCACCGCGTGGTGCACGGCGGCGAGCACTTCAGCGCGGCCACGCTGCTCGACGACGCGGTGGTGCGCGAGATCGAGGCCGTCTCGCCCCTGGCTCCGCTGCACAACCCGGCCAACCTGACCGGCATCCGCGAGGCGCGGCGCCTGTGGCCCGAGGCCCCGCACGTGGCGGTATTCGACACGGCCTTCCACCACACCCTGCCCGAGTACGCCTACCTCTACGGCCTGCCCTACGAGCTCTACGAGAAGCAGCGCATCCGGCGCTACGGCTTCCACGGCACCTCGCACTTCTACGCCGCGCTCAAGGCCGCACAGTTCCTCCGGCGCCCCTTCAACTCGCTCGAGATCGTCACCTGCCACCTGGGCAACGGGGCCTCCTGCTGCGCCGTGGACCACGGCCGCTCGGTCGACACCAGCATGGGGCTCACCCCCGCCGAGGGGCTGATCATGGGCACGCGGGCGGGCGACGTGGACGCGGGCGTGCTGGTGCACCTGATGCGCAGCGAGAAGCTCGGCGCCGACCAGATCGACGCGCTGGTCAACAAGAAGAGCGGCCTGCTCGGCCTGTCCGGCGTGTCCAACGACATGCGCGAGATCGAGGAGGCGGCCCAGAGCGGCAACGGCCGGGCGCTGTCGGCGTTCAAGGCCTTCGCCTATCGGGTGCGCAAGTACATCGGCGCCTACGCCGCGGCCATGGGCGGCATCGACGTGGTGGTGTTCACCGGCGGCATCGGCCAGGGCAGCGCCCACGCCCGCAGCCTGGCCTGCCAGGGCCTGGACTGGATGGGCATCCGCGTCGACGAGCAGCGCAATCGCACGGCGCGCGGCTTCGACGAGGTGTGCCGCATCTCCGAGGACGGCGCGGCCACCGAGGTGCTGGTGGTGCCGGCCGACGAGGAGCGCATGATCGCCCGCGAGACGCTGCGCGCGCTCAGCCGCCAGGAGGTCACGCTGCGCATCCGGGCGCAGGAGCCGCTGCCCGTGCCGATCGAGGTCTCGGCGCACCACGTGCACCTGGCGCAGGCCGAGGTGGAGGCGCTGTTCGGGCCCGGCCACCAGCTCAAGCCCCGAAGCGAGCTGTCGCAGCCGGGGCAGTTCGCCTGCGAGGAGCAGGTGAACCTGGTCGGGCCCAAGGGTCGCATCGACCGCGTGCGCGTGCTCGGGCCGGCGCGCAAGGCCACGCAGGTGGAGATCGCCGTGACCGAGCAGTTCAAGTTGGGCATCGTGGCCCCCATCCGCGAGTCCGGCGACGTCAAGGGCACGCCCGCGGTCACGCTGGAGGGACCGGCGGGCAAGGTGGCGCTCCCCGAGGGTGTCATCGCCGCCATGCGGCACATCCACATGGCCCCGGAGGATGCGCTGCGCTACGGCGTGCGCGACAAGTACGTGGTGCGGGTGCGCGTGGGCGGCGACCGGGAGCTCATCTTCGGAGATGTGCTGGTGCGCGTGAGCCCGAGCTACAAGCTGGCCATGCACCTGGACACCGACGAGGCCAACGCCGCCAGCATCGCCACCGGCACGCCGGGCTACATCGACGGCGTGCAGGCGGAGGCCTGAGAGCCTGAGCAGAAATCCCCTCCCGTCGCCGGCATCGGCGATCCGCTTCGCCGGCCGTCGTTGCGGCCCCTTGAAATAGTTCGACTATGTCTGCGGGGCCGCGCCTAGGCCGGCTCGCGCCTCGCCGCGCCGGCTCGGTCCTGCGATTCCTGCTCAGGCTCTGACGGCGGCGGTCAGCGGAACTGCCAGACCAGCCTCTCGCCGCGCCGGCGGCGCCACTGCTCCTCGCGCTCGGCCAGAGGCGGGGCGACAAGCCGCGCCGCCACGGCGAGCGCCAGCCCCGCGACCACGTCGATGACGTAGTGCCAGCGCAAGAACACCGTCGAGAAGACGATGTTGGCGGTGAAGAAGGCGGTGGCAATGGCGCCCCAGCGCCAGCGCCGGTCGAGCTTGGCCCGGTGCCAGGCGAAGAGCGTCATGAAGGTAGGCCCCGCCGTGTGCAGCGACGGGAAGATGTCCTTCAACGCTCCTCCCCCCTGCACCGTATCCCACACGCAGCTCCAGAAGAAGCCGCCGTCCACCGGCCCCTGGAATTCGTGCGCGAGGTGGGTGATGGGCCCGTAGCCGGGTACCGCCAGGTAGGTGAGCTGCCCCACGCAGAAGACGAGGAAGATGCCGATGGCGTACTCGCTCGTCTGCCGGCCGCCGGGCGAGAGCCAGCCCACGACCAGCAGGTAGCAGCCGTGGACCCAGAAGTAGCCGAAGTAGAAGAACGCGAACCACTCGACGATGGGCCGGCGGTTCAGGCGCTCCAGCCACAGCGACGGCTCGACCCCGAAGATCCACCGGTCGATGGCGAGCAGCGCGCCGTCGACCGAGTCCTGCCGCACGAGCGGCAGCAGGTCGCGCAGCATGAGGTAGGTTTCGAGGATCACGGCCGTGAGGACCAGCCGGTAGACGAACCAACGCACGGCGAAGGGGATGCGGGGCAGCACCCGGGCCACGAGGCAGCCGGCGAGCATCGCCCCGATGCAGAGATCTATCTTCAGGCTCACCGAGTCGCGCACCGGCCCGGCCGCGGCGCCCCACACGAGCAGCCGGACGACCACGAGGTAGGCGAGCATGATCAGGTCGTGCGCGCCCAGCAGGGTGCGCCAGGAGGCCCGGCGGGATCCGGGGCCCGGAGCAGCCTCGGCCTGGCAACCGAGCGCGGTGGCGTCGTGAAGCAGGTCGGGCACGAGTGCAAACCAAGCTACGCACCGGGTAGGAAGCTACCCGGTGCCGAGCGCTCGGGCCGTGCGGATAGCTCGCGCGTCGCGGCCGGCATGCTCGGCTCGCTGTGCAATGAAGCTAGCCGCGTGCCAGAGGCGAGCGACGGATATTCAACGCTCCGCCCTCGCCTTGGCCTGCTCGTCCAGAGCCTGCTCCACCTCCGCTTCCGGCTCGCCGGCCGGCGCCTCGGCGTCGGCCGCGATCCGCACCGGCCGGCCGAACGACAGCCGGCCCTGGTCGGTGACCTCCGCCTCGAGCTCGTCGTCCACCGTCAGCGCCGCGAGCAGCCCCTCGGCCTGCTCTTCCTCGATCCCGAGCGCCGCGCCGAGGTCGGCGGCCGCGATCGGCTTGGCGGCCTGCTCGGCCACGTCGCGTGCCGCCGATTTCCAGGCATCGTCGATGGCCTGGACGACGTCTGCGGTGCGCTGCCGGGAGCGCGCCAGCGCGAGGAGCGCGAGAAGCAAGAAGGGCAGGCTCACGAGCACGCCCAGGCCGGTGCCGACAATCCCCACCCCGAGCAGCGCGGCCAGGGCCGTCGCCAGCAGCACGAAGCCGGTCCCCGCGGCGCCGAAGGCCCCGCCGATGCGCCAGGCGAGGCGCGCTCGCCAAGCCTCACGGGCGCGCCGCAGCGGGCGGATCTCCTTCCCGGAGAGCTCTATGCCCCGCGCGGCGACCGAGATCCGGGGCGCGCCGCAGGCGTAGCAGATGCAGCGCAGCTCCGGGTGGGACGAGACCTTGGCGGCGGTGCGGCAGTGCGGGCACTTGGGCGCGCCGGGCTGCGCGGCACCGCAGCGCTCGCAGAACAGGGCGCCCGCGCCGAGGGGCTCGCCGCAACCGTGGCAAGCACGAGGTGCCTGCGCCGGCGGCGGCCCGGCCGCGGCCTGCCGGGGCTTGACCTCGCTGTCGGCCGTCATGGGGGCAAAGGCTAGTCCCTTGGGGCCGCGGTTCCTATCGCGATCCAGCGGCCCCGCGCGTATCATGTTCCTTGTGAAGCCCCGATCCGCCACGAGGGTCGTTCTGCTCGGCCTCGCGATCGCCGCGACGATGGGCGGCTTCGCCGCCTGCGGCGCGCGCACGGGCGAGTACGGCGAGGGAGGCGCCCGGCCCGACGCCGGCAGCGACGGAACGAGCTGCGTGCCCCTGGGCGCGACGTGCACCGAGCCGAGCGACTGCTGCTCCGGGCTCTTGTGCCGTCAGGGCGCCTGCAAGCCCGAGTCGATCTGCAAGCCCAAGGGCAAGAGCTGCCAGACCAGCGTCGAGTGCTGCGAGCTCGACTGCATCGGGGGCTACTGCGGCGGGGCGCCTTGCGTGCCCGACGGCGAGGCTTGCGCCGGCTCGCCCGAGTGCTGCTCCCAGCTTTGCGCCAACGGCTACTGCGGCGGCGAGCCCTGCGTGGCGCAGGGCGGCGCCTGCGAGAGCGCCGAGCAGTGCTGTCAGAAGATGTGCTCCGACGGCTATTGCGGTCCGCCCAAGTGCAAGCCCGACGGCAGCCTGTGCGTCTCCAACGAGCAGTGCTGCACGAGCCCCTGCACGGCCAACTACTGCGGCGGGACGCCCTGCCAGCCCGACGGCTTCGTCTGCACGCTCCCGAGCCAGTGCTGCTCGCAGCAGTGCACCGGCGGCAAGTGCGGGCCGCCCGTGTGCACCCCGGACGGCCAGCCGTGCTGGGGCCCGGAGCAGTGCTGCTCCTACGTGTGCGGCGTCAGCGGCACCTGCGGCGGGGCGCCGTGCCAGCCCGACGGCGCTTCCTGCAACCAGCCCAGCCAGTGCTGCAGCTTCCAGTGCATCAGCGGCATGTGCACGCCGGGGCCCTGCAAGCCGGACGGCTGGCCCTGCGGCTACCCGGAGGAGTGCTGCACGCTCGGGTGCAACTACGGCACCTGCGGCGTGGGGCCGTGCAAGCCGGACGGCTCGCTGTGCGGCTCGGCCCTGGAGTGCTGCAGCGGCCAGTGCAACTACGGCACTTGCGGCGAAGAGCCTTGCTCGCCCGACGGCTGGCCCTGTGGCTCACCCAAGGAGTGCTGTAGCCTGGTCTGCCAGTACGGCTCCTGCGGCGGAAGCTGCGTGCCCGACGGCCAACCCTGCAAGGACTCGATGCCCTGCTGCAGCGGGCCGTGCGTGGGCGGCGGCTGGTGTGGTTGCATTCCCGACGGCCAGGGGTGCAAGCAGAGCTTCCAGTGCTGCAACCAGAGCTGCGTCGGCGGGCAGTGCAGCGGCCAGCCCTGCAAGCCCGACGGCTGGCCGTGCAGCTTCTCCCCGCAGTGCTGCTCGCAGCAGTGCGTGCAGGGCCAGTGCGGCCCGGGCAAGTGCTCACCCGACGGCTGGCCCTGTGGCTCGCCCAAGGAGTGCTGCAGCCAGATCTGCGAGGGCGGCGTCTGCGGCGGCGCGCCCTGCTCGCCCGACGGCTGGCCCTGCAACTCGGAGGACGAGTGCTGCAGCCAGATCTGCGAGGGCGGCGTCTGCGGCGCCGGGCCGTGCAGCCCCGACGGCTCGCCTTGCAGCTTCCCCGGCGAGTGCTGCAGCCAGGTCTGCGAGAACGGCCTGTGCGGCAAGAGCCCGTGCCAGCCCGACGGCGCTTCCTGTCAGGGCAACCAGGACTGCTGCGGCGGCAACTGCCAGCAGGGGAAATGCGCGCCCCAGTGCAAGCCCGACGGCATTTCCTGCCAGGCGCCCGGCGAGTGCTGCACGGGCAAGTGCACCAAGGGCCTGTGCGGCGAAGGCGGCTGCCTGCCCAAGGGCTCGACCTGCCAGCAGAGCGACCAGTGCTGCCCGAGCCTGGTGTGCACCGGCAACCACTGCGGCGAGCCCACGGACGGCGGCAACTGCCCGCTCGATCCCGGCGGCACGCCGTGCAGCCAGTGCATCGTCTACCAGTGCTGCCAGCAGACCATAAGCTGCCTGAACAACGGGCAGTGCGCCGCGGCCCTGGCCTGCTTCCAGAGCTGCACCATCGGCGGGACTCCGCCCAAGGACTGCCAGAACAAGTGCTGCAAGAACAGCACTTGCACCAAGTGGACGGACTGCGTCATCGCCGCGTGCGCGGATCCGTGCTGGTGAGGGTGCCGGCCTACGGCGGTGTGGCCTTGCAGTCGTAGCTGACCGCGACGTTGCCCTGGAGATCCGCCTGCACCTCGTCGCAAGCCTCCTCACACAGGCGGATCACGTCGTCGGTCGTGTTCTTCTCCGTGCCCATGTCGTCGACCCAGAACTTCTCGGGCCCGCACTCCTTCTCACTTGCGACCTGCTGGTACGCGATGGGCTTGTCCTGGCCCCCCGGCGTGTAAAGGACCTTGAGGCTCGCCTTGTCGATCACGAATCCGGTCGGCGGCGGCGGCAGAGACGAGAACGGGTACTCGCAGGCAATGAGCGAGCCGGCGATGACTCCTTTGGCGATCGCCTTGAAGACGAGATCGAAGTGCGCGAGATCGCACAGGGGGAAGCGCAGCCCGTCGGTGTTGACGCTCAACCACTGGAAGGACGTGCCCGGGCCGGCCATGCAGTCCGGCGGCGGGATCTTGGCCGAGCAGTCGTCGTTGGGGTCGGGCGAGCACGTGACGTCGGTCACCGGGTCGGTGTGGAGCCACACGCCTCCGGGGTTGATGGGGTTCGCCACCAGGCCGATGATGCTGTGCCACATGTAGTTGCGGTGCTTGTCCGTGCCGAACGGCTTCGGATCGCCCGGCTGCGGGGCCTTCCAATCCTTGGTGAGCAGCACCTGGTCGAACGCCTTGGCCGAGAACTCGCCCGCGGCGATTTGATCGGCGTCCTTGGCAGTGAAGCCGCCGGCCTTGCAGTCGATGCCGTCGTCGCTGATCACGAGGAAGATCTTGAAGGAGTCCTTGTTCAGCCAGTCGCGCCAGCCCTCGGAGTAGTAGTGCTTGTCCGCCTTGTCGTAGGTGGCGAGAAGCTGGCACAGGGCATCGTGGGAGCCGATCTCGACGTTGTAGTGGAAGAACGTGGGCGGGTTCAAGCCGGGCTGCCCCGGGAAGTTGGGGCTGTCCGGAGCGCAGTTGCCGGGCGGGATGCTGGACAGGGGCGCCTCGATGCAGATCGACTGGTCGACCGTCGCCTTGCCGTGGGCCGCGATCATGATCACGCGGTACTGCACGCCGCTCGCTTCGATGATCTGGGCGAAGTTCTCGTTGATGTTCTTCTGCACCGCCAGGATGTACGGCGTCATGCTGCCCGAGTTGTTGATGACGAAGATGATGTCGATGGGCACGGGGTTCACGTCGGGCTTCGAGACCACGCCGACGCACCCGCCGCCCTCGCCGCCGTCGTCCGGCGGACCGCCCCCGCACAGCATGCACCCGCCCTCGTTGCCCGTGCTCGACGAGGAGATCTGCCCGCCGCCTCCGGTCGAGCCGGTGCTGGTCGACGAGCTCGCGCTGGAGGACGAGCCGGGCCCGGTCCCGTCGTCGCCGCAGGCCGCCGCCAAGCCAAACCCCAAGCCGAGCAGCCCGATCGCCCAGAAGCTCCATGCGCGCATCGTCGAGTCTCCTATCGGTAGTCTACCATGCTACCTCAGCGTCTCGCAGAGGTAGAAGATGCTGATCTTCGCCTTCTTGTCCGCGCCCACCACCGCGCACGTCTCGTCGCAGAGCATGAGCAGGTCGTCCTTCTCGTCCTGGGGCGTGCCCATGTCGTCGATGTAGAACTTGTTCTCGCCGCACTTGTCGGGGCCGGGCACCTGCTCGATGTCGATGGGGGCCGATCCGTCGCCGGGCGCGTACTCGATCTTGATGCTGGCGCGTACCACCTTCTTGCCGCCCGCCGGCTGGGGGTAGTTGAGCTGGCAAGGGACGAGCGCGCCTTCGATCACGCCCTGGGCGATCTCGTCGAAGACCACGTCGAAGTGGCTGGGGTCGCACAGGGGGAAACGCAGCCCGCCGGTCATCTTGCTCAGCCACTGGTAGCCCGTGCCCGGGCCCGGCGTGCAGCCTGGCGGCGGGTTCTTGAGCGAGCAGTCGTCCTCGGGGTCGGGCGAGCAGCGCACCTCGGCCACCTCGTCGCTCGGCATCCACACGCCCCAGGGGTTGCTCGGGTGCGCCGCGATGCCGATGATGCTGTGCCAGCGGTAGTTGCGCTTCTTCTCCACCCCGAACTGCTCGGGATCGAGCTTGAGCAGGGCCGGATCGAAGCTCTCGGCAGCGAACTTGCCGGCCGCGCTCTGGTCGCCGTCGAGGAAGTTCTTGCCGGCCGCGGCGCAAGGCCCCACGCCGTCGTCCGTGAGCACCACGAGGACCTTGAAGGCGCCGTGGCGCAGCCACTCGCGCCAGCCGGTCTGCGCCAGGAAGAACTTGTCCGCGATGGCGTAGGTGTTGATGATCTGGCACCAGGCGTCGTGGCTGCCGATCTCTACGCTGTAGTGGAAGAAGCGGGGCGGGTTGATGCCCGGGGTGGGCGGCGGGTTCTCGCAGCTTCCCGGCGGAACGCTGGACAGGGGCGCCTCGATGCACACCGACTGGAACTGCTGCCCCTCGCCGTCGGCCTGGCCGTGCTGGGCCAGCATGATCACGCGGTAGTCCACGCCGCTCTTGGCGATGATGTCCGCGAACTTGGCGTTGATGTTGTTCTGTACCCCCAGGATCTGCGGCGTCATGCTGCCCGAGTTGTCGATGACGAAGATGATGTCCACGGGCTTGGGCGCCATGGTCGCGGCCACGGTCTCCGAGCCGCAGGCCGCGTCCTTGTCGATGCCGCTGTCGTCGCCCGGCCCCGAGTCGAAGCCGATGTCGCCGCCGCTCGACGTGGTTTCGCCGCCCGTGCCGCCGTTGCCGCCGGTCGCGCTGGCGCCGCCCGCGACGGGGGAGGGCTGCTGCACGTCCGGCTCGCCCGACCCGCACGCGGCCGCCACGGCGAAGCACAGCAGCACCACGGCGGCACCAAGGTGGGGTAGCCTACTCATCGGGGATACTGGAAGTATACACGGCCCTGGCCCCGGCGCCGCAAATCCGCAGGGGCAAGGGGCCCCTTACTCGGCCGCGAGGGCTCGGCTCACGAGGGCGGGGACGTGGCGCAGCGCGTGTGCCAGGTCGAAGCAGCGATCGAGATCGGCGGGCGCAAGAAGCGCGGCCACCTCCGGATCGGCGCCGAGCCGCGCGCGGAAGTCCTGCCCCATCCCGGGCGGCGCCAGCGCCGCCCGCTGCACGATGGCGTATGCCTGCTGGCGGCCCAGGCCGGCCCGCACAAGCTGCAAGAGGACCGCTTCGCTGAAGCAGCGGCCCGCGCTCGCCTCGATGTTCTGGCGCATCCGCTCCGGGAACACCTCCAGGCCCGTTACCAACTCCGCGGCGCGCTCCAGCATGTAGCCCAAGAGGGTGGTCGCATCGGGCGCGATCGCGCGCTCGACCGAGGAGTGGGAGATGTCGCGCTCGTGCCACAGGGCGACGTTCTCCAGCGCCGGCCCGAGCGCGCCGCGCACCAGGCGCGCCAGACCGCAGAGGTTCTCGCTGGCAATGGGGTTGCGCTTGTGGGGCATGGCGCTCGACCCCTTCTGCCCGGCGCCGAAGCCCTCGGCCACCTCGCCCACCTCGCTGCGCTGCCATCCCCGCACGTTGACGGCCAGCCGCTCGACGCCCGCGGCCAGAAGGCCGAGGGCCGCGAAGAAGGCGGCGTGCCGGTCGCGCGCCACGACCTGGGTGGCCGCGGTCTCGGGCCGAAGGCCCAGGGACGCCAGGGCCCGCGCCTCGATCGCGGGCGAGAGGTGCGCGTGCGTGCCCACGGCGCCGCTGAGCTTGCCCACGGCGATCTCCTCGCGCGCGGCGCGAAGCCGGGCCCGGCCGCGCTTGCATTCCATCAGGTGGCCGGCCAGGGCCAGGCCGAAGGCGATCGGCTCGGCGTGCATGCCGTGGCTGCGGCCGATCATGGGCGTCGCGGCGTGCTCCTGCGCGCGCCGGGCAAGCGCGGCGATGAGCCGGTCGAGGCGCTCCGCCAGCAGCCCGGCCGCCCGGCCGAGCAGCAGGGCGAAGCTCGTGTCGAGCACGTCGCTCGAGGTCAGGCCGAAGTGCAGCCAGCGGGCCTCCGGGCCGCCCAGCTCCTCGACGTGCGTGAGGAAGGCGATGATATCGTGCTTGACCGTGCGCTCGATCGCGTCGATGCGCGCCGGATCGAGCCGCAGGCATGCGCCGCGCAGCCGCGCGGCCGTGCCGGGCGGCACCAGCGCCGCCTCGGGGTGCTCCATGGCCGTGCAGGCCGCGAGCTCGACATCGAGCCATGTCGCGTACTTGGCGGCCGGCGACCACAGCTCGGCGAAGGGCTCGGGACAGTAGCGCGGGATCATGGCGCGCGAGCTTTCGTCCCGCTCCGGGGTCGCGTCAAGAGTGGCGAGAGGGCCGGATGCGGGGCCGGCCCTCCGCGAGTTTGCGTCGGCGCGGCCGGCCGCCTAGAGTCATGATGATAGAGCTTCTCAGCTCCCCGCTTCGCGCCTAGGTTGCCGGGGCGAGGGACAAGGGCGGGGCTTGGCCCCGGATCTGGTCGATGCGCAACTCCATGCCGCAGCTTCCCGGCACGCCGAGCCAGCAGGGCGAAGTCCTGCCCCGGCAGTTCGGCAAGTACATGCTGCTGCGGCTGCTCGCCACCGGCGGCATGGCGGAGCTGTACCTGGCCCTCTTGCGCGCCGTGGCCGGCTTCGAGAAGCTGGTCGTCATCAAGTGCATCCTGCCCGAGCTGACGCGGGACAAGGCTTTCGTGGAGATGCTGCTGCACGAGGCGCGCGTGGCGGCGACGCTCTCGCACCAGAACATCGTGCAGACCTTCGACGTGGGGGAGGTCGGCGGCATCTACTTCATCGCGATGGAGCACATCAACGGGGAGGACATTCGCTCCGTCGTGCGCGCGATGAAGCGCTTCAGCCTGGCCGAGTTCCCCCTGGAGCACGCCCTGACCATCGCCATGGCGATCTGCGCCGGCCTGGCCTACGCCCACGAGAAGCGCGACCTGCAGGGCGTGCCGCTGAACATCGTCCACCGGGACATCTCGCCGCAGAATGCGCTTGTCACCTTCACGGGCGACGTGAAGCTCGTGGACTTCGGCATCGCCAAGACCACCGAGCAGGCCGTGGGCGAGAAGACCGCCGCCGGCCAGTTGAAGGGCAAGGTGCCGTACATGTCGCCGGAGCAGGCCCGGGGCCAGCCCATCGACCATCGCAGCGACATCTTCTCGACCGGCATCCTGCTCTTCGAGCTCTCGACCGGCCGGCGCCTGTTCAAGGCCAAGAGCGAGTACGACACCCTCAAGCTCATCTGCGAGCGCACCTACCCGCGTCCCAGCCAGGTCAAGCCGGGCATCCCGCCCGAGCTCGATCGCATCGTGATGAAGGCCCTCGAGAAGCGGGTCGAGGAACGCTACCAGTCGGCGCGGGAGATGCAGGCCGACCTCGAAACCTTCGTCCGCAACGAGAGGATCGCCACCTCGACGGTGAGCCTCGGCAACTGGATGAGGACGCTCTTCGAGGAGAAGATCCAGCAGCAGAAGGCGGTGCTCTCGGACATCAAGCAGTTGGCCGACGTCATCGCCTCGCAGCGCTCCGAGCCGGGCGACATGTTCGTCGGCTATGGCCCGACCAGCACCGCGGGGGCGAGCGCCACCATCAGCACGCGCACCGACATCGGCGCCTACACCGCCATCCGTCGCAGCTACGGCCGGCGCTGGGCCTTGATCGGGGCGCTGGTGGTGCTGGTCGGTCTCGCGGGCGCGTACCTGGTGCAGCGGCAGATCATGGGGCGGCCGGCGGGGCCGGCGGCGAGCGCGGCCGCGAGCGGTGCGGCCAGGGCCGAGGCCAAGGGCGCCGTGAAGATCAAGACCTACCCGGACGGCTGCGACGTCTGGATCGGCGGCGAGCTGCAGAAGGGCGTCACGCCGACCACGGTGCCGGGCCTACCGCTCGACCGTGAGATCGAGGTGAAGCTCACCAAGGAGGGCTTCGAGTCCTACCGCGAGAAGGTCGTGCTCACGAGCGATGCTCCCACCGAGGAGCTGGAGGTCAAGATGGTCAAGGGCTCGGTCACCGTCGTGCTCAAGGTGACGCCCAAGCCCATCGTCAAGATCGACGGCAAGCCCTGGACCGGCCAGGGCGACAGCATCGAGGGCCTCTCGGCCGAGGAGGAGCACGAGATCGTGCTCGCGGCCGTGGGCTACGTGCCCAAGGCGATCAAGTTCAAGGCGGAGAAGGGCGAGACCAAGACCATCGTGGAGGCGCTGGCCAAGGCCGAGGCCAAGCCGGCCGGCTCGGGCGCCGCGTTGGACGTGCCGGGCAAGCCCAAGGGGCAGGGCACGATCAGCGTCAACTCCAAGGGCGGCTACTGCAACGTGACCATCAACGGCCGGGGCTACGGCCCCACGCCGGTGGCCGGGATCTCTGTGGCCGAGGGCTTCGCCGCCGTCTCCTGCCGCACGCCCGACGGCAAGACCCTGAGCTCGGGCACCAAGGTCGAGGCCGGCAAGTCCGCCCGCGTCACGTTCAACCTGCGGTAGTACCGGGCAGTGAAGCTCGCCGAGCTCGAGACCTTCAAGAAGCTCCCGCTGGGTGGCGTCGATCGCCGCGCGCTCGTAGCCCTGCTCGCCGAGCGCGGGCCGCAGGCGGCGCGCGAGCTGCTGGAGCGCCAGCGCCAGGTGGTCCGGCCGGCCGGGACGAGCATCGCCCCGGACACGGCCGTGCTCATCCTGGGCGGCTCGGGCGGCATCACGCGCGCCGTTGCCATGCAGCTCCTTTTCGGCGAGCGGGCCGGCGTGGTCTTGGTCCACTACGACAGCCAACGGATGCAGATCGGAGCGCACCACGTGCGAGCCATGGCCGAGGCGGCGAGCGCCGCCGGCTTGCGCGCCGACTTCTTCAACCGTGACGCGACCCGGGAGGAGACCGTGCGCGAGGTCATCGCGGCCATCGCGCCGCGCTATCGGGCCGTGCACCTCGTCAACGGCATCGCCGCGGGCGCGCCCAAGCGCTACCCCGAGCACGGCCCGACCAAGGTGCCCGACCTCGACGTCGTCTTCGATCCGGTGCTGCAGGTGCCGGACTACTCGCGGCCCTAGCACATCCGCCGCGTGGGGCTCGTGGACGTCGATGTCGCCACGGCCGCCGAGATCGAGCGGACGAACAAGTTGATGGGCACCTCCTCGCTGCTCTGGACCGACGTCCTCGGTCGCGCCGGCCTGCTCGCGGCGGGCGAGAGCGTCGTCGCCTTCTGCGACTACGACTACGAGCCGGACGATCCGGTCTACGGCATGGGTCCCCTGTCCGGCGCGAAGAAGCTCCAGCGCCAATCGATGGACGAGATCCGCCGGCGTCACGAGGTACGCACGGCGCGCGTCTGCTACCCGCCCATGGCCACGACGGCGCTGGGGGCCATCCCCGGAGCCCTCTTGATGTACGCCCTGAGCGCGCAGGTCCTGGCCGAGCGCGGGGAGCACCGGGAGCTCCCCGAGCTCGCCTTCGACACCATGGAGCTGTGGCGCTCGGCGCCGGTCGAGCTGCGCCTCGATGGCGCCTACCAGCGCGCCCTGCCGGAGATCCATCGCCGCTTCGAGGCGCTGGCGCCGCAGGAGGTGCCGGCGGCGTTCGGGAAGCTCTACGCCTAGGAGTCTGTCGGAGAAAAAACTAAGTGCGCGGAATTGTTCGGTTCCAGCGTCAGAGTAAAGTGAGCGATTTCGATAACTTGGACCATTTCGAGCACGCTTTCTCCGACACACTCCTAGCGGGCCGCGCCCCAGGCCAGCAGGGCGCCAAGGGCGGCCGCGCACACCGTCTCAGAACGCAGCACGAGCGGGCCGAGCGAGACCGCGCGGTAGCGGAGCGAGGCGCCGAGGCCGAGCTCCTCGTCGGTCAGGCCGCCTTCCGGCCCCACGACCAGCACCACCTCGCCCTCCGAGCGAAGCTCGCGTAGCGCCGCGCCAAGCGGCGTGGCGGCCCGGGGATGCAGGCAGAGCCCCAGCCCGCTGCCGGCCGACGGGGCATGGCGCCGCAGGGCCTCGGGGAGCGGTGCCGTCGGCTCGATCAGCGGCGCGTCGCCGCGGCCACACTGGCGGGCCGCCTCCACGGCGATGCGCCGGAGCCGGCCGGAGCGGTCGGCGCGCGTCCCTCCCACCGAGCGCGCGCTCAGGACGGGCGCGATGCAGGTCGCGCCGAGCTCGGTGGCGTCGCGCACCACGGCGTCGACCTTGCTGCCGCGGCCCAGGGCCTGGATCAGGGTCACGCGCCGCGCCGGCCGCAGGGATGCCGGCCGCGGCGGGCCAAGCCGCACGTGCGCCGATCCGCCGCGTCGCGTCACGGCGATGATCTCGGCCTCGGCCTCGGTTTCGGCCTGCGGATCGAAGGCCACGAAGCGATCGCCCGGCCCCAGCCGGTGCACGTGCGCCAGGTAGTGAGATGCCCGGGGCGGCAACCCCACCTCGCCGGCCACCACGCCCGCCAGGGGCACCCGCACCAGGGGGCGGCTCACGACGGACTCCGGCGGCGGAGCACCACGGTGGCCCATGCCTCGGGCCCGCGGCCGCGGCGTCGTGTCTCGAGCAACGTGAAGTCGGCTCGCGGTCCTTCGCGCGCCGTCCGGCCGCCTGGGCCGAGGAAGCTCGCCAGGAGCTCGGCACGCTCCTGCGCGAGGATCCCCGAGAGCGCGAGGGTGCCGCCGGGGGCCACGCGCCGGAGCAGGGGCTCGGCCATGGCGACAAGGACGCGCGCCTCGATGTTCGCCACCACCCAGCCGAAGCGGCCGCGGATCGCGTCGATCGGCGCAGGCCGCAGCTTGATCCGCGCCGCCAGCCCGCTATGGGCGGCGTTCTCGCGGGCCACGTCGATGGCCGCAGCATCCGTGTCGATGCCGACCGCCCTCTTGGCGCCGAGCAACAGGCCGGCGAGGGCCAGGATCCCGCTGCCCGTTCCCACGTCGAGCAGGCGGCGCCCCCGCAGGCTCGGCGCCCGGCGCTCCATGGCCTCGGCCACGAGGGCGGTAGAGGCATGCAGCCCCGTGCCAAAGGCGCGGCCGGGGTCGAGCACCAGCACCTTCTCGCCCGCGCGGCGCGCCGCGTAGCCGGCCCACGGCGGCGCTACGGTCACCGTCTCGGTCAAGGCGAAGGGTGCGAAGTGCTTCTTGTAGGCGTCGCGCCACTCGTCGCCGACCATCTCGCCGAGCTCGGCCGCTACCCGGCCGTCCGCCTGCCGCAGCCCGCCCAGCGCGCGCTCGGCCCGGGCCCGGCTGGCGAAGCACGCCACGAGCGTAGCCATCCCCGGCCGGCCGGCGCGCTCCTCGATGCCCGTGGCCCCGAGCTCGAAGAGTTGCACCCCGAGCTCCTCGACGCGTCCGGCCGGAGCCTCGACGGCCACAAACGGGAAGCGAGGCCGCATTCTACTCAAAAACGTTGATCGTCACCGTTGCCTTGGGCGACTCCTGCTCGCCCGAGCTCGTGACGACCACGGCCGTGATCACCGCGGCGGCGGCCACGGCCACGCCGACCGGAACCCAGAACCAGGGGCTGGTCAGGAAGGATCCGGACGCGACGACCGCGATCCGCAGCGGCGCCGCCGCATCGCCGCGCGTGGCCACGGGCAGGCCCCCCTCGTCCAGAGCCTCGACGTAGTACTCGACGAGCGGCGGGACGACGGCCTCGGCCGGGATCTGAGCGCTCCACCTTAGCATGGCGAACTGCACCGGCGCGGTGGTGAACTTCCCGCTCGACCCGGCGCGGTAGTACAGCTTGACTTTCGCCACCGTGGCCTCCGGATCCTCCACGGTCCCGCCGACAGACACGGCCTGGCCCTCGTCGGCCTGCGCCGGCGGGGCGTGCTTGACCGCGACCTTGCTCGCCTCGGGCGTGGCCTCCTTCTCCGCCTTCAGGCCCGGCTTGCCGTCGGCCTCCCAGGCGTCCCGCGTCTTCTTGAAGAAGTCCCGGAAGCGCGGCGACTCGCTCTCCGGCAGGCTGAAGTTCTCGTCGAGCACCAGCAGGCCGCGCACGGCGCCGTCGGCTTCGTCGTCGCGGCGCAACGTGATGTAGTTGTAGGCGAGCAGCCGGTAGACGTCGATCTTCTCCTCGCGCGAGATGCCGGGGCGCATCAACGCGGCCGAGAGCACCTGAATCGACTCCTCGTACATCTGCTCGTCGAAAAGATCCTGGGCCTTCTGCACCAGCGCACTCACGGTCTGCTTCTTCGGCTGGGCGGCCACGTCCCCGGAGCCCAGGGCGAAGCACACCGCCAGCAGCGTGGCGGCGAGCCGCAGCCAGGAGCGGACGAGCCTGCGGCCGCGCGCCTCACGCCTCGATCGACCCAGGATCGGCATGGGCTCCAGCCTAGGGCGAGGACCGGCAGGGGGCAAGAGCCGCGGCGCGCCTACTTCGCCAGCACGCGGATGCCCAGCACGAGGATCCCCTCGCGCTTCTCGTGCGCGTAGGGCTGGCCGGCCACGAAAAAGATCTCGCCCGGCTTCGCCTTGACCTCCAGCCGAGGCAGGAAGTCCTGCCCGCTCGCCTTCTGGATCCGGGCGCTCACCACGAAGCGCGGCTTGCCCTGGGCGTCCTTGTCTTCGCCCTCGAGCCGGATCTCCAGCACGCTCTTGTCGGGCAGGCCGAGCTTGGCCGCAGGAGCACCGAGCGCCGCTCCGAGCCGCTGGATGAGCTCGTAGCGCTTGTAGAACGAGAACGGCGGTCGCCGGAGCTGCGGCAGATCCCCGATCTTCGGGTCGATGCCCTCCGGGGCGGTGTTGCTGGCGTGCAGCACCATGACATCGGCCCGCGCCGCCGCGGGCGCGGGCGCGCGCGGCGCGGCGCTCGGGGGCGGTGGCGCCGTGGGCTGCGCCGCGGCGGCGCTGCCGAGCAGGCCGAGCGCGAGCGCCGCGGCGAGTGCGCAGTACTTCATCGTGCCTCTCCGGTGGCGACGTCCGTCACCCACACTACCGCGGTCGTCGGGCCCGTGTCTCCCGGCCCGGTCGAGACGTAGAACACCGAGCCCGAGCGTGATCCGAAGTCGACCGACGCCACCTCAACTGCCGGGCCCTCGTCGCGCGCGAGCTCGGCCGCGGCCAGGCGGCGCCAGGCGGACACTCCCGGTACACCGAGGCCGGAAGAGGGCGTCGCCGGCACGGCGGTTGCGACCGCGGCGGGCTCGCCCGGCTCCGGCCGCAGCCGGGTCCAGACCATCAGGCCGGCCGCGGCGGCCGCCGCCACCGCGCCCAGGGCGAGGTAGCGCTGCACGCCCGCACGGCGCTTTCGGCCCTCCGGCTCCCGCCGCCCGTCGCGCTCCGCCCTTCGGGCCGCCAGATCGATGATCTCGGCCCCGCGCCCGGTCGCGGCCGGCCCTGGCTGGGCCGCGATGGCCGCCATGACCGCCTCGGCCACGCCGTCGGCGCGCGCGTCCCGTGCGGCCGCCTCGCGCAGCAGATCGCCCGCCAGGCGCAGGCCGGCCAGCTTGGCGCGCGCCTCCGGGTCGCGCGCCGCGTATGCCTCGACCTCGGCGCCGCGCGTCGCGTCGAGCTCGCCGTCGAGAAGCATCATCAGCTCCTCGTCGGTCGGCCGTCCTGTCGTGTCGCTCGGGCTAGTCACGGCTCGTTTCCTTGTTCCGGCGGCTCGCGGCCCTCCTGCTCCCGGTAGCAGTCGGCCAGCGCGCGCTGGAGCTTGCGGCGGGCGTGAAACAGCCGGCTCATGATGGTGCCCTTGGACACCTGCATGGCCTCGGCCATCTCCTGGTAGCTCATGCCCTCGACCTCTCTCATGATGATGACCGACCGGTGGTAGGGAGGCAGCTCGTCGAGGGCCTGCTGGATGCGCCCCGCGATCTCGCGGCGCCGCACCATGTCGAGCGGGTCGCAGCCGTCGATCCGCGACACGAAGGGAAAGCAGTCCGCGTCCTCAGCCACGCCGGGGCTCTCGAACAGCTCCGCTTCGCGCCGCGAGGGCTTGCGCATGAGATCGATCGCCAGGTTGGTGACGATGCGGTAGAGCCAAGTGAAGAACGACGAGCCCCCCTTGAACGAGCCCAAGCTGCGGTAGACGCGGAAGAAGGCTTCCTGGACGATCTCCCGGGCGTCGTGCTCGTCGCGCACGAGCCCGATGGCGATGGCGAAGGCCCGCCGCTGGTGCTGCTCCACCAGTTTTCGGAAGGCATCGTTGTCGCCCTGCTGGGCTCGCTCGACAAGAGCACGGTCCTCCTCCGCTGCACGTCGTCGTTCCGCATGGTTGGACGCCGCCGCGTGCTCGCTATTCACGGCCGCCGGGCCGGGCGCGGGCCCCGGCACGTCGGAATCGGGCTTGCCGTCAGGCCCGGCCGCCGCGGCCGGCGGGCGCCCCTGGCCGTCGCCGCCCGGTAGCGTGCCAGGCTGGATCGACGATGTCGGCGTAGTGGCCACGGCGTTCTGGAGGGGTCTGGGGCCCGCGAGCGACCCCGCGTGCGGTTATACCGGACCGGACCATAGCGTGGGCTTCGCCCGCAACCCAAGCGCGTTTGATTGTCGATTCCGCGCAGCCGCGGAATCGGGGCGACACGCCTGCGGGAACGGGGCGGGCGGACGCAAGCAGCAACGCCCCGCGGCCGTTGCGCGCTGTGGACCAAGGGGTGCCGTCCGCGGGAGAGTTCCACGCTGGGGCTTCGCCCCAGACGCCGCGAACGGGGCCCCAACCCCGTTCGCCCCGACCGCCGACGTTCTGTGCCGAAGGGGATCGATTCTCTGACCTAGGAGCGTGTCGGAGAAAGCGTGCTCGAAATGGTCCAAGTTATCGAAATCGCTCACTTTACTCTGACGCTGGAACCG
>JACQWT010000471.1 GCA_016209145.1 Deltaproteobacteria bacterium | reverse complement strand
CGGGCCGAGGACGTAAGTCCGTCCCTTCGGGACGGGGTTGGGGTCCCGACGCGCCCTTCGGGCGCGTCACCCCTGCCCCGCGATCGCGGCCGACTCGGCGAGCCGTCGTTGCTAGCGCCGCAATGCGTGAACGCATACGATTCAGGCGAGTAGCCTCGCCCGCGCCCGGCGCACCAGGGCCTGCACCGCCGCCTGGACCTCTTCGCACAGCTCCTCCACGCGCCGGCCACGGCTCGGGATGGGCTCTCCCGCCTCCAGCGCGACCTCGATCGTGCGCATCGCCGCCACGCGGCGCACGTGCCCGAGGAAGCTCTCGTGCCAGTAGGCCGTGCGGGGATCGGCGTAGGCGATGCCCAGCGGCACGACCGGCGCGCCGCTACGGCGCGCGGCTACGAAGGCGCCGGCGCGGAAGGGGCGCACCTCGTCGTCCGGAAAGGAGGTGCCCTCCGGGTAGAGCGCCACGGCTTGGCCGTGGCGCAGGCTGCGGCTGATTTCCCAGAGCACCTTGGTCGAGCTCTGCTTGGAATCGCGGTCGACGAACAGCGCGCCCGCGCGCCGCGCGGCCGGCCCGATCAGGGGCCAGCCCGCCAGATCGGCGCGGCTT
Source organism: Deltaproteobacteria bacterium (assembly GCA_016209145.1). Lineage (GTDB taxonomy): Bacteria > Myxococcota_A > Polyangia > Polyangiales > Polyangiaceae > JACQWT01. Next base: position 40,802 of record JACQWT010000471.1, on the reverse strand, counting down.
ACCACGCGCGCATCGACGCTGGCCAGCGTGACGGGGATGTCCATGCCCGAGCGGTGGTTCATGACGAAGAGCCGGCCGATGCCGTCCGGCCCTGTGCCGGGGTAGCGGCGACCTTTTTCGATGTGGGGGCCGCCGGCTTGCAGGCGAATGCCGAAGATCCGGAGTAGCGCCCGGCCCCAGCGGCCGGCCCACTTGCTCGTCACGGCGTCTGCGTCGGCTGGACCGCGCAGTCGGGCCTCGGCCTCGAGCACGCCGAGCATGCCGGCCGTCGTGGCGGCGAACGCGGCGGCGCGGGTGGCGAAGCGCAGCGACTCCATCCGGCGACGCACCAATTCCGTCGGCACTAGCTCCATCGATGACCTCACCCCGCGCCGCGCGCGCGCGTCGCGAGCGCGGCCCAGTCCACGCCCGCCGGCAGGCGTCCCTCGGCGTGCTCGGGCCGCCCCCCACCCCGACCTCCGCAGCTCGAGGCGAGCTGCGCCAGGAAGCGGCCGCAGTCGAACGTCGCTTCGCTGCCACGGCTCACCACGACGTCGACCCCGCCCGGGATCGAGCCCGCCAGCAAGGCCACGACCCCTGGTGCGCGGCTCAGGCAGGTGGCCACGGCGCGCAGCAGCTCCACCGGCGCATCGGGCAGCGCGGCTATCACGTGGCCCGCAGGGCTCGCCGTGGGCAAGAGCCTTTCCGCGAGCTGCCCGGCCAGCAGGGCGTAGGCGCGGGTCAGGCGCCCGGCGGCGTCGGCGCCGTCGCGCCCGAGCTTGTCCACCGCCGCCGGCACGTCGAGGGGGCGACATGAGAAGCGGCCCGCCAGCTCCCGCAGCGCCGCCGACTCGGCGAAGAGCACGCCGCGGGCCCGCGGCCCGGCGACGAAGCCGATGCGCAGGCCGCCCTTGTGCCGCTCGACACCCGTGAGCCGCACCAGCCCCACCTGGCCGGCGCGCGTGCAGTGCGTGCCACCGCAGGGCGTGAAGTCGAAGTCGCCGATCTGTACGACCCGGACCTCACCGGACACCTTCGGCCGCCGCCGCAGCGGGAGCTCCGCCAGTTCCGCCGGGTCGGGAGCGTAGGCGCGAACGGGCACGTCGTCGTCGATCACCTGATTCACCAGCGCCTCGATCCGTTGCTGCTCCTCATCGCTGAGGGCGCCGCGGCGCACATCGATCGTGCACGCCGTCTCCCCCAGCCGAGAGGACACGGTCGGCGCCTGGGCCACCCGCAGCAGGGCCTGAGAGAGCAGGTGCTGGCCCGTGTGCAGCGCCATGTGCTCGCGCCGGCGCTGGCGGTCCAGCTCGCCCCGCACCGGGGCTCCCACCGGAGGCAGCTCCCCGTCCAGCACGTGATGGATCTGCCCGGCCTCGTCGAGCCGCACGTCCAGCACGGGCAACCCGCCTAGGAGTGTGTCGGAGAAAGCGTGCTCGAAATGGTCCAAGTTATCGAAATCGCTCACTTTACTCTGACGCTGGAACCGAACAATTCCGCGCACTTAGTTTTTTCTCCGACAGGCTCCTAGCCGCCCCCGATCGGCGAGCTGGCCGCCCGACTCGGGGTAGAACGCCGTGCGATCGAGCAGCACGCTCGGCGCGGCGCCGATCCGGGCGTGGCCCAAGACCGTGGCCTCGAACTGCACGAGCCAGGGATCATCGAGGTAGAGGCGCGCGCTCATAGCCGTTGGCAGTTGGCAGTTAGCCTTTGGCACCGCGCCGCGCAAGCCGTGCATCCTGGTAATCGCGGCGCCGGGGCGACCTTGCGATCGGTGTGCTAGGCTGCTCCGCGCGCCGCCCGTCGGAGCGAGGCGCGACAAGGCACCAGCCATGGCCGACCAGAACGACACCACCCGCCCCGAAGAGCAACCCGAGGCCGCTGGCGGCAGCGACGAGCCGGCCGAGCAGAGCCCGCGGCCGCCGCGCGCCCGCGCGGCCGAGCAGGACAACGGCGGCGCGCTGCCCGCCGGCCGCCCGTCGTTGCGGCGCGAGGGCGGGCTCCTGTCTCGCGTGGTGCCGCGGGGCAAGGAGCCGGAGCGGCGCAGCGCGGGCTCGGCGCCGGACGCGCCAGCGCCAGGGCCCGGCGCCGAGCCCGCGTCGAGCGAGGGCACCCGACCGGGCGGCCCGGACGCGGGCGGGAAGGGTCCCGGCCGGGCGCGGCTCGCCGGTTGCAACCTCGCGGGGACCGATCTGAGCGGCGCCGGACTGGCCGGAGCCGACCTGGCCGGAGCGTCGCTGCGGGGCGCGCGGCTCGTGCGTGCGGATCTGTCGGGCGCGGATCTTTCCGGCGCGGACGCGCAGCAGGCGGATCTGTCGGGCGCGGATCTGCGCGGCGCCAGGCTCGATCGCTGCTCGCTGCGCTACGCCAACCTCTGCGGCGCCAAGCTCGAGGGCGCGTCGCTGGCGGAGGCCGACCTGTGGCGCGCCTCGCTCACGGGCGCGGACATCGGGAAGGTCGAGCGGCTGCACGAGGCGCGGCTCGACGGCGCAGATCTGTCGGGCTGTGTCCTCGACGACGCCGTGCTCATCGACTGCAGCCTGCGCTTCGCCAACCTGCGCGCCGCCAGCCTGGCGCGAGCCAACCTCGAGGGCGCCAACCTGGAGCAGGCGAGCGCCGCGGGCGCCACGTTCGCCGAGGCTTCGTTGCCCGGGGCGGTGCTTACGGACGCCAAGCTGACCCGCGCCAGCCTCGTCAAGGCCGATCTGACCAAGGCCCGGCTGCGCGGAGCGTTGCTCGACCAGGCCAAGCTCGACGGGGCGCTTCTCGCCGAGGCCAACCTGGAGCAGGCGGTGCTCAACGAGGCGGAGCTGGGCGCTGTTCGCGGCCGCCGGATCTCGCTCCAGTCGGCCAACCTGCGGGGGGCGAGCCTGCTCGGGGCGGACTTGAGCGAGGGCAACCTCGAAGGCGCGGATCTATGGCGCGCCCGGGCGCGCGGCGTGGTGCTGCACGCCGCCCGTTGCCGCGACGCCCGCTTTGCTCGCGCCCTGCTGGCGGAGGCCGACCTATCGGAGGCGCAGCTCACGGGTGCGGATCTGTCCCGCGCCACGCTGCGCGGGGCGAACCTGCGCGGCGCCGATCTGTGGCGGGCCAACCTCGCGGCGGCGGATCTGCGCGACGCCACGTTGGGCGGCGCCATGTTGAAGGGGGCCATCGATCTGCGCGAGGCCAACCTGGAGGGCGCGGATCTGCGCGAGGCCGTGCTCGAAGGCGCCGAGCTGCAAGGGGCCCGGCTGGCCAAGGCGGACCTGCGCGGCGCCAACCTGGAGAACGCCGATCTCCAGGGGGCCAAGCTCGGCCAGGCGAACCTGTCGCGCGCACGCCTGATGGGGGCGAACCTGGAGGAGGCCGATCTGAGCGGCGCCAACCTGGAGGGTACCGATCTGCGGCATCTGTTGGGCCTGAAGGTGGCCCGCCTGGCCGGCGCGCGGCTCGCGGAAGCCAACCTGGAGGGAGTGACGCTCGGCAGCACCGAGCTCACGGGGGCCAACCTCGCGGGCTGCCGGCTCAGCCGCGCCACGTTGTCCCTGTGCGATCTGAGCGGCGCCAGCTTGGTCGGGGCCGACCTGTCGGGAGCGGATTTGCAGGGCGCCGTGCTGGCCAACGCGGACCTGAGCGCGGCCAACCTGCGAGGCGCTGCCAACCTGGCGGACGCCGATCTGGCCGGCTGCAAGCTCGCCAAAGCCGATCTGACCGGCGCCCGGCTCGGCCGGGCGCGCAACCTGGCGCGGGCGGCGGTGCTGAGCGGCATCGTCCTGCGCGGCGCCGATCTTCGCGGGATCCAGCTCGGCGGAGCGAACCTGGAGAAGGCAGACCTCGGCGGTGCGGATCTGTGCGAGGCCGATCTCGAGCGGGCGAACCTCAGCGGAGCCGATCTGACGGGGGCGGATCTATGCCGGGCGAAGCTGGCCGGAGCCAACCTGACCGGGGCTCGCCTGGCCGATGCCGATCTGAGCAAGGCGAGCTTGCGCGAGGCCGACCTCACCGGGGCGGAGATCGACAAGGCGCGCCTGGAGGGCGCCGACGTCCAGGGAGCCAAGGGGCTGCCGAGCGAAAGGTAGTCTGCGATGAACGCGAAGGGCGATCGTTCACGGGCATGGCTGGCGGCATGCGGACTGCTGCTGCCGGCGTTCGCCGCGACGAGCGGCTGCGGGAACGACGACAACATCGTGTCGGCGTCGCCCGACTGCTGCCCGGACGGCGGCGTGCCCCAGGGCGGCGCCGGTGGCGCCGGCGGAACGGGGGACGCCGGGGGGGGCGGCGGCGCGGCCGGCGAGGCGCCGGCGCCCGTGTACGGCATCTTCCAGCTCTACGGCGACGAGTACACCAAGTTCCGCGAGCTCATGGGCTTCTCGCTGGAAGAGTACTGGGCCTTCGTGGACGAGCACGTGGCCAAGCTGGACGTGCGCTTCACCCGCACCAACACGCTGCTCATCTGGGGCATGGTCGAGCCCACCCTGGGCGCCGGCTACAAGTGGAACACGCCGATGAAGACCGACCAGGTCATCCGCGCCACCTACGCCCCGGCCGAGGGCAAGCGCATGGACATCCTGCTGGTGATCGAGCCGACGCACGGCGAGAAGGGCACGCCGCCGTACCCCACCGGGCTGGAGAAGGAGTACCAGCAGTTCGTGCGCGCGGCCGTGGCCCGGTACAACGGCGACGGCAAGGACGACGTCGACGAGCACGTGCGCGTCAAGCACTGGCAGGTGATGAACGAGCCCTTCTTCGAGCTGAAGAGCGGCTCGCTCTCGGCCCAGCAGTACGCCGATCTGGTCAAGCTCACGGCCGAGGCGGTGCGCGAGGTGGATCCCGAGGCGCGCATCGTCCTCGGCGACACGGCCGAGCACACGGCCAAGATCGTCCCGTTGCTCGCGGGCGGCGGCTACTTCGACGCGGTCGACACGCACTACTGGTCGGCTGCGCAAAACGGCTACCAGCCCCCACCCCTGCCCAAGCTGCGCCAAGTCCTGGACGAGGGCGGCTACGCCAGCGCCGAGATCTGGATGTGCGAGCTCGGCACGCACCGCAACAAGCCGGACCAGCAGCCGCCGCAGACTGCCGAGGAGCAGGCGCGCTGGCTGGTCAAGGCCATGGTCGCCAACCGTGCCGCGGGCGTGAGCCGAATCCTGTGGAACAACCTCGTGCCGTGGATCAACTTCATGGGCCAGCCCGGGAGCTGGTACAACTTCATGGGCCTGATCAGCACCGGCGAGGCGAGCGGCGACGCGGCCTCCGAGCTCGGCAAGCCGGTCACGGCGTATCACTCCTACGCCCGGCTCATCGCCAAGACCGACAGCGAGGAGAGCGTGCTCGTGGGCGAGCAGCCCGTCTCGGCCAAGGACGGCCGGCTCTTCGCCTTCGAGCCGCGCGGCGGCGGGGAGCGCTTCTACGTGGCCTGGTCCGACGGCTCGCCGGCGACGATCGAGCTGCCGCTCTCCGGCCCGGCGGCAGAGGTGAGCAGCCTCGTCCCGGACGAGGGCGGGAAGTTCCTGGCGCAGAATCTCGAGGCGAAGGACGGCAAGGTCGCGGTCGATCTCGGCGCCGATCCGATGCTGGTCGAGCCCGTGCCGGGCGATTGACCAGAGGCCCCTCGCAAAGGACGAGATCCATGTTCAAGACGCGCGTGACCGAGCTGCTCGGCATCGAGCACCCGATCGTCGGTGGCACGATGATGGACCTGTCGCGGGCGCCCTTCGTGGCGGCCATCTCCAACGCCGGCGCCCTGGGCGTGCTCGCTTCCGCGATCTTCAAGCGCAACGACGAGCTGCGCGACGAGCTCAGGCGGATCAAGGATCTGACCGATCGGCCCTTCGGCGTGAACATCAACCTCTTCCCCATGCTTGCTCCGCCCGACAACGCGGCCTTCGTGGAGGTGCTGGCCAGCGAGGGCGTGAAGATCGTCGAGACCTCCGGCTTCGCGGCGCCGGCCGAGCTGGTGGGCCTGTTCCGCCAGCACGGCATGATCTGGATCCACAAGTGCGTGGGCGTCCGCTACGCCAAGAAGGTGGCGGCCATGGGCGCCGACGCCGTCACGGTGGTCGGCTACGAGAACGGCGGCGCCACCGGCAAGCTCAACGTGACGACGCTGGTGCTCGTGCCCGCGGTCGTGGACGCGGTCACTATCCCGGTCATCGGCGGCGGCGGCGTGGTCGATGGCCGCGGGCTGTGCGCCGTGCTCGCTCTGGGCGCCGAGGCGGCGATCGTGGGCACGCGGCTGATGCTCTCCGAGGAGTGCCCCATCCACCCGAGCTTGAAGCGCGCGCTGGGCGAGGCGAGCGAGCTCGACACCGATGTGGTCATGTACTCGGTCGACTTCCCGCACCGCGTCTGGCTCAACGAGCCGGCCAAGCGTGTGCGCGAGATCGAGCGCCGGGGCGGCGGCCTGGCCGACATCATCGCGTACGTCTCGGGCGAGGCGGCGCGGCGCATGTACGAGACGGGCGACCTCGGGGCCGGCACGGTGTCGTGCTCGCAAGCCGTGGGCCTGATACGGGAGATCAAGCCGGTCAAGGACATCATCGCCGAGATGGTCGAGCAGGCGCGCGAGCACCACCGGCGGCTTGGGAAGATGGGATTCGGGTAGCGGCAGCCGTGCTAGCGTCCCGCCCGACGATGAGCGTGGCGCGAGCGGGCTGGCCGGGCGGGGAACGAGAGGCGGCTCTGCGGGCCCGGCAAGGCACGGTGCTGGCGCGCCGCTGGCGGCTCGCCGCGCTGATCGGGGTGGGGGGTACGGCGGCGGCGTACCGGGCCCTGGGCCGCGACGGCCTGCCCGTCGCCATCAAGATGCTGCACGCGGAGCTGTGCGGCGACGCCGAGCTCGGCGAGCAACTCGTGCGTGCGGCGTACGTGGCCAACGAAATCGGGCACCCGGGCGCGGTCGCCGTGCTGGATGACGGCGTGGCCGAGGACGGTACGCCCTTCCTCGTGCTGGAGCTTCTGGAGGGAGAAACGGTGCAGGCCAGGTGCGAGCGCCGGGGCGGGCGGCTCTTGGCGGCCGAGGTGCTGAGCCTCACCCACCCGCTGCTCGCGGCGCTGGCGGCGGCGCACGCGCGCGACATCGTGCACGGCGCGATCCGGCCCGACAAGGTGTTTCTCACGCGCGCCGGCGCGATCAAGGTGCTCGGCTTCGGCACGGCGGCGCTCGGCTCGCCCGTGACACGCGCGGCCTACCTGGCGCCGGAGCAGGCGCACGCGGGGCAAGGCGATCTCGAGGCGCGCACCGACATCTGGGCCGTGGGCGCGACGATGTTCGCGCTCCTGGCGGGCGAGCCCGTGCACGGGGCGGCAAGCCCGGGCGAGATCATGGCCCTGGCCGCGCAGCAGCCGGCGCGCTCGCTCGCCGCGCTGGTTCCCGATTCTCCCCCGGCCCTGGTCCATCTCGTGGGCCGCGCGCTCGGCTACTACAAGCAGGAGCGCTGGCCGGACGCACTCGCTATGCAGGAGGCGCTGCGGCAGGCGTATGAGGACATCGTCGGCCGGCCCCTGGTGCCGCCGCCGCGGCCATCGGTGGTGCCGGATCCCGACACGGCTGACGAGGAGACGCTGCCGCCGGCCCAGGCCGACGACTCTGGCCCGACCACGGCGCTGTCGCTCGATCATCTCGAGGCCGCGTCGAGCGCCCGCAGCTCTGCAGACAACGCCGCGGACGACTCCGGCCGAACGCCGGCCGTGCTCGTGGCGTCGGCCGAGCAGAACGGGGCCACGACGGCCGAGTGGCGCCGCGACGCGGCGGACGAGCACACGCGCGAGAACTGGCTCACGAGCCTGTGGCGGCGGGCGGCAGCGCGCGCCCGGGCGGCGGCGCCAGGGGGAGCCATCGCGCACGAAGGGGGTGCCAAGACGCAGGAGCTCGACTGGCCGCTGCACGCGCCGGGCGGCGCCGAGACCCAGAGGCTTTCCCCGGACATGCTCGGCGCCGTGGCGCCGGCCGCAGTGACTGCCGCGGCGGACACGGGGGCCTCGGCCGCAGCGAGCGCCTCTCGCGCCCGGACGAGAGCGGCGCTTGCCGCCATCGTGCTCCTGGCGGCAGTGGTGGCCGTCGGGCTGCTTGCGGTGCTGCTTGCCGCCCGGTAGCAATTCGCCCGTGGCCCGGCACAGGGCCGAGGCATCGTGCCCGGCCGCTACTCTCCGCAGTAGCGCAGGTTGCAGGCCGGCGCGTTGGGGAGCTGGAATACGTAGTAGGCCCCGCAGTTGCGCACCTGGACGCTTGCGCTCCACATGCAGTTGTTGCCGCTCCAGTTGAAGCAGACCGTGCGCGTGACCTGGCCGTCGTTGACGCTCGGGTAGCCGCCGTTGAGCCAGCCGGGAGCGTGAGTGCCGCAGCCATAGTACGGTGGCACCCACGTGGGCATCTTCGTGCCCGCGGCCCCCTCGAAACGGTACCACTTTCCGCCCATGTTGCTGTCGCAGATGACCGGGCCCTGGTTGTTCACGTTGCGGTCCGCCTCGGTCACTGCTGTGTCGATCCATCGCGCCGCCCTCCTCGTCGCGGGGCGTACCCGGCCCGCATGCAGCTAGACTAGCTGGCACGGCACCGGCCGCGCCAGGCCCATCGACGGCGGCGCACGCCCTGCTACTCGTACTCGTCGCCCGCCGCCGGCTTGGGCGCGGGCTTGGCCGGCGGTGGCGGGGCAGGCGGCGTTGGCTTCACCGCGGGCACAGGCGCGGGCGGCGGCGTGGCCACTATCGCCGGCTTGGGCGCCGGTGCCGCAGGCGACGTGGCCGGCACCGATGCCGGTGACGCGGGCGGCGGCGTGGCGGCGGGTGGCGGCGCGGGCGCCGGGGTGCCGCCCGTCGGCGGCGTTGGCGGCGCGGCTCCAACCGGTGCCGGCGCGCTTGCCGGCGGCGACCCCAGCGCCACCTCGGCAGGCTCGGGGCCGGTCTCATCGATCACCACGTCGAACGGCGTCTCGGTCGGCCCCGCCCGCAGCACGACCTTGTGCCTGCTGCCCGACTTGCCGGTGATCTCGACGAGACCGTCCTCCGGCACAACGAGGGTGCCGTCGACCGTGACCGTGGCGGACGACGGGGACACCTTCAGCAACACGGTGACCTCGGCCCCCGCGGTCGCCGTCTCGGCCGGGGGCGCCGCGCTGGGTTCGGGCCGCGGCAGTGCGCTCGGCGGCGCTGTCCCGGGCACGGCGTCCGCCCGGCCCGGCGGAAACGTGGCGTTGAAGCCCCACGTCCCGGCGACTCCCAGCACTATCCCCACGAGCAGCGCGACGAGCGTCCGGCCCGTGCGGCCGGGGCCGGGGGGCGCCGGCGGCGGCGCCGGCGGCGGCGCCAGCGGCGGAGGCAGCGCTACCGTCCGCTCCGCGGGCGGCACCGCGTTCGGCGCCGCGGCGCCTCTTGCCGTCCCGACCCTCGCTTGCTCGGCTAGCACGTTGCCACTTGGCCCGAGCGCGACCGGCGCCGCCTCGGTACCAGCCGGCTCCGCCGCCCCTTTGACCGTCTTGTCCACCATCCCCGCACGCTCCTGTTCGCTCAGCCCCACCAGCATGTCTCGGCCGATCGTGGGCTCGCCGACCAGGCAGCCGCGCAGCGCGCGCAGCGCACCTCGTGGTGTGGCGTCCGGCGCGAGAGCAGCTCGTAGAGGACCACCCCCACCGACCAGATGTCCGTCCGGTGATCCACCGTGGCCCGGCCGCCGGCTTGCTCGGGCGACAGGTAGAGCGGCGAGCCGAGCATCGCGGCGCCGGGCCTCGGCACGCCGCCCCGCACGCCGGCCACGTGCTCCATCTTGACCTTGGCGAGCCCGAAGTCGAGCAGCTTGACAACGACCCGGCCATCCTCGGTGCGCGCCAGAAACACGTTGGCCGGCTTGATGTCGCGGTGCACGACGCCCGTCTCGTGCGCCTTCTGCAGGCCGGCACCGATCTGCACGCCGATGCGCACCACGAGCTGCGGCGGCAGTGGACCCAACCGGCGCAGCAGCGTACGCACGCTCTCGCCGCGCAGTAGCTCCATGACGATGTAGGTCAGGCCCGTGCGCTGGTCGCGCCCCGCGTCGAGCACTTGCACGACGTGCTCGCTGACCACGGCGGCCGTCGCCTTGGCTTCGCTGCGGAAGCGCTCGCCCAGCGCCTCGTCCCCGGCAATGGGCCGAGCGCTCAGGAGCTTGACGGCCACGCGGCGGCCCGTCTCGGCGTCGGCGGTCTCGTAGACGACGCCCATGCCGCCCTCGCCGAGCAGCTCGACGAGCTCGTACCTGCCACCGACGACCTGACCCACCATCCTGCCTGGTAGTCACGCTATTGCACGCCGCCGGGCTCTGCAACCTCCGGATCCTATGAATCCCCCGCCCGGTTGCCGGATAATGGCCGGCGTATGCTCTCACGCACTGCGGCGCTAGCAACGACGGCTCGCCGAGTCGGCCGCGATCGCGGCTTACGTCCTCGGCCCGGGTCCTCACGTACAGGAGTACGCTGCGGCCCGGGCCTCCGGGCGCGCTCGCGCTCGCGGCCGCCTGACGAGCCGGGTGCTGGAATGCCTGAACGGTCACGGGCCGGCGTGGGCTTGCCGCTGACCTCCGCCGTCCTCGTCGCCGTCCAGGCCGTCGTGTGCCTCGGCCCGTGCGCCTGTCGCCTGGAGAAGCCGGACCACCGGCAGGGGGAGGAGACGCAGGCCGGCCTCGAGCCGGAGGGAGCCGCCGCCCCCACGGGGACCGGAGCGGACGAGGGCGACGCCGCGCCGGCACAGGGCGGCCCGCCGCAGCGCACCTGGCTTCCGAGCGGACCGCCGGAGTGGCGGCTGGTCAAGCTCCGGCCGGAGCGCCAGCTCGACCTCGTCTGGGGCAGCCCCGCACACGAGCGCCTCTACGCGCTCAGCCCGGGCGGGGCGCTGTTGGAAGGCGACGGCGAGAGCTGGAAGCGGGTTGAGCTGGGCGACGCCCTGAGCTCGTTGCGCAGCACGTCGGGCGGCGAGCTGCGCGGCCTCTGGGGCACGGGCGACGAGATCTACCTGGCCGGCGATCTCCGGCGCGGCAGGGGCGGTGCGCTGCACTTCGACGGGGCGAGCTGGTCGCTCGCCTGGGTCGAGGGCGAAGGCGATCTCGCCGGCCAGGGGGGCGGCGGAGTCGTGGCGATCGCGGGCACGAGCGCCACCGACCCCCATGTCCTTTTCGCCTCGGGCAAGCTCTTGCGCCTGACCAACAAGGGCTGGCGCTTCATCATCCAGTTCCCGCCGCCCTCGCTTCGCCTGGCGCGGCTGTGGGTCGGCCCCGGCAACCGCATCGCCGCGTTGGGGGAGGCCGTCTACGCGCTGGAGGGTGCGGCCTGGCGCAAGCTGCCCGCCACGGCGGGCGCGGGCCTGCTCCGGGACATCTGGGGCGACGGCCGGGGCAACGTCTTCGCCGTGGGCGACGGCGGCCGCATCGTCGCGTGCCGGGGCGGCATCTGGAAGCCGATGATCTCGCCCGTGCGCGCCCGGCTCTGGGGCGTGTGGGGAGCGAGCGCCGCGGACGTCTACGCCGTGGGCGAGCTCGGCAGCGTAGTGCACTACGACGGCCACCGCTGGCGCGTGATGCTGACCGACACGAGCACGCGCCTGCACGACGTCTGGGGCCTTTCGCCCCAGGACGTCGTGGCGGTGGGCCACGGGGCCGTGCTGCGCTACCGCGGGCCGGGGCGCTGAGCGGCGCCCCCCACGCTACCGCGCGGCCTCCTCCTCGGCGAGATCGCGGCCATGGCACACGGAGAACTTCTTCCCGCTGCCACAGGGGCACTCCTGGTCGGCGAGCACGGCGGGCGCGGCGCCGGGGTGCGAGGCAGGCGCGGCGTGCTCCCCGTGGCGGGCGACGGCGCGGGAGAGCTGCGCCGCGTGCCGCGCGAGCTGCTCGGCCTCCACCTGCTGCTCCTGCTCGGCGCGGCGGATCTTCACGCTCATGAGCTTCGTCACCACGTTGGCCGAGACGCGGGCCAACATGTTGACGAACATGTTGTAGCCCTCTTTCTTGTACTCGATCTTCGGATCCTTGTAGCCGTAGCCGCGCAGGCCGATGCCGTCGCGCAAGTGGTCCATGTCGGTCAGGTGATCGACCCAGGAGCGGTCCAGCTCCTCCAGGTAGACGTGCCGGAAGACGCGCAGCGCGAGCTCGAGGCCGAGCTCCTTCTCGCGGGCGAGGTAGGCCTGCTCGGCGCGCTCGAACAGGTCGCGCGCCAGCATCTCGCGATCGCCGTGATCGGCGATCTCGTCGGGCAGCTCCACGCCGAAGTGGGCCTTGTAGCCCTCGAAGATCCCGGGCCAGTCCCATTCGTCCGGCGGCCGGTTCAGAGGGCAGGACTCCTCGGCCATCGCGCCGACGATGCGGTCGATGAGATCGAGCAGCCGTTCGCGCTGCTCCGCCAGCGCCTGGGGGATGAGCTTCGCGCACTCGTCGTAGATGCCCAAGCCGTCCTCCTCGCGGCCCGCGACCTCGATCTTGACGCCCCAGCGCGCGTAGATCTCCTTCTGCAAACCGTCGAGCTCGACCATCTTGCGCGCGGGCTCGAAGTCCGCGCGCGTCACCTCGCGCGGCTTGCCCTGCGCGTCGTGGGGCATGATCGGGTCCTCGCAGAACATGCCGAGCATGAAGCCCACGTCGGCGGCCGCCTGCTCGATCAAGCTCGGCGAGGGCTTGATCTCCCGGTGCTCGCCCGTGCGCTTCCCCTCCTCGTCGAGGAACTCGGGCGCGTAGCGCCCCAAGAGCAGCGCCTGGCGCAGCGAGTAGACCGTGGTGCGCTGGGCGTTCATGACGTCGTCGTACTCGAGCAGGTTCTTGCGGATGTCGAAGTTGCGCTCCTCGACCTTCTTCTGGGCGTTCTCCACGCTCTTGGTGACCCAGGGATGCTCGATGGGCTCGCCGTCGGGCATGCCCATGCGCTCCATCAAGTTCTTGACGCGGTCGCCGGCGAAGATGCGCATGAGATCGTCCTCGAGCGAGAGGTAGAAGCGCGAGCGCCCGGGATCGCCCTGCCGCCCGGAGCGGCCGCGAAGCTGGTTGTCGATCCGGCGCGCTTCGTGCCGCTCCGTGCCGACGATGTACAAGCCGCCCAGCTCCAGGATCTTCTCGCGCTGCCTCTCGCCCTCGGCCCTTTTCTCCGCGACTAGACTCTTGAACCGCTCCGGCTCGTCCTCGGGCCGGTGCCCGTCCTGGCGGAACTGCCATTTCACGAGCATCTCCGGGTTGCCCCCAAGGATGATGTCCGTGCCCCGGCCGGCCATGTTGGTCGATACGGTGATCTGGTGGAGCGCGCCGGCCTGCGCCACCACGAATGCCTCGTTCTCGTGGTGCTTGGCGTTCAGGACGTTGTGCTCGATGCCCCTCTTGGTGAGGATGCGGCTGATGGCCGCGCTCTTCTCGACGCTGGTCGTGCCCACCAGGATGGGCGCGCCCAGCTCGTGCTGCTCCAGGATGTCGTCGATGAGAGCCGTGAACTTCTCGCGCTCGGTCTTGTAGACGACGTCGTCCTCGTCGAGGCGGATCATGGGCTTGTTGGTGGGGATGATCACCACGTCGAGCTTGTACGTGCCGTGGAACTCCGCCGCCTCGGTGTCGGCCGTGCCGGTCATGCCCGCCAGCTTCTTGTAGAGGCGGAACATGTTCTGGAAGGTGATGGTGGCCATCGTGCGGTTCTCTTCCTTGATGGGGACGTTCTCCTTGGCCTCCACCGCCTGGTGCAGCCCGTCCGACCAGCGCCGCCCGTGCAACACGCGGCCGGTGAACTCGTCGATGATGAGCACCTTGCCCTCGCGCACCATGTAGCTCACGTCGCGTTTGTACAGGGTGTGCGCCCGCAGGCACTGGTTGAGGATGTGCAGCGTCTCCAAGTTGACCGGATCGTAGAGGTTGCCGCGCCCGCCGGCGGCGTACTGGCGGCTCTTCTGCAGCACGCCGGACTTGCTCAAGAGCTCCTCGGCCAGCTCCACGCCCTCGTCGGTTAGGGTTACGGTGTGGCCCTTCTCGTCGACGTTGTAGTGCTCCTCGATGTGCAGCCGCGGGATGATCTCATTGACGATGCGGTACTTCTCGCTGGAGCGCTCGGCCTGGCCGCTGATGATGAGCGGGGTGCGCGCCTCGTCGATGAGGATGGAGTCGACCTCGTCGACGATGGCGTAGTGCAGGGGCCGCTGCGCGTAGTCCAGGGCCGAGAACTTCATGTTGTCGCGCAGGTAGTCGAAGCCGAACTCGTTGTTCTGGCCGTAGACGATGTCGGCGCGGTATGCCTGGTGCTTCTCCCACTCGGGCTGCTGGCCCACCACCGTGCCCACCGTCATGCCGAGGAAGGTGTAGATCGCGCCCATCCACTCGGCGTCGCGCCTGGCGAGATAGTCGTTGACCGTGACGACGTGAACGCCCTTGCCCTCCAGGGCGTTCAAGTACACGGCCAGCGTGGCCACGAGGGTCTTGCCCTCGCCGGTGCGCATCTCGGCGATGGCCCCGCGGTGCAGCACCATCCCGCCCATCAACTGCACGTCGAAGTGGCGCATGTTGAGCGCGCGCCGGCCGGCCTCCCGCACGACCGCGAAGGCGGGGATGAGCAGATCGTCGAGCTTCGCGCCCCGATCGAGCATCTGCCGGAACTCGGCGGTCTTGCCGCGCAGCTCCTGGTCGCTCAGGGCGCGCATCTCGGGCTCGAGGTCGTTGATGGCCGCGACGCGGGGCCGCATCCGCCGGACCTCGCGATCGTGGGAAGTGCCGAAGATCTTTCTGAACAACGGGATCACGTGGCTTGCCTACCCTTGCTGCCGGGCGCTCGCTCCGCCCGCCCGGGGCCGGTGACGTGTTACCGCACACGTGCCGCGCCGCCAAGGGAACGCTGCGCGTTTCGCGATGCCGCAGGCGCCCGCTTCTGCTAAAGCCGGACGAGAACCTAACGCATCGCGTCAAAAGGAGCAGGCAGACCCATGGCCGACTTCGTCGCAGACATCCGAGACATCAAGTTCACCCTGTTCGAGCAGCTCGACATCGACAAGCTCACCGCCACCGAGCGCTACGGCGCCTTCGGCCGCCAGGACATGGAGCTCATCCTGGACGAGGCATACAAGCTCGCGCGCGAGGCCATGGCTCCGATCAGCGCCGCGGTTGACCGGGAGGGCTGCACCATCAAGGACGGCAAGGTGACGGTGCCCCAGGTCATGCACGAGCCCTATCGGCTCTTCGTCGAGGGCGGCTGGCAGGCGCTGAACCACAGCCCCGAGTTCGGCGGGCAGGGCGCGCCCGACTGCTTGATGTTGGCCTGCTGCGACCTGTTCATCGGCGCCAACCTCACCTTCAACCTCGGCGCCCTGCTGACCACCGGCGCCGCCCACCTGGTCGAAGCGTTCGGCAGCGAAGAGCTCAAGCGCACGTTCGTCGAGAAGATGTACACCGGCAAGTGGGCGGGCACGATGTGCCTGACCGAGGCGCAGGCCGGCTCCGACGTGGGTGCGGTCAAGACCAAGGCCGTCAAAGAGGGCGATCACTACCTCATCGAGGGGGAGAAGATCTTCATCACCTTCGGCGACCACGATCTGACCGAGAACGTGGTGCATGCCGTGCTGGCCCGCGTCGAAGGAGCGCCGAAAGGCACGGCGGGAATCAGCCTCTTCGTCGTGCCCAAGTACCGCGTCGCGCCGGACGGCTCGGTCGGCGAGCCCAACGACGTCGTGTGCAGCGGCATCGAGCACAAGCTCGGCATCCACGGCTCGCCCACCTGCACGCTGGTCTTCGGCCAGGACGGCAAGTGTCACGGCTACCTGCTCGGGGAGGAGAACAAGGGCATGCGGGCCATGTTCCAGATGATGAACGAGGCCCGCATCTCGGTCGGCCTGCAGGGCGCGGCGCTGGGCAACGCCGCCTACCAGGCGGCTCTGGCCTTCGCCAAGGAGCGCGTGCAGGGCACCGACATCAGGCAGTTCAGGGACCCCAACGCCCCGCGCGTGCCCATCATCCGGCACCCGGACGTGCGCATGATGCTGATGCGCCAGAAGGCCTACGGCGAGGGGATGCGCGCCCTGCTCTACTTCGCGGCCTACTGCGGCGATCGCGCCCGCGCCGACGCGAGCCAGAGCGCGCGCGAGCGCTACGAGGGCCTGCTCGAGATCATGACGCCGGTGTGCAAGGCCTACTGCTCGGACATGGGCTTCCGGGTCACCGAGTGGGCGCTGCAGACCTTCGGCGGCTACGGCTACTGCAAGGAGTACCCGGCCGAGCAGTACCTGCGCGACTGCAAGATCGCCTCGATCTACGAGGGCACGAACGGCATCCAGGCCCTCGATCTCGTGGGCCGCAAGATGGGTATGAAGAACGGGGCCTACGTCTTCGCATTGATCGCCCAGATCGGAAGCTGGGTCGAGGCGACCAGGAGCCATGCCGCTCTGGCGCCCCTGTCAAGCGCGCTCGGCGCGGCGCGGGACGCCTGGACCAAGGTCAACGGCTACTTCATGGAAGCGGCCATGACCAAGAAGCTCCTCGTCCCGCTGGTCAACGCCTCGACCTACCTCTCGCTCACCGGCGACGTGCTCCTGGCCGGGCTGCTGCTCGATCAGGCGAGAATCGCCTGGGACAAGCTCGTGCCCCTGTGCCAGAAGGCCGGCGTCGATCCGGCCGACGGCAAGGCCGTCTCCGAGCTCGCCAAGCAGGATCCCGAGGTGCGCTACCTCGACGCCAAGGTGAAGACGGCGCGCTACTTCTGCCTCTACGAGCTGCCCCTGGTGCAGGCCAAGGCCGCGGCCATCCAGAGCGGCGACATGAGCGCGCTCTACGTGCGCTGGGAAGACGAAGTAGACTAGAAATAATACTGCATCTGCATCAAGCCCGTCACCATCATCGGCGCCGCCTCTTGGCTCGGCGTGATGAGCGAGACGTTGGCGCGCAGGCCGAGCAGGAAGTCCCGCCGCCCGCTGTAGAAGATGCCTCCGCTCAGGCCGTGCGTGTCGGCGTAGGAGGCGTCCTTGGCGCTCAGCTCGTAGTCGATCCGATACCCGCCGGCGATGGCCACCGGCGCCCACTCGCTGAGCTCGGCGAAGTCGACCTCGAGCTGCACGCCGGTGGCGAGCGTCTGCGTGGGCTCGAAGTTACCCTCGGCATCCGCGCCGGCCACGCCGAACACGGGCTCGACCGAGAATTGCAGGCCGAGCGGCTTCCAGCCGAGCGTGGCCATCAGCGCCGGCGTGACCGTGGCCATCTCGGAGATGCTGACGAAGCCCTCCAGCCCGCAGTTCTTCCCCGCGTAGTTGCAGATGGCTTCCAGGACCAGGGGCATGGGCAGCACGCGCAGGATGTGGTGGTAGCCGGCGCCCACGCCAGCGGTCACCTGCAGGCCGATCTTGTCCACGGTCACGATGCGCACCTTGGCCATGCCGCCGGCATCCGCCATCCCCAACCCGCCCATCACGATGGCGGTGTCGGTCTCGCCGCCCACCGCCGCCCGGCCCATGACGGACAGATCGAGCGAGACGCGGTTCAGGATGCCGATCTGTCCGCTCAGGGCCTGCCCGTACATGAGGAAGTGGTGGGCGGAGATCGACAGCTTCTTCTCCCAGTTGGCGTCCTGGTTCTGGATGGCCTTGATGATCGCATCCAGCGTGTAGTCCGGCGCCTGGAACTGGTAGACGCCGAAGCCCTGCGCCAGCCCGATGTTGCTGTTGAGGAACGGACTGTTGATCTGGTCCGGCGGGATGAAGTTGTGCTGGTTGACGCGGCGGTGCTGGCCGCCCTGCACGAACGGCTTCTCCTTCTCTTCGCCTTCCTCCTTCGCCTCTTCGCCCTTGGGCTCGGGCGGCTTGCCTGCCTCGACGCCGCCCGGCGCCGCGGTCCCGGCCGCCGCCGGGGCCCATCCCTCGGGTGGCGGGGCGCCCGTGGGCGCCGGCGCCGGCGCCGGAGTCGCGCTCCCGGGCGCGGGCGCAGCGGTCGGGGCCGGCTGCTCGGCCGGAGGCTGGCCCTCTGGCACCGGCGCTGGCGGGATCCCGCCGGCCTGCGCCCAGGCCAGTGCGCTGCTACACACCACCCCGAGGGCCGCGCCCCCAACAAGCGCCCAGCGGCCGCTTCGGCTCCGCCCTTGCTCTCGACCAACGCTTCGCATGACTCCTCCGTGCTGCCGGCAGCGGCGCGGACGGGCCGCCGCAGCGCATGCGCACTTAGCACTGGAGCTGCGCCGGCATCAAGCACGGGCGGGGCGCGGATAAGAACGTTCTATCGCGGCGATCACACCCTTGTGCTACGAGGGGCCGCAAGTGGGCCGGTGCGCTCAGCCGGCTAGCGGGCTGGGGCGACGGCAACCGTTCGCGAGGTGATTCAGATGAACGACAGAAGTCCTCCGGCGCGTTCGGCGCCGACGTGGTGGCGTCCATCCGCGGCCGCGCTGGCCGCGCTGGCAACCGTGCTCCTGGCCCCGGCGGCCCAGGCGAGCGAGGTGGAGATCAAGCTCCCGGCGATCGAGGGCATGGGGCGCTCGCTGCTCTTGGGAGGCCTCGGGGTGTGCGTGCTGGGCTTCGTGTTCGGGCTCGTGGTCTACGCGCGGCTGCGCTCTCTGCCCGTGCACGACGCCATGCGGGAGGTGTCCGAGCTCATCTGGCAGACGTGCCAGGCCTACGTCATCCAGCAGGGCAAGTTCCTGGCGCTGCTCTGGCTCTTCATCGCGGCCATCATCGCCCTCTACTTCGGCGTCCTCTTGCAAATGCCGGCGCTGCAAGTGCTGATCATCATCGCTTTCAGCATCGTGGGGATCCTCGGGAGCTACGCCGTCGCCTGGTTCGGCATCCGCATCAACACCTTCGCCAACTCGCGCACCGCCTTCGCCAGCCTCAGGGGCGAGCCGATGCCCTGCTATACCATCCCGCTGCAGGCCGGCATCAGCATCGGCACGGTGCTCATCAGCACCGAGCTCATCATCATGCTGGCGATCCTGCTGTTCATTCCCCCGGAGTACGCCGGCCCCTGCTTCATGGGCTTCGCCATCGGCGAGTCGCTGGGCGCGGCGGCGCTGCGGATCGCGGGCGGGATCTTCACGAAGATCGCGGACATCGGCTCGGACCTGATGAAGATCGTCTTCCGTATCAAGGAGGACGACATCCGCAACCCGGGCGTGATCGCCGACTGCACCGGCGACAACGCCGGCGACTCGGTTGGGCCCACGGCCGACGGCTTCGAGACCTACGGCGTCACGGGGGTGGCCCTGATCGTGTTCATCACGCTGGCGGTGCCCGATCTGGCCTTCCAGTCCAAGCTGCTCGTGTGGATCTTCGTGATGCGCGTCGGGATGATCGTGACGAGCACCGTCTCGTACTTCATCAACGAGCTCATCTCCAAGGCCCGCTACGCCGGCGCCAAGAAGATGAACTTCGAGGAGCCGCTGACCGTGCTGGTCTGGCTCACCTCGCTGGTCTCCATCGCCATGACCTTCGGCGTCTCGTACTTCCAGATCGGCGACCTGGGCGACGGCACGCTGTGGTGGAAGCTCTCGTGTATCATTACCTGCGGCACCATCGCCGGCGCGCTCATCCCCGAGCTGGTCAAGGTCTTCACCTCGACCAACTCCAAGCACGTGCGCGAGGTGCTCACGAGCTCGCGCGAGGGCGGCGCCTCGCTCAACATCCTCTCGGGGCTTGTCGCCGGCAACTTCAGCGCCTACTGGATGGGCCTCGCCATGCTCGTGCTCATGGCCGTGGCCGGTGTTCGCCTTCGGCCTGGTGGCCTTCGGCTTCCTGGGCATGGGCCCGGTCACCATCGCGGTCGACTCCTACGGCCCGGTCACGGACAACGCCCAGAGCGTCTACGAGCTGTCGACTATCGAAACCATCAAGGGCGTGAAGGAGGACATCAAGAAGAAGTTCGGCTTCACGCCCAACTTCGAGGTCGCCAAGAGCTTCCTGGAGGAGAACGACGGGGCGGGCAACACCTTCAAGGCCACGGCCAAGCCGGTGCTCATCGGTACGGCCGTGGTGGGGGCCACGACGCTCATCTTCTCGACCATCTTCGTGCTCACCGACCGCCTCACCGACACCGCGGCGGTGAACAAGCTCTCGATCCTCTACCAGCCGTTCCTGCTCGGTCTAATCATGGGCGGCGCCGTGATCTACTGGTTCACCGGCGCCTCCACCCAGGCCGTGAGCACGGGCGCCTACCGGGCGGTCGAGTTCATCAAGCACCACATCAAGCTCGAGTCGAGCGAGAGAGCCTCGATCGCGGACTCCCGCAAGGTGGTCGAGATCTGCACGCAGTACGCCCAGAAGGGGATGTTCAACATCTTCGTCGTGGTGTTCTGCTCGACGCTCGCCTTCGCCTGCGCGAACAGCTTCTTCTTCATCGGCTACTTGATCTCCATCGCCATCTTCGGGCTCTACCAGGCCATCTTCATGGCCAATGCCGGGGCCTCCTGGGACAACGCCAAGAAGATCGTCGAGACCGAGCTCGCCGCCAAGGGCACGGATCTGCACGCCGCCACGGTGGTCGGCGACACGGTGGGCGATCCCTTCAAGGACACCTCCTCGGTGGCCATGAACCCGGTCATCAAGTTCACCACCCTGTTCGGCCTGCTGGCGGTCGAGCTGGCGGAGCAGATGCCGACCCAGCGGCGCTACCTGGCCGTGGCCTTCTTCATCGCGGCCCTGATCTTCGTCTACCGCTCCTTCTACGGCATGCGCATCCCGAGCAAGGAGCAGTTGGAGAAGGAACACGCCAAGGAGCTCGCGGCCGAGCCCGCGGCCAAGGAGCTGCCGGCGCCGCCGGACGAGGTCGAAAGCGAGTCGGCCGCCGAGAGGGAGGAAGCTCTGGTCCCCGCGAAGAAGGCCAGCGACGAGGACGAGGAGAAGAGCGAGGGCTAGGAGGCAGAGCCGGGAAAGGCGGAGCTTGCCACCGTTACCGTTTCGACGGCCGCCGTTCGGGCGCGGGCGGCCCGCTCGATTCGGACTCTGACTCTGACCGCCACCTTGCGTCCGGGTGTAGCCGCGTCCACTCCTCGCGCCGGTACAGCCGCCCGAGGCGCTGGCGGGGCGGAAGGTGCACGAGCCGATCGGTCTTCCGGCAAGGCCGCGGCTTGATGTGAAAACGCATCGACGGTTCTGGGGGAGCGCCGCCCGCGCGAGATCACAAGCGGGCAGGCGTTTCCAAGTTGCCGACCCACTTGACAGCCGCACCCGTGGTCGCCCAAGATTCATGCAGGCGGTTGCTCTCGGGCGGCCGCGAAACCTCCCCGGGGCACTGCGCAAACAACCCCGGGGGGTTCGTATCTTGGTGTCGGGCGAGCACGGCCCCGATCTGCCGCCCCGCAGGCCCCGAAGAGCCCCTCGATCACCTCGTTCTGTGGGAGTAGGGACTCGGGGGCCCGGAGAATGGCCCGTCCGATCAACGGACTACAGCCGCCAACCGTTGCGTGACGCGGTAGGCAGATCGGCCGAGAATCGCTACGGAAACGCTAACTGCTAACACCAATCGCTAACAACTGGCCGAGGACTTTGTCCGAGGCCCTGGGCTCCGTCCCGGCAGCAGTTGACCGACGCGCGCGGCGCGAGCATGCTCCTGGTATGACCGTCCGCCGGCAGAAGCTCAACGAGCTGCGCCGGGAGCAGCGCCGGGACTGGGCCGCGCTTACCCCCGCCCAGCGCATCCGCCTGCTGCTCGAGCTCGTGGCCCACGCCCGGCGCACGCGCCACCTGCACGCCCTGGTTTCTCGCTCCGACGAGTCGACCGAGCTCCTCCTGGCCATCAAGGCACGACTGCGGGAGGCGGATGGAAGAGGCTGATGCGTTCGGGGCTGCGCTCGTGCGGCTCGGAGGGCTCCTCGCGGCGTGGCCGCACCCTGCCGCGGTCATTGGTGGCGTGGCCATCGGCGCCCGCGTGTTGCCGAGGACCACGCTCGACATCGATGTCGTGATCGCGGTCCCGCAGGGGAGCGAGCGCGAGCTACGCGAGCACGCCCTGCGCCATGGCTTCCTCCAGGACCCCGAGCAGTCGGACGAGCTGCTGGACGCGGGCCTTCTCCGGCTGCACACGCCGCCGTCGCCGCAGGAGGGCGTGGGCCTGGACGTGATCCTCGTGGACAGCCGTTTCCTGGAGCAGGTCGTCGCCCGGGCGAGCCGCGTAGACCTCGGGCTTGCCACTCTCCCGGTGGCTTCCGTGGAGGATCTGCTGCTGCTCAAGCTGGAGGCGAACCGCCCCCAGGACATCGACGACATCCTGGCGATCAAGGACGCCTGCGCCGGCTTCCTTGACCTGGCGTACGTGCGCGCCGAGGCGCAACGGCTCGGGGTATCCGATTTGCTCGCGCTCTACTTCGAGCCCTGATCCTGCGGCGCCGGGCTCTACTTCTTCGCCGCGCCCGTGGCGTGGCCGTGCAGCTTGATCTCCACCTTCTGCTCGAGGTGGTCGTAGTACTCCTTCAACACCGCGATGACCTCGGGCCGGCTGAACTCCTTGGGAACGTGCTTCCCCTCGCTCATCAGCTTGCGCAGCATCGTGCCGCTGAGCATCAGCCGCGCTCCGCCCTTGTACTGACCGTTCTCGTCGATCACGGCCTTGTCCTCGTGCGGGCAAGTCTTCATCGAGGCCATGGACTCGCACTTGTAGCAGTAGAACGTCCAGTCGAGCGGCAGCGGCTTGAGCTCCAGAGCGTCGCGCGGGATCTCGTGGAAGATCTTCTGCGCGTCGAAGGGCCCGTAGTAGTCGCCCACGCCGGCGTGGTCGCGGCCCACGATGAGATGGCTGCAGCCGTAGTTCTGGCGGAAGACGGCGTGCAGGAGCGCTTCGCGCGGCCCGGCGTAGCGCATCTCCATCGGGTAGCCGCCCTGGACCACGCGCTCCTTGCGGAAGTAGTTGTCGACCAGCACCTGGATGGCCTTCACGCGCACGTCGGCCGGGATGTCGCCCTCCTTGAGCTTGCCCACGAGCTGGTGGATGTAGATCCCGTCGCAGACCTCGACGGCGATCCACGCCAGGTAGGCGTGCGACTGGTGCATCGGGTTGCGCAGTTGCAGCGCCGCCACCGTGCTCCAGGAGCGCTCCTGGAAGACCTGCCGCGCCTCGGCCGGCCGCTGGTAGATCCCCTTGAACATCTCGGGGTAGTACGATTCGGAGACGACCTTGACCTGACCGGCCAGGTTCACCTCGGCCTGCTCCATCACCTTCTGCACGCACGGGTGCTTGCTGTCGGTGGTCCGGAAGACCTGCTTGCACTCGTGCTCCTTGTCGATCCCGTACTTCTCGGCGACCTTCATCGTGCCCATCAGCGCGTCGGTCTCGGTGTCCCAGAGGGCGACCTCCTCGCCCTTGCCGATGGAGTCGCCCATGGCCTTGCTCGCCGAGAGTGTTATGGGGATGGGCCAGAAGAGGCCCTTGTGCGACACCAGGCGGTAGTCGTCGCATACGCCTTTCCAGTCGTCGCGGCCCATGAAGCCCTCGATCGGAGTGAACGCCCCGATCCCAATCATGATGAGGTCGGAGGTCTCCCGGCTCGTCATGGGGACCTTCTTCAATGACTTGGCCTTCGCGATCTCCTGCTCGCGCTCCTTTCCTTCTAGGAGCAGGGGCTTCAAGTGCGCGCTGCCGTGCGGATTGACCAATTTGCTCATGGCAATTCCTCGTTTAGAGAGATGGTTTCGTCGGGCTGCACCGCCGCGGTCATTCGCTCGTGCACCATTGCCAGAGTGCGGTACAACACGTGAGAGAACTTGGAGTAGGGGAACGTCGCAAAGAGGCAGACGACCACGCCCAGGTGGCCGACGTAGCAGGCGACGGCGAGCTCGGGCGTGAAAGCGAAGCGGCCGATCTCCACGAGCACGCCGGTAGTGGCCACGAGAACGACGAGGGCCAGGAAGAAGCGGTCGAAAGGCTGCGCGGTCCCGGTGCCGGCGCCGTCGGTCAATCGGTTGTAGACGAGCACCAGGCCGCCCCCCACCAGCAGGGCCGCCGAAACGTTGCCCAGAATCTTGAAGGGGTGACTCTGGTGGAGGGGCAACTCGGCCCCCCACCCGTACATCGCCACCACGATGAGGCCCGAGGTCAAGGCCGCACCGGCGAAGCCCCAGAACAGGGCGAGGTGGGGAAGGCGCCGTCCGGCCGCGCGGTCGCAGCGGGCGAAGCGCCGGTGCACCAGGATCTCCCAGAGCACCGGCACGAGGTGGCGCAGGAACGAGCCACGGCGCGCCCTGTCTTGGCCGAGCAAGGCCCAGAAGCGCCGGCCGCTCGCGTAGCTCGCCCCGAGGACGAGAAACGAGAGCGGGAAGAAGACGGCGTAGATGAGCCAGTGGGGCACCACGAGCCCGTAGACGAGCGGGCTCGCGACGTGCGGCAGGCCGCCCGTCGCCGCGACGAGCACGGCCCAGAGCACGATGGGCAGACCGAGCAACAGTGGCCAACTCACCTCGGCCCGGCCCGCGAGCCGCGCCAGGAAGCGGGGCACGGCGAGCTCCTCCACCGCCAGGCCGCGCAGCACCTGCATCACCTCACCCGGCTTCGCGTCGCGCGGGCAGCGCGCGGAGCAGTCGTTGCACTGGTGGCACAGCCACAGCGCCGGATCGGCGGCCAGCCTGTCCGCCAGGCCCCACTGCGCGGCGAGCATCTGCCGCCGCGGAAATGGCTCGCCCGGCGGCGCCAGCTCGCAGACGCTGGAGCAGGTGGCGCATTGAAAGCAACGCGCCGCCGCCTCACCGCCGCGCTGGCGCAGGTTGCGGCGGTGCTGGGCCGATGACGAGAGCGATGCTCGCTCGGGCATGATCGAACTCGTCCGCTAGAACCCCTTGTAGGGGTTGGGCCCGACGCGCTCGATCGTCGCGGCGAACTCCTGGAAGACCTGCGGAATGCGCTCGTACTCGTCGCGCCCGAGCTCCACGATCTGCACGCGCTCCTGCTCCAGGGTCAGGCGCTGCAGCGTCTCCTTCACGTTGGTCATGCGCGTGATGGCGAGCTCCGACCCGCGGATGTAGTGGCACTGGTAGTCGT
The DNA here is from genome assembly GCA_016209145.1 of Deltaproteobacteria bacterium. Lineage (GTDB taxonomy): Bacteria > Myxococcota_A > Polyangia > Polyangiales > Polyangiaceae > JACQWT01. The sequence goes on along the minus strand of JACQWT010000471.1, from coordinate 15,928 downwards.
CACCCTTCTTGCAGCCGAGGAGCAAGATGCCGTCGATGCCGCTGGAGAGCGCATCGGCGATCCACACGGTGTTGACCGCGCCGAGGCAACGCACCGGGATCACGCGGATCCAAGGATTGTAGCCGAGCCGGCGCGCGGCCGCCTCGTCCAGGGCCGGCAGCGCGTCGTTCTCGCAAACGAACGCCACCATCCGGGGCTTCTCCTCGTCCGCGTCAGGCACACTGATGGCCTTGATCATGCTGGCCACCGCGTCGACCGAGTATTCCGGGAACGAGACGATGCGCTCCGGGCAGGCGCCGAGGCAGATGCCGCAGCGGCGGCAGCGCATGACGTTGTACTCGGGCGTGCCCTTGGCGTCCTCATTGAGCGCGCCGAAGGGGCACTCCTCGGTGCAGCGTTTGCACTGGGTGCAGCGCTGCAGGAAGAAAGAGGCGAAGGCGCCGTCGCCCGCGCGCGGGTGCACGGCCTCGCCCCGAGAACAAGCCTCGATGCTCTGGACGGCCTTCAGCGCCGCGCCCCAACCGTCCTCCGCCGCCTGGGCGGGATCCATGGGCGCGCGCACGGCGCCGGCCGCGTAGATGCCGGTGCGGCGCGTCTCGTAGGGGAAGCAGATGTAGTGCGAGTCCGGGAAGCCGTAGCGCAGCACCGGCAGATCGGGGCCCTGGCGGTACTGGAGACCTAGGATCTCGGTGCCATCGTGGTGGCGCAGTTGCTCCACGAGCTTCTTGGCGTCCTCGACCTGCTTCTCCGATTCCTTCTTCTCGATCCGCCCGTAGGCGTCGCGAAGCTGGCGGATGGCCTCGCCGTCGGCCGAGCTCGGCACCATGCCTACGGCGAGGACCACCAGATCGGCCTCGATCGTCAGCTCGTCGCCGAGCAGGCTGGTCTTGAGGTGAACGTCGAGGCTTCGCCCGCCGGTCTCGACCTTGTCCACCTCGCCGCGGCTGAGCATGGCGCCCGACTGCTCCTGCATGGCGACGTAGAAGCGATCGAGCTGCCCTGGGGCCCGCACGTCGCGGTACACGATGGCCGTCTCCACCTCGGGAAAGCGGCGGCGGATGAGGGTTGCCTGCCGCAGCGAGGTGGCGCAGCACTCGGCCGAGCAGTACGGCAGGTGCGCGGCGTCCCGCGAGCCGGCGCACTGGATGAACACCACCCGTGCGGGTCGCTTGCCGTTGCCCGGTCGCACGAGCTTCTCCTGGGCGAGCATGGCCTCGAGCTCCTGGCTCGTCACCACGTTGGGCGACGCACCGTAGCCGAGGTGGCCCAAGCGCGTGGCATCGTAGGGGTGAGCGCCCGTGGCCTGCACGACGGCTCCCACCTCGAAGCACTCGCCCCCTCCCGGCGTGCGTACCGACACCTCGAACCTGCCCGGCTGGCCGGCGATGCTCTGGACCGTGCTCTCCAGGAGCACGCGAACGCCCGGAGCGCGCTTGACGTCGGCGACGATGGCCGGCAGGCCGCTTTCGTGCAGCCGGTCGTACGGGGGCCCCTCCGGCACGAGATCCTGCACGCCGCGCAGGTGGCCGCCGAGCGCGGCGCTCTTCTCGACGAGCACGACCTGGTAGCCCATGGCGCTCGCCGCACGGGCGGCGCAAAGGCCCGTCAGGCCGCCGCCCACGACGAGCACGCCGCGGGCGATGCTCTCCTCGGCCCGGGCCGGGAGCTCCATCTTCGAAACCCGCGCCATCCCCATGCGGAGCAGATCCTCGGCCAGCATCCGAGTGTTCTCGTCGCCCGGCGGCTGCGTCCAGGCCACGAGCTCGCGCAGTCCCAGCCGGTACGTAGCGGCCTTGGCCGGATCGAAGCCAAGCTCGGCGCCCTTCGACCGCTGGGAGCACGCCGCCACGAGCACGCCGTTCAGCTCGCCCGCGTCGATGGCCTTGCGGACGAGCGCGACAGCGTCGGGCGCGCAAAGCTGCGCATGTGCCTCACAGCGCTGGGCCCCCGCCTCGGTGCAGATCTCGAGCAGCTTGTCGGTCTCGGGCACGGCCGTGCCGATGTCGCAGCCCGTGCAGAGGAACACGCCTACCTTGTCCATCACGCACCCCTCGCCGCGGCTCCACCAGCGGACGATGACGCACAGCTCGCCGCGGCGACGATGGCCTTGGCCGCGGCTCCGGTGGCGTCGCGCACGCACGCGGCCACGTCCTCGGGCCGCCGCGCCACGCCCGCGACCAGGACGCCGGCATCGAGATCGTCCAGGCCGAAGCCGTCCTCGTCCCGGCGCAGATCGAGGCCGAGCGCACCCTCGCGCAGGTTGGGCACCATGCCCGTGGCCAGGACCACGAGATCCGCCTTGGCCTCGAGCAGCCGGCCCGCCTCGACGTCCTCGACCCGCAAGACGAGCTGCCCTCCGTCGCTCGCCTCGATCCTGCCCACCTTGCCCTTGATCAGGTTGACGCCCGCCGTGGCCGTGACGCGGGCAAGCAGGTCCTCGGCGCGGCCGGGCGTGCGGCGGTCGATGTAGTAGATGGTGACCGCGCACTCGGGTAGCTGCTCGCGCACGTAGAGCGCCTGCTTGAGCGAGGCTTGGCAGCAGATCCCCGAGCAGTAGGGCAAGTGGTTGACGTCGCGCGAGCCCGCGCACTGCACGAACGCCACCGCCCGCGGCGCCTGGCCGTCGGAAGGGCGCAGGATCTTGCCCTGCGTCGGCCCGTCCGCCGCGCCGAGGCGCTCGAGTTGCACGTTGGCAATGACGTCCTGGAGCTCGCCGCCGCCCAGCTCCGGCAGCTTCTCGATCGGATAGGGCTGCCAGCCCGTGCACAGCACGATCGCACCGGCCTCGAGCTCGCTCTTCCCCGGCTGGGCGCCGAGATCGATGGCGTCGCACTTGCACGCCTCGACGCACTTGCGGCAGCCCTCCGGACAGGCGGACCGGTCGAGGACGTACTGGCGCGGCCAGGCGCCTCCGTGGGGAAGCCGGATGGCCGGCACCCGGCTCATGCCGAGGTTGTGGGGGTCGGCCACGGCGGCCGGGCACACCTGGGAGCACTCGCCGCAGGCCGTGCAGCGCGGGCCGACGTACGCGGGCGCGCTCGCCAGCGTCACCGACCAGCCGTGAGGATCACGGCGCGCGGCCACGAGCTCGGTCTGCATCAGCGCGCGGACGCGGCGGCTTCGTTCCAGCCGCTGGATGTTGACCTCCATGCCGCACGCGGGCGGGCACATCTTGGGGAAGTAGCGGTGGTGGCGCAGCACTCGCCCCCCCACCGCCGGCTCCCGGTCGATCAGCACCACTTGGTGACCCGCCTCCGCCGCCTCCAGGGCGGCGGTCACGCCGGCAATGCCTGCCCCCACGACGAGCAGGGGCCGCGGCGTCGTTGCATTCATGATTCCATCCCCTTCTTCGCCGCCTCGCGCACGCTCACGGTGGGCTCGGCGAACAGGGCAAAGCGCAGCCAGCGGAAGGCGAACCGCAGCAGCTCCTCGTCACTGGCGCGCAGGGCGGCTACCAGATCCGGCTCGAGCTCGAACCGCTCGAGGAAGCTCGACTCGAAGACGAAGCAGCGGAACCGGTCGAGGTCGTAGCAGGCGAGGTGAAAGAGCTCGATCCGCTTGGCGTCGAGCTGGCGACCGCCGATGAACCAGGGGTGCGCCACGATCTCCCGGAAACCGCTTTCCGCCGCCTCGCGCTCGGGCACGCCCTGACTGGCGCGCCAGCTCTCCACCGTCCACTTCTGCCCCTGCGCCGCGCCGGCGCAGAAGTCGTCGTGACACTTGAAGAAGACCGGCTCGGGCTCCACGCCGGCGCGCGCCGGCGGCAGGCCCATCCCGAGCGGGTACATGCGGCAGCTCCAAGGCCGGTCCTCGTAGACGCCGCAGCCCGTCTCGCCCACGAAGGGGCAGCGCTTGCCGGGGCCCTCCTGCATGCGCAGCAGCACCACGGGCAGGTGCAGCTCCTTCGTGATGGGCGAAAGGGTATGGCGGGCGAGGAAGTCGCCGGTTTCCAGGCCGAGCCGCCGGGCAAGGCGCAGCACGTCCAGCGGCGTAAGCAGGATGTTCACGTCCCCGCAGCAGCGCGTGAAGCACTCCAGGCCGGCGTGACACGCGAAGCAGAACTCGTCGCCCGGGCCGACCCGTCGGTCGCGTACCGGCTCGGGCAGATCCGAGACACCATACGGCTCGCTTCGCGTCATGGCCCGTTCGCCGGGTTCTCGTCGTCCCGGTCCTGTTCCGGCGACGGCGCCGCCACGATGCGAGAGCGAATGGCCTGGGGCGACCACACCGCCAGGGGCGCCGCCTGGCCGGTGGCGGGGTCGGCGACGCGGTAGCGGTACGATGCCTTGGCGCGGTAGTGCTCCCACATCCAGTCCCACCCCTCGCGGTAGTAGGAGCACTCGTCGTTGAAGCAGGCCCATTGCACCGGCTTGCTCCAGCCGCCGCCGTCCGGCATCTCGAACGGGAGCAGGGGCGCCGCGCAATGGGGGCACTTCAGATCGACGTGCTTCGATGGCGAATCCATGGGGCGCAGTATGCTATTCCTCTGCCGAATTCGCGCCAGTCGCGCAACATGCTCGCCGGTCAAGGCGAGCGGGGTTGGGGCCCCGCGAGCGGGGTCTGGGGCGAAGCCCCAGCGTGGAATTCTCGCCGCGGACGGCCCGCCTGCGGCCACAGGGGGCAACGGCCGCGGGGCGTTGCTGATTGCGTCAGCCCGCTCCGTTCGCGCGGGCGTATCGGTTTCACCATTGGGTTGCGGGCGTCAGCCCGCGTTAGGATGACAAACCCCGGACGCCGCGGCCGGCGCCCGGGGTCGCTGTCATTGGTCAGGACGAGCTAGAAGATGTTCTTGATCGGCACCTTCTTGAGGCTCCACTCGTCCTTGGCCGCGTTGTAGGTGCAGTTGACGAAGCACTTCCAGTTCTTCTCATCCATCTTGGGATAGTCGGCCCGGAAGTAGTAGCCCGGCCAGCGGGTCTCCTCGCGGAACATCACGGTGCGGACGTGGGCCTCGGCCTGGTACGTCCGGTGGATGTTCTCCCAGCAGCGCAACAGCTCGTGCTTGTTGTGCGCCCCGAGCTTCTCCGCGTCCTCCCTGAGGAGCTTGAGCAGCTCGAGCCCGCGCGTGAGCAGCGGCTTGTTCGTCATGAAGTGCATGGAGACGCCGCCCGCGTACTCGTCCATGAGCTTCTGCATGCGCATCATGTACATCTTCGGCAGGACGTAGTTCGGGTTGACGTCGTCCTGCGTCGTCTTGTTCTTGTTCTCCTCGAACAGCGCCAGCGGCCGCAGGATCCGCTCCTTCAGCTTCTCGATCAGGGCCTCGCTCACCTGCGGCTTGGGCAGGTTCTCCTTGGCGCAGAAGCGCACCGCCGCCTTGGCCGCGATGCGGCCCTCGGCGTGCGAGCCCGACGAGAACTTGTGGCTCGAGGCGCCGGAGGCATCGCCCGCGCAGAACAGGCCCTTGACGGTGCTCATGTGCTCGTAGCCCCAGAAGTACTCGGGCGGAGCCAGGTCCTTGGGACCGCTGAGCCAGGCGCCGGAGGCGCCGGAGTGGGAGCCGATGAAGTAGGGCTCGGCCGCCGCGATTTCCGAGGCCTTGACCTCAGGCTCGATGTCGTGGGCGGCCCACAGCATGGCCTGGGAGATGGTCATGTCGAGGAAGTCCTCCCACGCCTCGTTCTCCAGCTCCTTCAGGTGCTTCTTGCGCTCCTTCGGATCCGGCGTGCCGTCGGCGATCTTCTGGATGGCCTGGGCCGTCTGCATGTAGATGGGCCCCTTGCCCTCCATCACGTCGAGCGTGCCCATGTAGTTGCGCAGGTTGGCCGGGATCGGCTTGACCAGGCCGTAGGGGGCCCACTTCTCGAGCTCCGCCTTGCGCTCCACCATGTAGTTGCCGCCGAGCGCGCTCGTGGCCGCGGCCTTGAAGAGGAGGAACCACGCGCCCACCGGGCCGTAGGCATCCTTGAACCGCACCGGGATGAAGCGCACCTCCTGGCAGGTCATCTCCGCGCCGGCCTTGATGGTGAAGTACGCGCTCGCGCCGGAGTTGAAGGGTGGGTACCAGGCGCGGCCCGCGCCCTCGCCCACGGAACGGGGGCGGAACACGCCCACCGCGCCGCCCATGGCCACGAGCACGGCCTTGGCCGTGAACACGTAGAACTTGTTCTCGCGCGTGGAGAAGCCCACGGCGCCCACGCAGCGCTCGCCGTCCATCAGCGGCTCGGTGATGAACACGCGCTCGATGATGTTCTCCGGTCCCAGGGCGTTCTTGGCCGCCTCGGCGATCACTACCTTGTAGGACTCGCCGTTGATCATGAGCTGCCAGCGCCCCTCGTGGACGTACTTGCCCGCCTTGTCCTTCCAGATGGGCAGGCCCCACTTCTCGAAGAGGTGAATGGTGGAGTCGACGTGGCGCGCGATGCTGGCTACCAGATCCTCGCGCGTGATCCCCATCAGATCGTTGCGCACGTAGTCCACGTAGTCCTTCACCGTGTTCTCGCCGTCGCGCAACCCGACGTACTGGTTCAAGGCCGACAGGCCCATCGCCACCGCGCCCGACCGGTCCAGCGCCGCCTTGTCGACCAGGGTCACCTTGACCCCGTGCTTCTTCGCCCAGTACGCGGCCTCGACCGCGGCCCCGCAGGCCGCCATGCCGCCACCGCAGATGAGCAGGTCAGTCTCGACGGTAACAGTTTCCCATTTCTCCATGGCTTCCTCCGCGCGCTACTTGGTCCACACCTGGGCCAGGCCCAGCGACTGGGGCTCGGTGAACAGGGTCGGCCCCTCGAGATCGGCCTCGGTCTTCCAGCCGCCCGACGGCTCCGCCTTCCCTTCCGGAGTCGTCCGGATCGGGAACTTGAAACGCTTGACGAGCCCGCTGCGGAACTTCACCGTCCACATGATGCTGTCCGTCGAGCGCAGCGGCACGACGCTCGCGCCCATCGGGACGAAGTCGGCGTACCCGCGCACGTCCATGGCCTGCGTCGGGCAGATCTTGACGCAGCACATGCACTCCCAGCACTGCGACGGATCCTGGTTGTATGCCTTCATCTTGTCCTTGTCGAGCACCATCAGGTCGTTGGGACAGATGTATTGGCAAGCGGTCTTGTCCAGAGCCTTGCACCCATCGCACTTGTCGGGGTTGACAAAACTCGGCATGGGTCACCTCCTACGGCCACGAGGGCCGGCCTACAGCTTCCAGGGCTCGATCGAGCCCCCATGAGTCGCATCGCCGTCTCGCATCAGCGACTTCGGGCAGGCGCATGTCGCCATGCCACGCAGCCGCTCGACTCGAGCAACGCCACCCTTACTCCCCGATTCGCTGCCGTCAAACGCAAAGTTTGGATGGCCCGCATAAGCCGCCTCGATGCGCACACCCGCCCGCCTACGGCCGGGGCCTGGCCGCCTGTCCAGGCATCAAAACCCTTTATCGCTGCCATTAGCCAGGTGCCACCCACAAGATTTCTATCGCCATCATCCATCGATTGTCCGTTGACTGACCGGGGGCAGGGTGCTACGTCCCGAATCGACCGCGTCCAACCACCCCGACCCCCAGGCCCGGCGGCCCCAGTTTCGCCGCATCCCGGGCGGGGCCTGAGGCACGGCGCGCGGGGTGGTCCCCACACTCGAGGTATCGCTACGAGGGAGTTGCTATGACGGCGGCACAAGGCAAGGCTCACCCTCCGGGGGCCGGACTTCGCGGCGGGGATTCGCCTGGGTGCCGCGACGAGCCGGGCGCGCCGTTGGGAGAGGGTGGAGCGAGCTGAATGAACGGGTCAGTGGTCGAGTCGGTCGAGTCGATCGTCGAACGGCACGGGTTCCACGAGCACGCGCTCATTGCGGTGCTGCAGGACATCCAGCGCACGCGAAACTGGCTTCCGCCCGAGGCGCTGGACGCGGTGATGCGGCTGCTGGACGTGCCGCGGAGCCGGGTGTACGCGATCGCCACCTTCTACAAGGCATTCAGCCTCAAGCCGCGCGGCAAGCACGTCCTACAATGCTGCGTGGGCACGGCCTGTCACGTGCGCGGAGCGCAGCAGATCATCGACCGGCTCGGGCGGGAGCTTGGGATCGGCCCGGGGGAGACGACGCCGGACATGATGTTCACGCTGGAGCGCGTGCGCTGCGTGGGGTGCTGCTCGATCGCTCCGGTGGTGCGGGTCGGGGACGCGATGTACGGGCGGCTGACCCAGATCAAGGCGGGCAACCTGCCGAAGAAGTTCCGGGAGCCGGCGGCAAGGGACTAGACCATGCGGATCGACACTGTCGCGGCCCTCGAGGCGCTGGCGAAGGATGGCAAGGCGTCAATTCGGCCGCCGCGGGTGCGGATCGCCGTGGGCACGGCGAGCTGCGGCAGCGCCACGGGCGCGCGCAACGTGCTCGCGGTGGCGCGCGAGGAAGCGGCGCGGCTCGGTCTGGAGGCGGACATTCGCGAGACCGGCTGCATCGGCTGCTGCCAGATGGAGCCGATGATGGACGTGCTGCGCCCGGGAGAGCCGCGCGTCCTTTTCGCCAGCCTGAACCGCCTCAAGACGAGGCAGATCATCGGAGCCGTGGCGGCGGGGGCGGTGCCGGCCGAGTTGGCCTTCTGCTGCGTGCCGGTCGACGGCGAGCCGGCCCTGCCGGGCGTGCCCCACATCGGCGAGATCCCGTTCTACTCCAAACAGCGGAAGATCGCCCTGCGCAACTGCGGTCTCATCGACCCGGACTCGCTGGCCGAGTACGTGGCCCGGGGCGGCTACCGGTCGCTATGGCGGGCGCTGGCCGAGATGTCGCCCGAGAGTCTTATCGTCGAGATCGAGAAGTCCGGGCTGCGGGGACGGGGCGGCGCCGGCTTTCCCACGGGACGCAAGTGGCGCCTGTGCCGCAACGCGGCCGGGATCGAGAAGTTCGTCGTCTGCAACGCCGACGAAGGCGACCCGGGCGCCTACATGGATCGGGCGGTGCTGGAGGGGGATCCGCACTCCGTGATCGAGGGCATGGCCATCGGCGCCTTCGCTATCGGAGCGAACGCCGGGTACATCTACGTGCGCGAGGAGTACCCGCTGGCGATCGCCAAGCTACAGCGGGCGATCGCGGACGCGCGCGCGCTGGGGCTCCTGGGCAAGTCGATCTTTGGCTCCGGCCTCAACTTCAACATCCACCTCTCGCGCGGCGGAGGCGCCTTCGTCTGCGGCGAGGAGACCTCCTTGCTGCGCTCCATCGAGGGGAAGATGGGCGAGCCGGACCAGCGACCGCCGTTCCCGGCTCAGCAGGGGCTCTGGGACCGGCCTACCAACGTCAACAACGTCGAGACCTGGGCCAACGTGCCCGAGATCGTCGGTCGCGGCGGCGACTGGTACGCCTCCATCGGCACGAAGGGCAGCCGGGGCACGAAGGTGTTCTCGCTGGTCGGCAAGGTCAAGAACACCGGTCTGGTCGAGGTGCCGATGGGCCTGACGCTGCGCGAGATCGTGTTCGACATCGGCGGCGGGATCCTGGACGATAGAAGGTTCAAGGCGGTGCAGACGGGCGGGCCGTCCGGGGGCTGCATTCCGGAGCAGTTCCTCGATCTGCCGATCGACTACGACGAGCTCAACCGCACGGGCTCGATCATGGGGTCGGGGGGCATGATCGTGATGGACGAGGGCAACTGCATGGTGGACGTGGCCCGCTACTTCCTCGACTTCCTCAAGGAGGAGTCGTGTGGCAAGTGCGTGCCGTGCCGCGAAGGCATCGATCAGATGCTGGAGATCCTCAATCGTATCTGCGGCGGCGAAGCGAGCCCGCAGGATCTGGTACTGCTCGAGGAGCTGGCCACGACGACGGCCGACTTCTCCCTCTGCGGGCTCGGGGGCACGGCGCCGAACCCGGTGCTCACCACGCTCAGGTACTTCCGGGACGAGTACGATGCTCACATTCTGCGCCGGCGCTGCCCGGCTCACGTCTGCCGCGCCCTGATCGAGTACTCGCTGGATCTCGCGCTCTGCGACGACTGCGGCGCCTGCATGAAGGTCTGCGCGACCGGCGCCATCGAGGGGGAGAAGAAGCGTCCTCACACCTTCCACAAGGACAAGTGCATCAAGTGCGGGGCCTGCCTGGAGGTGTGCAAGCCGGGGGCGATCAAGGTCGAGTAGGGAAGGCCAGATGATCTCCTTGTCGATCGACGGAAAGAGGACAACCGTGGCCGAAGGCACGAGCGTGCTCGACGCCGCACGGGGCGCCGGCGCCCGCATCCCGACCCTGTGCTATCACCCGAGCCTGCGGCCCTATGGGGCGTGCCGGCTGTGCTCGGTGGAGATAACCCACCAGGGAAGGACGCGCGTGGCCGCTTCGTGTGCGCTCCCGGCGCAGAACGACATGGAGGTGTGCACCGCGAGCGAGCGGGTGGTGGCGGGGCGCCGGATGATCATCGAGCTTCTGCTGGCGCGCTGTCCGGAGGCGAGTCGGATCAAAGAGCTCGCGGCCGAGCTGGGCGCGCGTACGGATCGGCTCAAGCGGCGCGAGGAGAAGTGCATTCTGTGCGGCCAGTGCGTGGCCGTGTGCGCGCAGGTGCTGGGGGTCGGCGCCATCGGCTTCTCCGGCCGGGGCGTCACCAGGCGCGTGGGCAGGCCCTTCGAGGGCGAGGGGCGCGAGTGCATCGCCTGCGGGGCCTGCACCTACGTGTGTCCGACGGGTGCGATCCAGATGGAACATCGCACGCTGGAGCGCAGCAAGGAGGAACGGGAGCCGCGCTACTGCCGCTACATGCGGCTGGGTATGGTGCCCCAGGCCATCTGCCCCAGCGCCTACGAGTGCTTCCGCTGCGAGGTGGACCAGCAGGTCGAGGACTTCTTCGGCACCCACCCGGCCTTCGTGGTGCGCCCCGCGCGGCGCCACGATCCCGCGCTCGTGCGCGGCTACCTCGTCATGCCGGATCGCTACTACCACGCGGGGCACGCCTGGGCGGAGCGCTTGGCCAGCCAGGTGCGAGTCGGTCTGGATGACTTCGGCCGCGCCATTGCCGGCCCCATCCGCGACGTGACCCTGCTGGTCGAGCCCGGGGCCCAGGTGGCGGCGGGACAGAGCCTGTGGCGATTCGATCTCGGCAAGGGGCGAGGGGCCGTAGTGCACGCGCCCGTGTCCGGCACCGTCGCCGCCGTCAACGAAGACGTCCTGCTCGATCCCGGGCTCGTCGGCCGGGCCCCCTACAGCCGCGGCTGGATCTGCCGCCTCAAGCCGTCGTCTGGCGACGCCGAGCTCGGCGCGCTCCGCTATGAGCCGGCCGCCGCGACGTACTTCGAGGCGCCCGCCAGCGCGGTCAGCGACTGGCTGAGCGCCGAGGTGGACAAGCTGCACCACCTCCTCGGTGATCGCGCCGCCGAGTTGCTCGCCGGCGCGAGCCTGCCCGACGCTCTCCCCGGCCCGCAGTGGCAGGCCGTGGCCGAGGCGGTATTCGGGCCGCAGGGCTAGGGTAGCTCCACGGCTCTGCGCCGCAGAGCAAGGTAGATCAACAAACATTCCGGAGACACACGATGGCCAATTCCGAAACTCCTCTTCTGGATGAGCTCACCAAGGGGCCGTGGCCGAGCTTCGTGACCGAGATCAGGAAGCTCACCGGCCGCAAGCCTATCGTCAAGGCCCTCCAGGCCCAGCTCGAGCGCTCGTATCGAGAGAAGATCAGCCACTGGAAGCACGGTGGCATTGTCGGTGTCATGGGGTACGGCGGGGGAGTGATCGGACGCTACTCCGATCTCGCGCGCGAGCTCCCCGACGTGGCGCACTTCCATACCGTTCGCGTCAACCAGCCGGCCGGGTGGTTCTATACCTCGGCCGCCCTGCGCACTTTGGCGGACACCTGGGAGAAGCATGGCTCCGGCCTGACCAACATGCACGGCTCCACCGGGGACATCGTCTTCCTGGGCACACGCACCGAGCACCTCGAGCCCCTGTTCGCCGACCTGACGAAGGAGGGCTTCGATCTCGGCGGCTCCGGCTCCGACATGAGGACGCCGAGCTGCTGCTGCGGCATGGCCCGCTGCGAGTGGGCCTGCTACGACACCATGGCGCTGACCCACGATCTCACCATGCACTTCCAGGATCAGCTCCACCGGCCGGCCTTCCCCTACAAGTTCAAGATCAAGTGCGCCGGGTGCGCCAACGACTGCGTCGCCTCGGTGGCGCGGGCCGATCTTTCCATCATCGGCACGTGGAAGGACGCGATCCAGCAGGACGACGCCGAGGTGAAGAAGTACGTCGACGGGGGCCTCGACATCGTGAACGACGTCCTGCTGCAATGCCCCGCGCGCTGCATGCGCTGGGACGCCAAGACGAGCAAGCTCAGCATCGACGGCCGGAGCTGCGTCCACTGCATGCACTGCCTCAACGAGATGCCCAAGGCCCTACGGCCCGGCAAGGAGCGGGGCGCGTCCCTGCTGCTCGGCTCGAAGGCGCCGATCGTCGAGGGCGCGCTGCTCTCGACGGTGCTCGTGCCATTCATCGAGTTGAAGCCGCCCTACGCGGAGCTCAAGAATCTGATAGAGAGGATCTGGGAGGTGTGGGACGAGCACGGCAAGGCGCGCGAGCGGGTCGGCGAGCTGGCCATCCGGCTGGGCCTGGGCAACTTCCTCGAGGCCATCGAGGTCGAGCCGGTGCCGCAGATGGTCAAACACCCCCGCGAGAACCCGTACGTGTTCTACGAGGAGTACTTCTCGGAGGACGAAGACGAGGAAGGGGCCTAGGAACAAGGCGCGAGCAGGAGAAGTACCATGGCTGCACAGAGAATCACCGATATCGGACCGCCTCACTACGAGAAGTTCCTGCCTCCCGTGATCAAGAAGAACTACGGGAAGTGGAAGTACCACGAGCAGATGAAGCCCGGCGTGCTCGTGCACGTGGCCGAGGGCGGCGACAAGCTCTACACCGTGCGGGTGGGATCGCCCCGCATCCTGAGCGTGGACACCATTCGGATGTTCGCCGACCTGGCAGACAAGTACAGCGAGGGCTACCTGCGCTGGACGAGCCGGAACAACGTGGAGTTCCTCCTGAGCAAGGCGGACAACATCGAGCCGCTCATCAAGGAGGTCAAGGCGAACGGCTTCCCCGTCGGCGGCACGGGCCGGGGGATCTCGAACGTCGTGCACACCCAGGGCTGGGTGCACTGCCACTCCGCCGCGACCGATGCCTCGGGCGTGGTCAAGGCGGTGATGGACGAGCTCTACCCCTACTTCGTCGGCGAGAAGAAGCTTCCGGCCAAGACCCGGGTGGCGCTGGCCTGCTGCCTCAACATGTGCGGCGCGGTGCACTGCTCGGACATCGCCCTTCTCGGCATCCACCGCCGCCCGCCCAAGGTCGACCATGCCAAGCTCGCCGGCACGTGCGAGCTGCCGACGCTTCTGGCCTCCTGTCCCACGGCGGCGATCCGGACGGCGACGGTGGATGGCAAGCAGTCGGTGCACATCGAGGAGGAGCGGTGCATGTTCTGCGCCAACTGCTACACGGTGTGCCCGTCGGTGACGCTCAATAGCCCGATCAACGACGGCGTGTCCATCTGGGTGGGCGGCAAGGTCTCCAACGCCCGCACCGAGCCGCGCTTCTCGAAGCTGGCGGTGACCTACCTGCCCAACAACCCGCCCCGGTGGCCGGAGGTGGTCGAGGCGGTCAAGAAGATCGTCGAGATCTACGCGGCGGGCGCCGCCCGCGGTGAGCGCGTGGGCGACTGGATCGAGCGCATCGGCTGGCCGCGGTTCTTCGAGCTGACCGGCTTCGAGTTCACCAAGTACCACATCGACGACTTCAAGCTGGCGCCGAAGACGTTCCGCACGTCGATGCATTTCAAGCTCTGAGCGAGGGAGCGCGCCATGACAGACATCTCCGAGACACAGGTCGCAGACGCGATGTTCCAGATGGTCAAGGAGTGCGACGGCAAGAAGAACCTGAAGGCGAGCGACTTGACCAAGGCGATGATCGCGAAGTTCGGCGGCAACGTCGACAAGGATCATTGCCGGCGGGCGATCCGGCTCCTGATGGACTCGGGTCGCTGCGTCTACAGCTACTTCGGGGGCAGCTTCATCACGCTGCCCAAGGTGGAGGCAGCGGATCCTAGCCGGAGTACGTAGGCGCTCCAAGAGAGGCAGGGGGCAGGGGTTGTGGCTCCTGCCCCGGGCCCCGGCCCCGTGCCCCTTGTCTCGTATCGCCAGGGAAAGCCATGCCAAAGCTGGTCGTCAAGAAGAAGAAGCTCGGGGGATTCGCGGCGGGCGGCGGCGCCGGCACGGGCAAGAAGGTTACGCCCCTGCGGCCGTTCGGCGAGCCCAAGACCGCGCCCTGTCAGGTCGGCTGCCCGATCGGAAACGATGTCCGCGGGGCGCTTACCAGCGTTGGCCTGGCCGAGACCTGGGGCCGGAGCTTCGAGGAGGGCGTAGAACAGGCATTCTACGTTTTCGCCAAGACCAACCCCATGCCTGCCACGCTCGGGCGGCTCTGCATCCGCTGCTGCGAGAAGGAGTGCAACAGGCAATACAAGGACGGGGCGGTCAACATCAACCAGTTCGAGCGCTTCGTTGGGGACTTTGCCATCGAGAAGGGCCTGAGCCTCGCCCCGCTCAGAGCCACCCCGGCGCAGGGGCGCGAGGGGAAGATCGCCGTCGTGGGCGCAGGGCCTGCCGGCCTGTCTTGCGCCTACCAGCTCGCACGGCGAGGATGGGCCGTCACCATCTTCGAGGCTGGCTCTCGTCCGGGCGGCCTGCTGCGCCACGTGGCGCCGTTCCGGCTGCCGCGCCGGGTCGTGGACGCCGAGATCCGGCGCATCCTCGACCTCGGGGTGGAGCTGCGCACCGGCATGGTTGTCGGCCGCAACGTCTCGCTGGAGGAGCTCAGAGCACAGTACCGGGCCGTGTACGTGGCGGTGGGGGCCCACGGGGAGCGCACGACAGCCGCCGCAGGGCAGGAATCAGAGAACGTGTTCGCCGGGGCGGAGCTCATGCGGCGCCTTGACCGCGGCGAGCGGGTCGAGCTGGGCAATGACGTGGTGGTGATTGGCGGCGGGAACGCCGCCCTGGACGCGGCGCGGGCGTGCAAGAGGCTGGGCGCGGGCGTCACGATCATGTACCGCCGCACCAAGGCCGAGATGCCGGCCATGGCGTACGATGTGGACCAGGCCGAGGCCGAGGGCATCAGCTTCGATTTCCTGGCCATGCCGATTGAGATGGTCCGGGAGGGAGCGAGGGCGGTCAGGCTGGTCTGCCAGAGGCTCGAGCTGGGCGAGCCGGATGCCCGCGGCCGGCGCCGGCCGGTGCCGGTACGGAACGCCGCCCCGTACGAGCGGCCCGTGAGCGCGGTCATTCAGGCCATGATCCCGGAGCCCGACTTCCGCAGCAGCCTCTCCCGCGTCGGGGCGGCCGGGGCGACGATCCGCTGGCGCGATGGCTTCCGCACCTCGCTCGCCGGCGTGTTTGCCGGCGGCGACGCCAACAAGCTCAACCTCGCGACCATGGCCATCGCCCAGGGGAAGCGCGCGGCCGAAGAGATCGACGCGGAGCTGACCGGCGCGCAGCCCAAGCCCGCCGAGGCGGGCATCGTCGTGGGCAAGGACAAGCTCAAGCTCGACTGGTACAAGCCGGCCGAGCGGCACGAGCACGCCGTCCTCCCCGTCGCCGAGCGGTTCGCGGAAGGCGCCCTGGACCGCGAGGTCAACCTCGGCCTTGCGCGCGACGTCGCCGTCGACGAGGCCAAGCGCTGCTTCTCTTGCGGGAGGTGCATGGACTGCGACAACTGCTGGATGTACTGCCAGGACCAGGCGGTGGTGAAGCTGGAGAAGACGCTCCCGGCCGGCGAGCACTACCACTACAAGCACGAGCTGTGCACCGGGTGTGAGAAGTGTGCCGAGGAGTGCCCCTGCTGGTACATCGCGATGCGCTAGGAGTCTGTCGGAGAAAAAACTAAGTGCGCGGAATTGTTCGGTTCCAGCGTCAGAGTAAAGTGAGCGATTTCGATAACTTGGACCATTTCGAGCACGCTTTCTCCGACACAC
>JACQWT010000424.1 GCA_016209145.1 Deltaproteobacteria bacterium | reverse complement strand
GGAGATGGCGGCCGTCGGCCTACGGCCGCGGGCCGCCCACGGCAGCGCCGTTGCCAGTCCCCTGCGCAAGCCATCTGGCCCTCTATTCTCGAAAAGCGGGAATTGAGGAGGCGATGACCTCGCTATCTGCCCCTCTATTCCCGCTTTCCGGGAATTGAGGGGGCGATGGGGGAAGGCGGGCAGAGCGGGCGGCGGGCGCGGTCGGGCGGCCGGCGCCGTGGGGCGCCTGGCGCGGCCGGCGGCGCGCTCGTCCGGTGGACGCCGGTCTACGCGTGCAGGTCCGCAGAAGTTGGGCCGAAGAAGATGCGCCGGCCCCGCGCTGATGGGCCTTCCTGCTGGCCGGGCAGACCGCGCCCGGCTACTCTCCCGTGCCGGCCATGCGCCGTATCATCCTCGGCGAGAACCTCGCGGCGCTCGCCGCGCTGCCGGCGGGCTTCGCCCAGCTCATCTACATCGATCCGCCGTTCAACACCGGCCACGCCCAGGTGCGTGACCGCCTGCGCACGTCGGCCGACCGGCAGGGTGAGCGCATCGGCTTCGGCGGCCGGCGCTACCGCGCCGAGCACCTCGGCCGTAGCGGCTTCGGCGACTCGTTCTCCGGCTACATCGACTTCCTGCTGGAGCGCATCGAGGCCAGCCTGCGCTGCCTCGATCCTCGGGGCAGCATCTTCGTTCACCTCGACTGCCGCGAGGTCCACTACGTCAAGGTTGCGCTCGACGGGCTCCTGGGCCGCAAGTGCTTCGTGAACGAGATCATCTGGGCCTACGACTACGGCGGCCGGCCCAAGACCCGCTGGCCGGCCAAGCATGACACCATCCTGTGGTACGTGCGCAACCCCGACGACTACGTCTTCCACTACGACGAGATCGACCGCATCCCCTACCTCGCTCCAGCGCTGGTCGGGGCCGAAAAGGCCGCGCGCGGCAAGACGCCCACCGACGTCTGGTGGCACACCATCGTCCCGACCAGCGGCCGGGAGAAGACCGGCTATGCGACCCAGAAGCCGCTCGGCATCCTGGAGCGTATTGTCCGCGTGCACAGCGATCCCGGCGCGGTGGTGCTGGACTTCTTCGCCGGAAGCGGGACGAGCGGCGAGGCGGCCGCACGCCACGGGCGCGGCTTCGTCCTCATCGACGAGAACCCCGAGGCAGTCGCGATCATGGCGCGCCGGCTTGCCCCCTACTCCCCGGAGTGTCTCGGCTTCGTCCCTGCGCCGACCGTCGGCGGGCGCTGACGCCGCCCGCCGCCACAAGGGCCGGGCCCGCCACGGCCACGAGCAACCCGGCTCCTGGCGTCCGCGATGGCGCTCCGCCGGGCATCTCGTCGGCCATAGAAGGGCGAGCGCCACCACCGGCGGTACGTTCGGCACTCGCGCGATGCTCAGGTTCCCGCTCACGGAGCAGTCGCGTTCTTGAGCGTCTTCGCCGTCCGGCTCGTCGCGTCCAGCGCGGCCGTCGTGGGAGGAGCCGTCGGCATCTCGGCAAGCCTCCACTTCGACTGCTCGAGCCCATCATGCGGATCGACCAAGCAAGCGCACGGCTTCCCAGCCGGCAAGCTTCTGCCGCCGCGCCGGGAAGATGGCACGGGCGCCAGCCGCGCCCGGCAGTCCTCGGGCGATCGAGCACTACCGCGCCAGGGACTCGATGGCGCGAGCGACCAGGGCCGGGCTCACGTGGAGTCGCCCCAGCGTAGGAAGGGCCTCCAGCGCGTCACGGGCAGCCGCGAAGCCGGCGCGGCCAGCCCGGTGTGCTTCCACCACGAGCCCGATCGAACCCACCACGGCGAGCCCCAACTCGGCGCAGGCGTGTCGCGCACGCAACTCGTCGCAAAGCACGAGCACATCGGCATCCCGTTGTTGCGAAAGCGCGTGCGACAGGGCGCACGCCTCGGCCGCGTCCAGGCACAGCGGCGCGACCCGCCTCGAGATCGGAGGCGACACCGTGATGCGTCGGAGCCGGTCATCCGCCAGAGCAGCGCGAGCGTGACGCTCAACTTCCAGCCACACTTCCTCCACCACGTCCATGGGGCACGGCGGCAGGGCCCACCGCGACGCGGCGACCCAGTGCAGATGCAGCAGAGGCCCTGAGTCGGCGACGACGATCATTGCGGGAAGCGCCGTCCGTCGGCCCAGCTCAGGTCGGCCTCCACCTCGACGCTGTCAAGGGGCTCCGGCTCGAGCGGCCGATCCGCCTCCGTCGTGCCGTTCACGATGACCTTCACGCGAACTCCCTCAGGCAGACGCACCGGTGCGGGCAGTCGGATCACCCCGTTCTCGACGATCCCAACGAGCTCGATCTGTCCCAGAGAGGCCATGATAGGACGACTGTAGCACGCTGGCGGCACTCCCGGGGCTGCCTCATCGCCGTTGACAGCTCGGCGGCCCGAGATGCGGGAGGACGTGGGCCACGGAAACGTGCAATGTGAAACAGAGAACCGAGAATGTGCAATGTCATCCCTGGACTCGCAGACACGAGCGAGCCCTGGGCAGGCAGGCAGGCTCCGGAGCAGCGCGACGGCCAACCCCTCCAGGCGCCGGGCGAGGTCATCGCCCTTGCGGCCCGCCGCTTGCCTGCCTTGCCCATGCAATCGCTGCTGTTCCACATTCCACATTCCCGTTCCACATTCCACATTCGCCGCGGCGGGCGCCAGGCCATGGCCACGCCTGCCGGCGTTTCTTGGCCCGTGCCTCGACCGCAAGGATCTCGGACGGATAGAGCTGTCAACGGCGATGCGGGGCTGCCTTGGGCCGCATGCCAATCCGCACCCCAGCGCCGCCGCGCTGGCTGGCGGCTAGATGAAGCGAGCCCGGCACGGCCGAAGACGAGGTTGACCGCCCCGAGCAACTGCCGTGCGAACCTCGGGCCGTAGGTACGCGGCGGACTGCGCGCGGGGTGGCCGTCCCCGGCGCTCCGGCCGCCGCCTCCGGCCCGGCCCTACCTCGCAAGCCCCCGCAGGCACGCGCACAGGCCTCGTCGTGCTCGGCCTGCCCGAGCGCGCCGAACAGCAGGGCCGCGTCGAGACAGCCGCCCGCCTCGGCGCCCTCGCCCAGCGCGATGCGGAACTGCCGCTTCGCGTCGGCGCCCTGACTCGCCGCCGCGGCGCAGAGGTTGGTGTGTGCGCCCACGACGGCGCGTTCGAGCTGCGCTCCGGCCTGGCCCGGCAGCCCCCGGAGCTTGCCGCGGTGTCCGGCCACGCGGCCGAGCACCGCCCGCGAAAGCTCGTAGGCGCGCAGCCTCTCGTGGGGGAAGTAGCGTTGGGACGGACCGGGGAGCGGCCCGGGCGCGGGGTTGCGCTGGGACGGACTGGAACTGGGTTGCGGCGTCACGATGCCCTCCTTCGCGGCGACAAGGAGGGCATCGTGACGCCACCCCAGGGTCTGCCCCGAGAGCACTTGCCCCGAGCCCCCGAAGTCAGGCGACGCGGGCGGCGTGACAGCTCTGCTGGCACGCCGCTCGCCTGCCGCCCGCTCACCCGCGGGCCATGACCATGACCTCACCACGACCCGAAACCATGACCCCGGACCATGCCCATCAGCGCCGCAACCTCCGCCGCCGAGCCCACCCCGCCACCACCAGCAGGAGCCACACGACAGCGCCTTCGTGCCCCACGCGCCGCCCGCCCGCCTGCCGGCACGCGCAGCCACCCTCCTCCTCGCCGAGCCCCGCCTCGCCCGCGCTCGCGCCGCCCCCGCCGAGGCCGTCGCCCGGCCCCAGCACGAGCAGCTCGATCTCGAAATGCGCCTTGGGGCAGGCCACGAGCGAGCCATCGGGCGCGCCCAGGCGGAAGCCTTCCACGATGCGCTCGCCGAAGCGGTCCGGCGCGGCGATCTCGAAGTCGAGCTCGCCCGCGGCCCCGGGCGCGACGTCGTGGCGCAGCACCGCGGCCACGTCGTGGGCCGGCCACAGGCCGGGCGGGCCGAGCTCGCTCGCCTCTCCGCCCGCGCCGCCGAGCGACGCGAGCCACACCTTGCCCGCCGGCCAGGACTTGGCCCCGACATTGCGCAGCGCCGCCCACACGCGCGCCCTCGCTCCGGCGGCGAGCGCCCGCGGGTAGGAGAGATCCACGAGCTCGGCGCCGTAGTCGGGCGGCGGATCACTGAGCTTTGCCGGATCGCCGTCGTCCACCAAGCCGTCGCAGTCGTTGTCGATGCCGTCGCAGGTTTCGGCCGGCGCGGCCGAGAGCGCGCGGCACTCGAGCATGCCGGCCACGCAGCGCACCCGGCCCTCGGCGCACTCGCCGGGCAGGCCCGTATCGCACTTGTCGTTGCCGCCATTCGGATCCGGGCCGGCGCACTCGCCGTACTCGCCCCAGGTGCAGCCGTCCGAGCAGCTTCGCAGCTTCTCGCCGCAATCGCCGCACTTCTCGCCCTGCTTGTCGCCGGGATGGCACACGCCCTCGCCGTGGCAGCTCGACCAGTCGCCCCAGTTGCAGTCGTCATTGCACGTGCGGCTATGCGTCCCGCAGTTGCCGCAGCCCTCGGTCTGCCCGTCGCCGGGCTGGCAGCCCTTCTGCTCGCAGCTTCCCCAGCCTCCCCACTTGCAGTCGCCCTGGCAGGAGCGCTTCTGGGCCTTGCACTTGCCGCAGTCCTGGCTCTGCTCGTCGCCGGGATGGCACTCGCCCTGGCCGTCGCAGTTTCCCCAGCCGCTCCACTTGCAGTTGCCCTCGCAACTGCGGCTATGCGTCCCGCAGTTGCCGCAGCCCTCGCTCTGCTTGTCGCCCGGGCTGCACTCGCAGGCGTTCTCGCACTCGGCGCTGGGATGGCCGCCGTAGGGGCCCTGCGAGACCCAGTAGCTCTGCGGCCCGCCGCAGGCGCCGGCGTAGGGATCGTCGGAGCTGCCGCCCACGCGCACCTCGAAGTGCAGGTGGTAGCCCGTCGAGCAGCCGCTGCTCGCCGACTCGCCGAGCTTCTGGCCGCAGCTCACCTGCTGGTCCTGCCCCACGGCGAGCGAGCCCTGCTTCATGTGGCCGTAGTATGTGACCTTGCCGTCGTCGTGCTGCACGCGCACATAGTTGCCGAAGCCGCCGCCGCACTTGCTGCAGTAGTAGCCCATGTCGGGGCAGCCATCGCTTGTGGCCGTGACCTTGCCCTTCGCGCCGGCCACTACCGTCGTGCCGAATCCCAACGGGTAGTCGTTGCCCTTGTGGCCGTCGTAGCAGACTCCCTTGCAGGCATCCTGGTTGCACTTGGTGCACGCGTAGTCGGTGCAGCCCGGGCCGCCGTCGTGGTCGAAGCCGTAACCGAGGTTGATGCCCGGCTCGTATGGCCGGCGGAATTTGGTCGCCGCCGCCGGCGCCGGCGCGAGCGCGAACGCGCCGCCGAGCGTCGCGCAAAGGACGAGGCGGCCCCCGCACCGGCTCATGGCTCGGCTCCTGGCGCCGCCAGCCGCAGCTCGGCGAAGGCCCCGGAAGAAAGCTCGACCGCCGCCCGCTCGCCCGCGCCGAGCCAATGCGGCCGGCGCGCGCCCGGCACGCGGCCGAGCGGCTCGCCCCTGCGCAGATCTACGGCCCGCACGCCGGCGCCGTCGAAGTACACGGCGAGCTCGCCGCGCCACAGCGGCGCCGCGCGGCTTCGTGATCTGCCTGGGCTCCCCGCCGCCGGCCGGCGCAACCCAGAGGGCGGGGATGCCCGTGCGGCTCGAGACGAACAGCACCTCGCGCCCGTCGGCCGAGAGCGCCGGCAGGTAGTCCGGCGCAGGATGCGGAGCGACGGCGCGGCCGAGCGCCGGGGGCGCCGCAGCTCCCGGCCCGCCCGCGCCGAGATCGACCACGTACACGTCGAGCTCGGGCGCCATGCCCTTGGCGTAGGCGAGCCTGTCGCCGCGCGCCGAGCAGCTCAGGCCGCTCGACACCTCGCGGTCCAGGGCGACGGGGGCCGCGTCCGGCCGCCAGAGCAGCAACTCGCCGCGCGCCGTCACGATGGCGGCGGCGCCGTCGGCGCGCGCACAGACGGCCGCGTCGATGAGCGGCTCCGTGCCCACGGGTACGGGGCGGGCAGCGGCGCCGGGCGGCAGCAGCTCGGCCTGAAACGCCGGATCGGCGTCCGGCCGGGCCGGCAGGATCGGCCGGCCGTAGAGCACCTCGCCCGCGGGCCCGACCGACAGCACCTCGAAGTCATCCGGGACGCCGCTCGCGCGCAGCCGCTCGCGCGCGCGGCCGAGCGGGCTGTCGGCCGAGCGCAACGCGACCAGTCCCAGCTCGCGCTCGGCACGCGGGCCGGACGCGACGGGCCCGCCCGCGCCCGGCTCCTCTTGCCGGCCACAGGCGCCGGCAAGCGCCGTCACGAGGCAGAAGGCGGCAGCGGCAAGCAGATCCCCGCGTGCTCCGCTCATGGTCCCTGTCCCTCCTCCTGCGGCGCGCACGCGGGCGCGCCGCCGCCGCCCTCCTGCGGATCGATCGGCTCGTCGCCCGGATCGTTGCGCTCGGGGCAGCGATCGCAAGCGTCACCCGGATCGGGCGTCCTCGACCGCACATCCTGACAGACGAAGGGCTGCTCGGTCTCGCACGCCGCGTCGTTCCACTTGCCCCCCCCCACGAGCATGGCGCAGTCCTCGGCGTCGCCGCCACCGGGCTCGCCGTCGGCCCAGTTGGTGTAGCTCGCCTTCTCGCCGTCCCCGCCGGTCCAGGTTCCCTCGGCCGCGGCGTCGCTCACGCCGATCCAGTAGCCGTCCGTGCCCATGCCTGCCAGCGCCTCGCTCTGCGCGTCGTCCCGCGGCAAGGCGAGAGCAGCGCCGCGCGCCCGGCAGAAGTCGCGCGCCGCCGCCCAGCTCGACTTCCTGTCGCGGCACAGCAGGTAGGCCGCGCCGGTGCGCAGGGCGAGCTCGCAGCCCGGATCGGAGGCGCAGGCAGTGGCGCTCGCGCAGCCGAAATGATGGCTGTCGCGGTTGGCCTGATCGGCGTTGGCCACGGCAGGGCAGTTGTCGGCCGCGTCCGGCACGCCGTCGCCGTCGCCGTCGCCGGCCGCCGCCGGGTCCCAGAGGAGCAGCAGCGCCGGCTCCTCTCCCCTGCTCCGGCTCACGAAGACGTCGAGATCGCCGTCGGCGTCCACGTCGCCCAGGGCGAGTCCCGCCGCCGCCTGCGCGCGGCTCGGCACGATCTCGGCCGAGTAGTCGAAGAGCCTCCCCGCCCCGTCGTTGCGGAAGAGCCCGAGCGGGCGGTCGCGCCGCGCCACGAGCACGTCGGCGTGGCCGTCGAGATCGAGATCCGCCACCGTCGCCGCTGCTCCGAAGCCGCCCGAGTCGCCGAGCATGGCGTCGGTGAGATCGAAGAAGCGACCCGAGCCGTCGTTGCGGTAGACGCGGTCCCGGCCCTCGGCCGGGAGGTAGACATCGAGCGCGCCGTCGCCGTCGAGATCGCCCAAGGCCGGAGCCCCCGCCCCGGGCACGACCTCGGTCGGGAACGCGTCGGGAGGCGCGAGCTTGAAGGCCCCCTGTCCGTCGCCGAGCCAGAGCTGCGACCGCTCGCCGTCGCCGGAGAGCAGCAGATCGACGCGGCCGTCGCCATCGAGGTCGCCGGCGCCGAGGCCCGAGGCCCGGAGCTTCTGTGGCGGCAAACGCGGCGCACTCTCGTCTGCGAGCTCGCCCGCGCCGTCGTTGAGCAGCAGCAGCGCCCCGGGCGCCGGGCTTGCCTCGGCGGGGGCGAGCGCCGCCACGACGTCCGCATCGCCGTCGGCATCGACATCGAGCGCCACGGCGGCGCGAAGCCCGGGCAGATCCTCCGGCAAGCTCTCCTCGGTGGCGTCCTCGAAGCCGCCTGCGCCGTCGCCCCGCAGCAGGCGGCTTGCTCCCTGGGCCGGCGCCACCGCGAGCAAGTCGAGCCTGCCGTCGCCGTCGAAGTCCGCCGCGACCGCGTCGCTCCAGCCCTCGCCGGTCGCGGGCTCGTCCGAGAGGGCCACCGACGCGGCGAAGGTGCCGGCCCCGCCGTTGAGATAGAGGCGCGCTCCCTCGGGGCCGACCGCCTGCACGATGTCCGGATCGCCGTCGCCGTCGGCATCGACCGTGCACGCGCCGCGCCCCTCGTATGCCTCGGGAGCCAGGCGCGCCGGGGCGATGTCGACGAGGCGAAGCGGCAGCGGCAGATACGTGAAGGCGGCAGGAAGAGCGGTGCTCGCGTCTCCGGCCGAGACGGTCACGTCCACCGCGCCGGCCAGCGCGCGCGGCGTGATAGCCTCGATGTGGTCGTCGGCGGCCGCCAGGACCGCCGCCGGCCAGGCGCCGAAGCTGACGCGCGGGCTGTCGCCGAAGCCGCTCCCGTCGATCGCCACGGGCGTGCCGCCGCGCGCCGATCCGCTCGGCGGAGTCACACCGGCGATCTTCGGCTCGCCCGAGCAGCCGAGGGCCACCACGGCTGCAAGCGCCACGCCAGGACAGAGCGGGTGCCGGGCGCTGCTCATGTATGCGTTCACGCCTTCTCCCACCCGGCTCGTCAGGCGGCCGCGAGCGCGAGCGCGCCCGGAGGCCC
>JACQWT010000108.1 GCA_016209145.1 Deltaproteobacteria bacterium | reverse complement strand
GCTGCGGGCGCGCTCGGCCGGCGCGGCGCCTCGGCCGCCGGCTGATTGCCCGCCTAACGCCTATGCGGGGTTGGGGCCCCGTTCGCGGGGTCTGGGGCGAAGCCCCAGCGTGACGTTCTCCCGTGGGCGGCATCCCGGTGCGCACAGCGCGCAACGGCCGCGGGGCGTTGCCGGTCGCGCCTGCCCGCTCCGTTCGCGCGGGCGCATCGGTTTCACCCTTGGGCCGCAGACGCAGCCCGCGCGTGGTATAGCGTGAGCTTCGTCCATGCTGCCGATTGGGCTTCTCGCCGCGCTGCGCTACTTCGGCCCGCGCTGGACCGCTGCCCAGGTGCTTGGCCGGATCCCCACCGTGCGCTGCTTCGGGCTGCTGTTTCGGGAGCTGTGCGGCGCGTGCGGCCTGGAAGTTGGCGGCCCGAGCGAGCTCTTCGAGCGCGGCAGCGCCGTGCCCGTGTACCCGATCCTGTCGCGCCTCGACGGCTGCAACTTCAGCACGGCAACCATGTGGGAAGGCGAGATCCGCGCGGGTGAAGGCTACCGCTTCGACCGCCGGCGCCGCGTGGGCCGGCAGCACATCTGCGAGGGGGCGGATCTCGCCGGTATTGCCGACGCGAGCTACGACGGCGTGCTGAGCTGCCACGCCCTGGAGCACATGGCCAACCCGCTGCGCGCCCTGACGAGGTGGAAGCAAGTAGTGCGGCCGGGGGGGGGCCTCCTGCTCGTGGTGCCCGATCCCGGCGGGTGCTTCGACCACCGCCGGCCGGTCACGACGCTCGCGCACCTGCGCGAGGACCTCGATCGCGGGGTCGGCGAGGACGACCTCACGCACCTCGAGGAATGGCTCGATCTCATCGATCTCGAGATGGCCGGGCTGGCAGGCAAGCGCGCCGAGCTGCGCGCCCGCTCGGAGCGCAACGCCGAGAACCGCGGCATGCACCACCACGTGTTCGACGCCGCGCTCGTGGACGCCGTGCTGGCCCTCGTTGGCTGGCAGCGGCTTGCGCTCGAGCCCTTGGCCCCGCTACATATCATGGGCTTCGCCCGCAACCCAGGCGCGAACAGGGATCCGGCATGAAGCGTCTTTGCATCTACGCCCACTTCGACGCGCAGGGCGAGGTCAAGCGCCACGTCCGGCAGTGCCTGCGCGAGCTGCGCCGTGACTGCCAGCGCGTGGAGCTCCTGTCGACCGCGGCCTTGCCGCCGGCCGAGGTGGCCGAGGCCGAGACCTGCTGCGACGCGGTCACGCTCAAGGGCAACGCCGGCTACGACTTCGGCATGTGGCGCCACGCCCTGGCAAGCCGCGAGCTCGGCGAGTGGGACGAGCTCGTGCTCGTCAACTCGAGCGTCTTCGGCCCGGTCTTCCCGTTGGGGCCGGTCTTCGCGCGCATGACGGCATCCGCTTGCGACTTCTGGGGCATGACCGACAACCACGAGATCGCCTGGCACCTGCAGAGCTACTTCCTGGCGTTCAAGCGCCGGGTGCTCGGGTCACCGGCCTTCGCCGAGTTCTGGTCGAGCGTGCTGCCGTACCGCGACAAGGCCCAGGCCATCCGGTCGTACGAGGTGGGGCTCACGGTGTTCCTACAGGGCGCCGGCTTCCAGCCTCGCGCCTTCGTGCCGTCGGAGTCGCTGGTCCCGTCCGGGCTGCTCGGCCGCCTTTACCGGCACCGCCGGGGCAACCCCACCTGCTGCCATCCGCTTCGCCTGCTGCGCCGGGGCATGCCCTTCGTCAAGGTCGAGCTCTTGCGCGACAACCCGGTACGGGTTCCGCTCGCGCCGGTGCTGCGCGCCCTGCGCCGGGCAGGCTACGACCGCTCGCTCCTCGAGTTCGACCGGCCGCGCACCACGCGCTGGTAGGGGGCCGGTCGCATCGCCGTTAGCAGCTCGGCGGCCCGAGATACGGGAGGACGTGGGCCACGGAAACGTGGAATGTGAAACAAGGAACAGAGAATGTGGAATGTCATCCCAGAAACGCTCGAGCCGGCGCAGGCTCCGGAGCCCCGCGACGGCGAACCCCTCCAGGCGCCGGGCGAGGTCATCGCCACCGCGCCCCGCCCGTTGACCTTGCCGATCGCAGCTGTTCCACATTTCACATTCGCCGCAGCGGGCGCCAGGCCATGCCCACGCCTGCCGGCGTTTCTCGGCCCGTGCATCGACGGCAAGGATCTCGGGCGGATGGAGCTGCTAACGGCGATGGACGCCGCCCGTGTCACGGGTGACCCCGGGAGCTTCCCGTTGCGGTTCGAGGGAGCTGTTGACGCAGCTTCGCGGGAATGCTAGGAGTGTGTCGGAGAAAGCGTGCTCGAAATGGTCCAAGTTATCGAAATCGCTCACTTTACTCTGACGCTGGAACCGAACAATTCCGCGCACTTAGTTTTTTCTCCGACAGACTCCTAGGGGGATCCGGCAGGTAGGCCGAGCCTGGCCGGCGGGAAGCCGGAGAAGGAGCGAAATCAAATGAACGGATCGAGGGTGTTTCTCGCGGTCACAACCACGCTTGTTGTGGGCTGCGGCGGCGGGGAGGCGGGCGTCGTCGGCGGAACGAGCACGACGAGTGGGCCGGGCGGCGACGCCGCGGCGTGCACGGCACCCCTGGTGCAGTGCCCGACGGGCTGCGTGGCCGTGCTGCTCGATCCCGACAACTGTGGCGGCTGCGGCAAGGCATGCGCCGAGGGCCAGGTTTGCTCGGGCGGCAACTGCGGCATGGAGTGCACGGGCGGCACGACCAAGTGCGGCGATCTGTGCGTGGCCGTGGACAACGACCCGAAGAACTGCGGCGCGTGCGACAAGGTGTGCGCCGAGGGCGAGGTCTGCTCCGGCGGCAAGTGCGCCTGGGACTGCACCGGCGGCAGCACCAAGTGCGGCGACGGGTGCGTGGACGTGACCAAGGACCCGGCCCACTGCGGCAACTGCGCGACGCAGTGTCCCGAGGGCGAGGTCTGCTCGAACGGCCTGTGCAGCCTCAACTGCGCGGGCGGCAGCACCAAGTGCGGCGACCTCTGCATCGAGGTGGCGACGGATCCCGCCAACTGCGGCGCTTGCGGCAAGGCCTGCGTGGCCGACGAGATCTGCTCCGGCGGCGCTTGCGCTCTGCTTTGCAGCGGCGGCACCACCAAGTGCGGCAGCAAGTGCGTGGACCTGGCGACGGATCCGGCCAACTGCGGCTACTGCGGAAAAGGCTGCGATGCTGGCCTGGTGTGCTCCAGCGGTGTCTGCGCCCTCCAGTGCACCGGCGGTAGCACCAAGTGCGGCAACCTGTGCGTGGACCTGGCCAAGGACGCGCAGAACTGCGGCTTCTGCGGCAAGGCCTGCGAGAAAGGTGAGGCCTGCGCGACCGGCGTCTGCAGCCTGGTGTGTGCCGGCGGGACGACCAAGTGCGGCAGCATGTGCGCCGATGTCACCAAGGACCCGGCCAACTGCGGCTCCTGCGGCAAGGCTTGCGTGGGCGAGGAGGTGTGCTCCAACGGCGCTTGCGGCCTGAACTGCGTGGGCGGGGCAAGCAAGTGCGGCCTGAAGTGCGTGGACCTCGCGAAGGACCCGGCCAACTGCGGCTCCTGCGGCAAGGCATGCACGGGCGAGGAGGTGTGCTCCAACGGCGCTTGCGCCCTGGTGTGCGGGGGAGGAGCCACGAAGTGCGGCAGCAAGTGCGTCGATCTCGCGAACGATCCGGCCAACTGCGGGTTCTGCGGCAAGGCTTGCGCGGGCGACGAGGTTTGCGCCAACGGCACTTGTGGGCTGAAGTGCGTGGGCGGCACCACCAAGTGCGGCAACGGGTGCACGAACCTCAACGTCGATGCGAACAACTGCGGTGTCTGCAACAAGGTCTGCGCTGGGGGCGAGTCCTGCTGCACGGGCAAGTGCGTGCTCGCCTGCGGCGGCTGCGGCAACGTCTGCGGCCAGGGTGAATCGTGCTGCGGCGGCCAGTGCAAGTCGGTCTCCACACCGCAGAACTGCGGTGGCTGCGGCATCACCTGCGCGGCCGGGCAGAGCTGCTGCGGCGGCAAGTGCGTCGACCAGCTCCAGGACGCGGCCAACTGTGGCGCCTGCGGCAACGCCTCGAACATCAGCAACAAGGTCGACGCGGCGGACGGGAAGCTCATCGGCACGTACCCCTCGGGCGGCGGCGGGCCCTCGCGTACCGTGGTGGCCCTGGACGGCAACTTCTGGATCGCCCACCGCTGCGACTGGGATCCGAACAACGGGAATTGCTCGAACGTCGTCAAGATGGCCGCGGATGGAAGCCAGAGCTGCATCATCAAGAACGCCGCGGACAACGCGACGCTGCCGTTCGTGCGGGCCCTGGGCGCGGACGGGCAGGGCTACATCTGGGCGGGCACGTGGAACGATGCGCGCGCTCACAAGATCGATCCCGAGCTGTGCAAGGTGGTGCTCGACGTGAGCCTGCCCTCCAATCCCTACGGGTTTGCCACCGACAGCAAGGGCCTGATGTGGAACTCGCAGCTCGGGTCGGGCCCCTACGGGGCCATCGACACGCTGACGGGCAAGGTCAAGTACAGCGTGCCCAACCAGGGCACCACGGCCTACGGCGTGGCGATCGACACCAAGGACAACGCCTACCTCGGCCAGTGGGGGCCGTGCAGCGGCGGCCTGTACCGGATTGACGGGCAGTCGCAGGCCTTGTCGGCCATTTCGCCCAACAACCCCGGCGGCGGGTGCACGCGCGGCACCACGATCGACACCGACGGCAACCTCTGGACGGCGTACTGGACGGGCGGCGCGCCAAGCAACGCCTCCAAGTTCAGCGGCCAGAACGGCAGCGGCACGTTCCTGTCGACGTATGCCATCGGCCAGATCTGCGGCGGCGTTGGCATGGCCGGCGACTCGAGCGGCAAGATCTGGTTCACGGGCACGTGCAGCAACAACGTGGTACGCATCAACAAGGACAGCGGAGCGGTCGAGCTCACCACCGCGCTTCCCGGGTCCAACCCCTACAACTACAGCGACTGGTCGGGCATCATGCTGCGCACCCGCGCCACGAACAACGGGCAGTACGGCACCTACACGATCGCGTTCAACGGCGGCCAGTCGAACGCCACGTGGGGCTCGGTCACCTGGGACGCCAAGCTGCCGCAGGGTGCGCTCGTGCGCGTCTACGTGAGAAGCGCGGCCCTCGTGCAGCAGCTTGCGAGCGCGCCCTTGTGCGGGCCCTTCACCACCTCGCCCGCCGATATCACGGGCTGCCCGAACATCAGCCCGAAGCAGTGGCTCGAGGTGCGGGCGGTTCTCGTGGCGAAGGACGCGCAGAACCCGCCGGTCGTGAGCAAGATCCAGGCGAACTACCAGAACTAGGAGTCTGTCGGGCGAAACCCGCCAGGGCTCGTGTGTGGCTGTGACAGCAGGTGGCCGACTGTGCGCAAGGCGTTGTGGCTAGCCGCGGCCCGGTCGTCAGTCGGTCGGGGTCGCTGAAC
>JACQWT010000438.1 GCA_016209145.1 Deltaproteobacteria bacterium | reverse complement strand
GCCATCGAGTGCAGCGGCAAGTGCGTGGACCCGATCGACGATCCAGCCAACTGCGGCAACTGCGGCAACGTGTGCGCGCCGAGCGAGCCGTGCGTCGCCGAGAAGTGCTCGCTCGACTGCCCGGGCGGCACGACCCACTGCGGGGACAAGTGCGTCGACACGGCCACGGACCCGGCCAACTGCGGCGCCTGCGGCAACGCATGCGCGAACGGCGAGATCTGCTCGGACGGGCAGTGCAAGGCCCCGTGCCAGGACGGCACGACCAAGTGCGGCGACGAGTGCGTCGACACCAGCACCGACCCCGAGCACTGCGGCGGCTGCGGCAAGGCCTGCGCGCCGGGCAAGCCGTGCACGCTCGGGCAGTGCGGGCCGGGGTGCATCGGCTGCTTCAAGGAGTGCGGCGACAAGTGCGTCGACCTTGTGCACGACCCCGAGCACTGCGGCGGCTGCGGCAAGGCCTGCCAGCCTGGCCTCGTGTGCAACGAGGGCCGATGCTGCCCCGGGTGCAACCCGCCCAGGACCAAGTGCGGCAACAAGTGTGTCAACCTGACGCTGGATGCGGCGAACTGCGGTGCCTGCGGCCAGGCGTGCTCCAAGGGCGAGGCCTGCGGGAAGGGAAGCTGCGTTCCCTCCTCCGGGTGCGCTGGCGGCAGCACCCTGTGCAACGGCGGGTGCGTCGACACCAAGACCGAGCCCGAGCACTGCGGCGGCTGCTGCAACGCGTGCGCGCAGGGCCAGCAGTGCCTCGGCGGCGCTTGCGCGCTCACCTGCGTGGGCGGGACCACCCTGTGCAAGCCGTACTGCGTCGATACGGCCACGGACGCGGCCAACTGCTGCTCCTGTGGCTACGCATGCCCGCCCGGCCAGATATGCGTGGCCGGGCAGTGCCAGCTCGTCTGTTTCGGCGGCACCACCAAGTGCGGCAACAAGTGCGCCGACACCAAGACCGACCCAGCCAACTGCGGCGGCTGCGGTCAGGCGTGTGCGCCTGGGCAGTCCTGCACGCAGGGCGCGTGCCAGTGAGGGCGGCGCGCTGCCGCCTGCCAGGTCGCCCACGCCCCGAAAACCCGGCACGCCGAGACCGTCTGCTCGGGGCGCCGCTCTCGTGCCAGAATGGGGGCGTGCGCGGGCTCGGCTTGGTGTGGTTGCTGGTGACCGCCGTCCTGGCGGCGGCGTCGTGCGGCGAGGCCTTCACGACCTCGCCCGCGTCCTCCTCGGCCGGCGGCGCTGGAGCTGCGGGGGCCGCCGGCGCCGGGGGGGAGGGCACGAGCGCCGGCGGAGCGGGCGGCGGCCTCGTCGGCCCGGACGGCGGGGGCGGCGACGACGGGCCGCCCGAGTGCGGCGTCGTCGAGCAAGCGTGCTGCAGTTGCACCGCGTCGAGTTGCAGCGCGAAGCACGAGAAGTGCTTCTCGACCCCCGCCTGCGTCGAGATGCTCGCTTGCACGACGGCTTGCGGCGACAACGACCTGTGCGTCGTGGGCTGCTTCCTCGAGCACGGCAGCGGCGGCGTGGAGATGGGCGTCTACAGCGACTGCGCCGCGCAGCAGTGCGCGGCCGTCTGCCCCTTCGCCGAGCCGCTCAACGACTGCCAGCGCTGCACGCTGCCCGCCTGCGAGCCCGAGGTCGAGGCCTGCTGGCAGAGCCAGGACTGCTGGGCGCTCATCGACTGCGCGCTCGACTGCCAGCAGGGCGACAGCACCTGCTACCAGCAGTGCAACCAGCAGCACCCGGAGGGCCAGGTGC
This sequence comes from Deltaproteobacteria bacterium, assembly GCA_016209145.1. Taxonomy (GTDB): domain Bacteria; phylum Myxococcota_A; class Polyangia; order Polyangiales; family Polyangiaceae; genus JACQWT01. The sequence goes on along the minus strand of JACQWT010000438.1, from coordinate 7,026 downwards.
TCTTCGCCAAGGTCCTGCAGTGCCAGAAGGCGAGCTGCAGCGCGCTCTGCGGGTGAGCGGGGCGCACGGGTCACCCGGGTGGCACCCGCCGGGCGGGCAGGGTCGTCATCGCGAGCGCTGATCGTCGCGGAGGCCGGCGGCAGGCCACCTCGCGCTATCGGCCTTGGAGCTCCCGCTCACCACCCGGCTAGATCACTCACCCCGGCTTCTTCCCGAAGCGTGGGATTTCCTTGTCACGATTGGCGAGGGGCGAGGGGATCCATGGCTAGCAGACGCAGCCGGCGCTAGCATCAAGGCGACAGGGTCGATCCGATCGGCACAACCGGCACGGTAGCGGAGGTGGCGGCGATGCGCGCTGGGCGGAGGTGGGGTGTAGTTGGCGCGATGAGCGTACTCGTGGCGGCGCTTGCCGCCGGCTGCGGTGGCGTGGCCGTCTGGGACGGGCACGAGCACGGGACGGGCGGGGGCGGCGAGGGAGGCGGCAGCAGTCGCCCCGCATGGCCGATCGAGCGGCTCGACCTGTTGCTGCTCGTGGACAACTCCCGCGCGATGGGCGACAAGCAGCAGGTCCTGAAGGAGACGCTGCCGGATCTGGTGGGCGGCCTGGTCAACTTCGAGCCGATCGAGGACATCCACATCGGCATCGTCTCGTCGAGCATCGGCGGGCACGGCGCCGACGCCTGCGACCCCGAGAAGGACCCGACGCAGAACTTCAGCGTCAACGACAAGGCTCACCTGCTCTCGCGCAAGAGCGTGCAGAGCCAGGAGGGCATCGCGACCTTCAACAACCTCGGCTTCCTCGCCTGGGACCCGGCCGGCAAGTACGGCGGCGAGAAGGATGCGAACAAGCTCCTCGACGACCTCGGCCAGATCGTCAACGGCGTGGGCGAGGTCGGCTGCGGCTACGAGGCGCCGCTGGAGGCTTGGTATCGCTTCCTGGTCGATCCTGACCCGTACGCGAAGATCACAATCAACGAGAAGGCGCAGGCCGTGCTCGAGGGCACGGACCAGGTGCTGCTCGAGCAGCGCAAGGCATTCCTGCGGCCGGACTCGCTTCTGGTCATCATCATGCTGACCGACGAGAACGACTGCTCGATCAAGGACGGCGGCCAGAACTACTTCGCGGCGCAGATCTATGCCCCCGGCCCGCAGAGCGCCCCCTACCACCTGCCCAAGCCGCGGGCGGCGTGTGCCAAGGACCCGAACGACCCCTGCTGTCGCTCTTGCGGCCAGGCCCCGGGCGAGGGCTGCGACACCAGCCAGGACGTCTGCGACGGCTCGCTCGATCCCCTCGACGATGGGATCAACCTGCGCTGCTTCGATCAGAAGCGGCGCTTCGGCATCGACTTCTTGAACCCCATCGACCGCTATGCTGCCGGGCTCACGTCGCCGGTGGTGCCGGATCGGACGGGCCAAACCCTGCCCAACCCGATCTTCATGGACCTCGACCCCGGCGACGATATCACCAACGTGCGCGACGCCGGTCTCGTGCTCATCACCGGTATCGTGGGCGTGCCGTGGCAGGACATCGCGCGGCGCAACAGCCAGGGCCAGCCGGACTTGCTCGCCGGGCTGAACAAGAAGGGCAAGCCCGTCGGCGGCTTCCAGGACGCGGAGGAGCTGGCCGAGAACGGCACGTGGGATCTCATCCTGGGCGATCCGGCAAACTACGTGAAGCCCAAGGATCCGCTGATGTGGGAGTCGATCGAGCCGCGGCAGGGGACGAGCCCGGTCACGGGCGAGGCTCTTGCTCCGCCCGGCGCCGCGAAGAACGCCAACTCGATCAACGGCCACGAGCATGGCTGGGATTGCTGCGCCTTGCAGTACGCGTGCGTGTTCGACCTAGGAGAGCCGCGCGACTGCACGGACCCGATGATGGTGGCCTGCGACTGCGCCGACCCGAACAACGACAACCCGCTGTGCCAGGCAGACGACAACAGCTTCGGGCAGATCCAATACCGGGCCAAGGCATTCCCGGGCCTGCGCGAGCTCTCGCTGCTCAAGGCGGTCGGCGCGCAGGCTGTCGTGGCCTCCATCTGCCCGAGGCAGGCGGGCGACCCGGAGGCGGCGGACTTCGGCTACCGGGCGGCTGTGGCGGCCACGCTGCAGAGGATCGAGCAGCTTGTGGCGCGCAACTGAGATCGGCCCGTCCCTCGCTGCCGTGCTGGCTTGCTGCCCGCTGCCGCGAGTGAGGCAGGAGGCTACGCAGCGACGCCATCGGCGGCGCGCCCGCGCCGGCGCGAGGAGGCGAGCTCTGGGCTGCGCGCGTTCGGCCGGCGCCAGCGGGCGCTGGGGTGGCTAGTCGTGTGCCTCCCACTCAAGATGGCAGCTTGCCGCCACCCTGAAAGCTCAGGAGCGGCCCGCGCGCGGCCAGCTTCCACAGATTCTCCCGAAGACGAGGGCGACCAGGGAGGCTGCGCCTGCTCGGGGGCGGGCGCACGTTGGCCCGCTCCGGGCGCCACGGTCTGGCTGCTTGCGGCGGCGCTGGGGCTCGCCGCCGGGCCACGCGCGGCGGGCCTTGCGACGGGTTGGCCGGCGGCGGTGCCGCCCGCGGTGACGTGGGCCGCGCGTCCGCCGTTGCCTTGGGCACTGCCAACTCAGTTGTCGCTCCCGCCAACCGAGTTGGCGGGAGGTGCGGTCGCCTCCGCCTGATCTCGGGCCGTTGCGGCTGGCATGCTCGTTGCTTTCTGTCACCGGCATGAGGGACCGGCGCCTGATGGCGGCCTGCGGGCCGTTGCTGCTCGCGGCTGGCTGCGGCCTGGATGTGGAGGCCCAGCACGTGGAGCCGTGGGCGCAATGGGCAATCACGTTCGGCGTGCAGCCCGAGCCCTTCGTGATCGCACTGGTCGTGGACGACCGGCCGACCGGCGAGGCGGCGAAGCTGCGCCAGACCGTGGCCGAGGCGTTGCAGACCACGCTGTTCGTTCTTGGGGAGCAGGCATCCTGGGACGATCCGGCCGCCTGGCGGCCGGTGGACTGGACGGTGGTGTTGGCGCTCCCGTCGGTGCTCGGATCGGAGCGCCTGATCGGCCCGGACCAGGTGCCCGCCTTCCTCCACCGGCCGCGCTTCATCACGCCGGAATCGGCCATGGCGCTGGCCGACACGGTGCTCGCCGAGATGGAGACCCGTCTCGCCGCGCCCGATGCCTCCTATCGCCCGATCGAGGCGGCGGCGCAGCTCGGCCAGGTGCTCTCCGGCGTGAGGCCGCCGGCGGACGAACCCGAGGCCGCCCTGGCGGAAGCTGGCGCGCGCGGCCGCTTCGTCCTCATCGGCGAGGTGCTCGCCACCACCGGCGACGACGAGAGCCCCGGCGCAGTCGCCGCCTACCCGATGCCTTCGTGGAACCCCCGCGCAGAAGTGCTCTTCGACTTCACCGCCGTGATCCCCTCGGTGCAGCCGTCGCCGTGCCTCTCCGTCATCACTTCCGCCGAGCCGCCCTCGCGGCTCCGATCCTGGATCGAGTTGCCTGCGCTCTCATCGCTCCTGCCCATCGTGCAGGGCTGGCCGTGCGGGGCCGAGTGGATCGTGCAAATGGGGCTTCCTCCCGTGCTCCGCTTCAGCATCGACGGCCGGCATTGGTGCACCTCCCACCCCATTGCCATGAAGGGCCCGCGAGCCGAGTGCCTGGTCCTCGCCGAGAGCTACGCCGTGGACGCGCCCTGCGATCCGGAGCGAGGCTGGCGCGACCCCATGGACGAGGACGGCGTGCGCCGCCCGCGGCTCGACCGGGACGAGCAGGGCGACTACCGCACCTGCGAGGTGACCCAGTTCGAGGGTGCGGCGCTCGATGCCTGCCGTACGACCTCCGCCTGCGAGGGCTGCCCCAGCGGCTGGTGCCGCGCCGAGCAACTCGGCCTCGACGATCTCGGCTGGAGCTACGACTGGTGCGCCATGGGCGATCACCCGGCGCTTCTCCGCTTCGTGGGCGGCGCGGTGGCCGGCGCCGAGGCGCGCTTCCGGGTGACCTGCAACCTCGTGCCATGATGCTCCGGGCGAACCGCTTCGGTGAAGCGCTGGAGCGGGGCCGGGCCCTGCTCGCCCCGGCCGGCCTGTTCGGCTCGAACGCCTGGGCGCCCGTGTCGGGGGCGTAGGTCAGGGCTCACGATGCCGGGGTCTGCTCTCCGGCAGGCCACTGCCGAGCGCGAGGCCGCGCGCGTGCAGCTTCTGCCACAGATCGGCCGCCCGGGTCCGGCGCGGCACGTCCCGCCGCCCCGTCGCCAGCGCTTCCCCGATCGCCAGCTCCGGGGTAGAGGGGCGCGGAGGTCGCCATGCGAACGCCCGCTTTTCGGGCACTCGGGTGCCGACCTCGCCAAGGTCGCCATGCGAACGCCCGCTTTTCGGGCACTCGGGTGCCGACCTCCGGCGATCGCCGCGGCCAACATGGGCCCTTGGCCCTGGCGCGCCGCGCCACGGCTCCCGTTTGTTCCGGCTCTGCCGGGGTGGTACCTGGTGCCGAGATGGGAGGGAGACGCAAGATGGGTGCTGCTTGGGCGCGGCTGGCGCGGTGCGTGGGCGCAGGCGTGCTCGGCGCGTGTCTGGCGGGCGCGTGCGCCGTCGAGCCCGGCGGCGACGAGCAACCGAAGGATCCGTGCGACGGCGTCGCCTGGTGCCAACTCCAGAACGAGTACGATGCCAGCGGCACCAAGACCGCGACGAAGGAGCTCGGCTGCCGGCCGGCGAGCTGCGGGTGCGGCGCCGTCAAGGGGATGACGCTCACGGGCGCGGGTGCGCCGCTCGCGTGGCAGGAGTGCAGGTGCAAGCTGTGCAAGGGCGACGCAGGCGGCGGCACAGGCGCCGGCCTTTCTTGCTCCTCCGGCGTGGGCAAGCTCGACCTTCTGCTTGTGGTGGACAACTCGCGAGGCATGGCCGACAAGCAGCAGGTCCTGAAGGAGGCACTGCCGGATCTCGTGGCCGCGTTCGTCAACCCGCGTTGCGTGGACGAGAACGGCAAGCCGGCCAAGAGCCAGCCTCAGGATCCCGCGGCCGAGTGCCCTGCGAATACCAAGCGTGAGATCGAGCCGATCGAGGACATCCACATCGGCGTCGTCACCTCCAGCATCGGGGGGCACGGCGCCGACGCCTGCGACGCCGAGAAGGACCCCACGCAGAACTTCAGCATCAACGACAAGGCCCATCTCATCTCGCGCAAGAGCACCCAGAGCCAGGAGGGCATCCCGACCTTCAACAACCTCGGCTTCCTCGCCTGGGACCCGGCCGGCAAGTACGGCGGCGAGAAGGACGCGCAGAAGCTCGCAGACGATTTGAGCCAGATCGTGATGGGCGCGGGCGAGGTCGGCTGCGGCTACGAGGCCCCGCTCGAAGCCTGGTACCGCTTCCTCGTCCAGCCCGACCCCTACGAGAGGATCACGCTCAACGACAAGGCGGAGGCGGTGCTGGAGGGCACGGACCAGGTGCCGCTCGCGCAGCGCAAGAGCTTCCTGCGGCCGGACTCGCTCCTGGTGATCGTCATGCTGACCGACGAGAACGACTGCTCGTTCCGGGACGGGGGCAAGTACTACTTCGGAGCGCAGGTTTACGCCCCCGGCTCGCAAAGCGCGCCCTACCACCTGCCCAAGCCGCGGGCGGCGTGTGCCGAGGATCCGCTCGATCCCTGCTGCCGCTCCTGCGGCGAGCCGCCGGGCGAGGGCTGCGACACGAGCAAGGACGACTGCTCTGGCTCGCTCCCGCCCGAGGACGATCAGATCTGCTGCCGCTGCTTCGATCAGAAACGGCGCTTCGGCATCGACTTCCTGTACCCGATCGACCGCTACGTCGCCGGGCTCACCTTGCCGCTGGTGCCGACTCGCACGGGCCAGCTCTTCCCCAACCCCCTGTTCCTGGATCTCGATCTCACCGACGACGGGACCGAGGTGCGCGGCCCGGATCTCGTGCTGTTCGCGGGGATTGTGGGCGTGCCGTGGCAGGACATCGCCCGCCGCAACGCCAAGGGCAAGCCGGATCTGCTCGCGGGGCTCGACAAGGAGGGGAGGCCGGTCGGAGGCTTCCAGAGCGCCGAGGAGCTCTTGGAGAGCGGGACCTGGGACATCATCGTGGGCGATCCGGCGAGCTACGAGCCGCCCGAGGATCCGTTCATGGTCGAGTCGATGGAGCCGCGCACCGGGAAGAACCCGATCACGGGCGATGCCATCGCGCCGCCCGGCGCCGAGAAGAACGCCAACGCCATCAACGGCCACGAGCGCAGCATCCCGGACCGCGCCGCCCTGCAACACGCCTGCGTCTTCGACCTGAGAGAGAGCCGCGACTGCAAAGAACCGAGCCAAACGTCCTGCGACTGCGCCGACCCGTCCAACGACAGCGCGCTGTGCCAGGCCGACGACAACAGCTTCGGGCAGATCCAGTACCGGGCCGCGGCGCTTCCGGGCATCCGGCACCTGTGGCTGCTCGAGCTGCTCGGCGGGCGGGGGATCGCGGCCTCCGCCTGCCCGGCGCAGGTGGATGCTCCGGGAGCGCCCGACTTCGGCTACCTGCCTGCCGTGGCAGCGGTGAGGGAACGCGTCGCCGGGTGCCTGTAGCTTCCGCGGTCGCGCGCGCTCTGCAGGCGAGTTGGCGCGGCCGCGCAACTGCCGCCACTGCGGCTCGACTGCCCGCGCAACCGCCTTGCCATGGGGTTCATCTCCCGGAGAGGAGAAAAAGGCTTGTCCGACGACTGTTGACGCTCACCTCCGATGCCATGCCGGCAAGCCGGCCGAAGGGAGTGCTCGTGCAACCGGCCCTTGAGTGGCTGCTGGCGTCTCCGGGCCAGTAGGCGGCACCCACTGGCAGCGGACTGCGCGCGGCCCGGCAAGGCCGCAGCCGACCGGCTACCGGCCTGGATCGGGCTTGGATTTCGGGGCATCGGAGGTCCCCAGGGGTCCAACTGGCAGGCATTTGCCACCACTTCCTTCTTGAGAAAGTACCTTGAAAGGGCTGGTACAATACCTCAAGGCGCGCAGCGCCGAAGAGCGCGCGGAGGCCATCATGAGCGACCCGGCCATTGGCAAAGCCCATAGCCTGCTCGAGCGGCT
>JACQWT010000437.1:7427-13971 GCA_016209145.1 Deltaproteobacteria bacterium | reverse complement strand
CGCCTCGCCCGCCGGCCCACGCCTGTCGTCCCCGGGCCGTCGCCCGGGAAGCAGAGGAAGAGGCGGCCCGAAGCAGACGCCGGAAGAAGCCCTACCTCACGTGTTGATCAGCACGAAGAACACGATCCCGAACACCACCCCGTGGGCCGATCGGCACGTGGTCAACTTCTGACGAGTAGAAGCGGTCAACTCCTGCCGAGCGTCAGGGGTTTCCGGGGCCTTGCCGTGCTCTGCAGCCGCGGGCGAGCCACCGCCGGGCGGGCGGCGGACTGGCATGCAAGGTGCATCCGGCTGCAAGAGGAGGTCGCCCATGCATGTCCGGCACGTTCGCCCGCAAGCGCCCAGGGTCCCGGCGGCCGGGCCGGGTCGCGCGCGGCGCGTCGCGCGCACGCTGGCGCGCGCCGGCCGCGTCGCGCTCACCGCCATCTCGGCGGCCGTTCTCATGGGAGCCGGCGACCAGGTGCTCAATTACCAGAGGGTCTTGTGCGAGGAGGCTGACGCGCATCTTGCTGGCTGCTGCGGATGGCACCACGGTGCCGGCGTCTAGGCGCCGCCTCTTCCATTCCCCTTGCTCAAGCGGCGCGAGTCCGCTTGGGGCATCGCTCGACGCGAACGGCAACGCGGCCGCGAGCGACCCGCACCCGCACGAGGTGGCCGCCAGGCAACTCCAGCGTCTGGTCGTCTGCGGCATAGGCGACGTCGTCGAGCTCGACGCCGAGCAGCTCCCCGTTGGGGCCGAGCCAGGCGACGCCGCGGCCGTATCTGGCCTCGACCGCGTCGCCGAGGGCGCCCTCGTACCAGTAGATCGACAACGGTCCAGAGCCGGAGAAATGCCGGAAGGAGATCTGCGGCTTCTTCATGGCCAGATCCTCCTGAACCTCCGATGACGACGACGTCGTCGCCGGTCGCTGCGCGGATGACCGCGGCCCGCCTACGCCGGTGCACTCTTGCAGCATAGCCGCACCTTGCGCTCGTGCCGAGGAGATCCCGCGGCGATCGGGAACGCGAGCGCGTGGCCGCAGTAGAAGCTCATGGCCTCGTCTCTGCTGCCTCCGCGCCCGCCGGTAGCGCCCCGCGCGGCTGCGGGCTACGCTCGCCCCGGCGGCCTTGAAGAAGATCCTCGTCATCCTCGTCGCGCTGCTGGTCTTCGACCTCGCGCTTCTTTTCGCGGGCGGCGGCGGGGCGGCGGGCTCGCGGGCGGCGCGGCGCCGGGTGGCCCTCGTCTTCGACGTGGGCGGGCGGGGCGACAAGAGCTTCAACGACTCGGCGTATGGGGGCCTGGTGCGCGCACGCGACGAGCTCGGCGTAGACATCGAGTACATCGAGCCGGCCGAGGGCGCGGATCGCGAGAGCGCGCTGCGCATCTTCGCGGCGCGCGGCTTCGATCTCGTGGTCGGCACGGGCTTTATCTTTACCGATGACGTCGTGACCGTGGCCCAGGAGTATCCCCAGGTCCGGTTCGCGTGCATCGACTATGCGCTCAAGCTGGACGCCGCGGGCCGCCCGCTGGCGCCGCCGCCCAACGTGGCGGCGCTCAAGTTTCGCGAGGAGGAGGGCTCGTTCCTGGTCGGGGCCGTGGCCGCGCTCGTGTCACGCACGCGGAAGGTGGGCTTCGTCGGCGGCATGGACATTCCCCTCATCCGGCGCTTCGAGGCCGGCTATCGCGCCGGCGTGGCGCACGTCTGCCCGGCTTGCGCGCTGCTCGTCAACTACGCCGGCGTCACGCCCGTGGCTTTCAAGGATCCGGGCAAGGGCAAGGAGCTCGCGCTCGCGCAGTACCGCGCCGGCGCCGACGTGGTCTTCCACGCCTCCGGCACCACGGGCCTGGGCGTGTTCGAGGCCGCGCGCCTGACGGGCAAGCTCGCCATCGGCGTGGACTCCGACCAAGAGCGCGAGGCGCCCGGCTTCGTGCTCACCAGCATGATCAAGCGGGTCGACAATGCCGTCTTCCGGAGCGTGAGCGACGTGCTGGCGGGACGCTTCGCCGGCGGCGTGCACAGCTTCGGCCTCGCCGAGCAGGGGGTCGGCTACGTCTACGACGAGCACAACCGCGCGCTCATCCCCGCCGCCGTCCGCGACCGCGTGGAGGCCATCGCCCGGCAGATCATCAGCGGAGCGATCCGTGTCCCTACCGAGCCATAGTACTTCGGCGGGCGAGCCTGACGCGGTGCGCCTGGTCGGGATCTGCAAGCGCTTCGGCCAGCTCGAGGCCAACCGCGACGTGGATCTCACCGTGCGACCGCGTTCGGTCCACGCCCTGGTCGGCGAGAACGGCGCGGGGAAGTCCACGCTGATGAAGATCCTGGCCGGCGTGCTGCGGCCGGACGCGGGCGCGATCTGGTTGGGCGGCGAGCTCGTCCGCAGGCTCGACGCGCGCGAGGCCATCGCGCGCGGCATCGGCATGGTCCATCAGCACTTCATGCTCGTCGAGCCGCTTAGCGTGGCCGAGAACGTGGTGCTCGGCCGGGAGCAGCTGCGGCGCGGGCTGCTCGATCAGGGGGCCGCCGCGCGGGCGGTCGAGGGCCTCGGTGAGACCTACGGGCTGCGCGTCGATCCGCGCGCCCGGGTGGCCGATCTGTCGGTGGGCGAGCGCCAGAAGGTCGAGATCCTGAAGGTGCTCTTCCGGGGCGCGCGGGTGCTTGTGCTGGACGAGCCTACGGCGGTGCTCGCGCCGGCCGAGGTCGAAGGCCTCTTCCGCATGCTGCGGCGGCTCGTGGCGCAGGAGCGCACGGCGATCCTCATCACCCACAAGCTCGACGAGGTGATGGCCATCTCGGAGCGCGTGACCGTGATGCGCGGCGGCCGGAGCGTGGGCGAGCTCGCCACGGCCGAGACGAGCGCGCGCGAGCTCGCGCACGCGATGGTCGGCCGCGAGGTGTGCCTTGACCGGTCCGGAGAGCGGCGCGAGGTTCGCGCGGCGGGTGCGGCCGGGCCCGTGCTGGAGCTTCGGGACCTGGTCGTGCAGGCGCGCGGCGTGCGCGTGCTCGACCGGGTCTCGCTTGGCGTTCGGGCCGGGGAGATCCTCGGCATCGCCGCCGTCCAGGGCAACGGCCAGAGCGAGCTGTTGGCGGCGGTGGCGGGCCTGGTGCCCGTGCGATCGGGCGCCGTCCTTCTCGCCGGAGCCGACGTGACCCGGCTCTCGCCGCGGGAGCGGTTTGCCTCCGGGCTGGCGCACATTCCGGAGGACCGGCAGGAGCGGGGCCTCGTGCTCGACTTCTCGGTGGCCGAGAACCTCGTGCTCGGGCGCCAGCGCGACTACGGCGGTCGCTTCGGCCTCGATCTGCGGCGCATCGCCCGGAGCGCCCGGAAGCTTGCCGCGCGCTATGACATCCGGCCCCCGCAGCCCGCGGCGCCCGCCGGCTCGCTCTCGGGCGGCAACCAGCAGAAAGTGGTCGTCGCTCGCGAGATGGCGCGCCGTCCCCGCGTGCTGCTCGCCGGCCAGCCCACGCGCGGGGTTGACGTGGGCGCGGTCGAGGCGATCCACGCACACATCCGGGCGGCACGCGACGCGGGCCTGGGCGTGCTGCTCGTCTCGGCGGATCTCGGGGAGCTGTGCGCCCTGTCCGATCGCATCGCGGTGCTCTACCGGGGCAGCGTCGCCGCGGTGCTCCCGGCCGAGCAGGCGAGCGCCGCGGCGCTCGGCGAGCTGATGCTCGGGGCGGATCCGGGCGGCGCGCAGGCGCCGGCCGCGGGGGCGGCGTCATGAACGCTCCCCGGCGCTCGAGCGAAGCCGTCGCGGCCGTGCTGGGCTCGGCCATGGCCCTGCTGGTCGCCGTGGCCGCCGGCCACCTGCTCATCCTCGCCTACGGCCAGTCGCCGGCGCACGTCTTCCGCATCCTGCTCGAGGGGACGTGGGGCAACCGCTACGGGATCGGGCAGGTGCTGTTCAAGGCCACACCGCTCATGCTGACCGGCCTTGCGGTCGCCTTGCCGCTGCGCGCCGGCCTGTTCAACATCGGCGCCGAGGGGCAGATGGTCGTGGGCGCGCTTGCCGCCGCCGTCGTGGGGGCGGCGCTGCCGGCCGCGACGCCGTGGCCCATGGCCACGGCGCTGTGCGCGGCGGCCGGCTTCGGCGCCGGCGCCTTCTGGGGCGGCGCGGCCGGGCTGCTCAAGGTGCGCTTCGGCGCCCACGAGGTGATCACGACGATCATGCTGAACTTCGTGGCGCTCGCGCTGGCCAACTACCTCGTGGTGACGTTCTGGCACGTGCCCGAGACGCTGCACAGCGCGCCCATCGTGCCGGCTGCCCGTCTCGCCCGCCTCGGATTGACGTTCGCCGCCCTGCGCGGCTCTGCCGTGAGCACGGCGCTGTTCTGGGCCTTGGTGGCGGCTGCCGCCGCGTGGTGGCTCCTGTTCCGTACGGCCACGGGCTACGAGATCCGCGCCGCCGGGCACAACCCGCGGGCGGCCGAGTGCGCCGGCATCTCGCTGGTGCGCGTCGCCACGCTGGCGATGGCCCTGGGCGGCGGCTGCGCCGGCCTCGTCAGCATGAGCTTCGTCCAAGGCTACAAGTACTACTTCGAGGACGGCTTCAGCGGAGGCATGGGGTTCATGGGCATTGCCGTGGCCCTGCTCGGCCGGAGCCACCCGGCCGGCGTCGTGGCGGCGGCGCTGCTCTTCGGCACGCTGTCGCAGGGCGGGCTGGCCATCAACGCGCTCGTGCCCAAGGAGATTGTCGAGATCCTCCAGGCGGTGATCATCCTGGCGGTGGTGGCGGCGAGCCGCGAGGTGCGTGCGGCGCTGGCGCGCGGCGTGCGCGCCGCGGGGCGAGGTGCAGGCCGATGAAGGACGTCGTCACGCTCGCCTTCCTCGTGCAGATCGTGCGCATCTCGGTGCCCTACGTGCTGGCCGCCTTGGGCGGGACCTTCTCGGAGCGAGGCGGCGTGATCAACATCGCCCTCGAAGGGATCATGCTTGCCGGCGCGTTCGCCTTCGTGCTGGGCAGCTTTCTCACCGCGAGCCCCCTCTTGGGCGTGCTGTGCGGCATTGCCGGAGCGGTGGCGCTTGCCGCGGTGCTCGGGCTCGTCGCGATCCGCTTCGGTGGCGACCACATCGTCACCGGCGTGGCCATCAACCTGCTCGCCGTGGGCCTGACCAAGTTCTGCTTGAAGCTCGTCTGGGACAGCTCCTCGAACTCGACTCGCGTCGAGTCGATCGAGCCCCTCGCGCGCGGTGCCGCGGGCGGGAGCGGCCTGGTCGAGCTGTGCACGCACCCGCTGGTGCTGCTTGCGGCCCTGCTCGTGTTGGGCGCGCACGTGCTCCTGTTCCGGACGCGCTTCGGGCTGCGGCTGCGCGCTTGCGGCGAGCACCCGGCCGCGGCGGTCACGCTCGGCATCCGCGTGCACCGGATGCGCTGGGCGGGCGTGCTGCTCTCGGGCCTGCTCGCCGGCCTGGCCGGAGTGTGGCTCGCCGCGGACCAGCACCAGTTCACGGACAACATGACGGGCGGGCGGGGCTACATCGCTCTGGCGGCGATGATCTTCGGCAAGTGGCGCCCCGGGTATGCCGCCGGCGCCTGCCTGCTCTTCGGCGCGGCCGAGGCGCTGCAGATCACCCTGCAGGGGACTGGTAGCGGCATCCCGACGCAGCTCTTGCAGATGCTGCCCTACGTGCTCACCATCGTCACGCTCGTGGGCCTGGTGGGCCGCGCCACGCCGCCGGCGGCGGCGGGCAAGCCGTTCGAGGGGTAACACGCCGTCCCGGCGCTGGAGCTCCGGCGGTGTTTCGCCTATCATGGCGTCATGGGGTTGCGGATCCTCCTCTGTGCTCGGGCAGTGGGGGACGTGTGCCGGCGCTGGCGCGTGCGCCGGCTGGCCTTGTTCGGCTCGGTGTGCCGCGAGGACTTCGGGCCCGAGAGTGACGTGGACGTGTTGGTGGAGTTCGAGCCGGACGCCGTCCCGACCCTGTTCGAGCTCGAGGATTTGCGCCGCGAGCTCTCCGGGCTGCTCGGCGGCCGGCGCGTCGATCTCGTCACTCCGGGCGCGTTGCATCCGCTGCTGCGCGAGCGGATTATGGCCGAGGCCGTGGACCAGTACGCGGCATGAGCCACCGGGACGAGCGGCTGTACCTTCACGACATGCTCGAGGCGGCTCGCCTCGTGCGCTCCTACGTGAGTGGAAGGCAGCGACCCGACCTTGACTCCGACACGATGCTCCGCGATGCCGTCATCCGGCAGCTCGAGGTTCTCGGCGAGGCGGCCGCTCGGGCGAGCGACGGGACGCGAAGCGCCAACCCCGCGATCCCGTGGGCAAGCATCGTCGGGATGCGCAACGAGCTCATCCACGCCTATCATCGCGTCGATCTCGACATCGTCTGGCGGACGGCCATCGAGGCCATTCCACAGCTTGCAGGGGCGCTCGAGACGATGGGCGTCGAATAGCGCCAGCGGAGGGGCGACGGGCAGGCCGGGCGAGGAGTGAGCCGTCATGCCGGAGCCAGGCCCCGGGCCATGGCATACGCGTTAAGCGAGAATCCCTCGATAGCAACGACGGCGGCCGATCCATCCGCGCGGGCCGGCTTACGTCCTCGCGCCGGGCCCTCACGT
>JACQWT010000437.1:0-7291 GCA_016209145.1 Deltaproteobacteria bacterium | reverse complement strand
CCTCGGCCGCCGGCTGATTGCCCGCTTAATGCCTATGCCGGGCCATGGTAGACTGCTGCCGGTCAGCCTCACCATGCTTTGCCGTGCGAGACTCGTGCTCTTCGCCTCGCTGCTCGCGACCGCGGGCGGCGCGGCCGTGGCCTGCAACGTGCTTTGGGGGCTCGACGAGCTGGACTACCGGCACCAAGCGGCTGAGGCCGGCGTGGCCGGAGGCGGCGGCGCCAGCGTGGCCGCGGGGGGCGGAGGTGGTGCGGGCGCGGGCGGCAGTGGAGGGATCGGCGGCGCCCCCTCGGCCGAGCAGATTTGCGCCGCGCAGTGCCCCGCGCTCGCCAAGTGCTTCAGCGCCGTCCCCGAGATCTGTGAGCCAACGTGCAGGGAGATGCTCGATGGCTGCAAGCCCGACAGCCTCGTCAAGGCGGCCCAGTGCGGCAAGCTGCTCGGCGCCTGCGAGCGGGTGCCGTACGGGCAGTGCCTGGCCGATCTGGCCTGCGTTGCCGTCCCGGCGTTGACGGACTTCTGCTCTGCCTCGTGCGCCGATCTCGCCAAGTGCACCGACGCGGCCGTCGATCAGTGCGAGCACGACTGCAACGTCTCGCTGATCGAGTGCTCGACGGGCGAGTTGCTGCTCGGCGACCTGTGCCGCAGGCATCTCGCCTTGGGATGCTCGGTTCTGCCTGCGGTGCAGCAGTGCATCGGCGAGCTTCCCTGCATGGCGATCCCGTCGCTTGCGGCCGTCTGCGCGCGGCGCTGCGAGCTTCTCGAGCAGTGCTCGCCGCAGAAGCCGCCGCAGAGCTGCCCGGACGAGTGCGTGTTGGCGCTCGCGAAGTGCACCGAGCCCGAGCTCGTCGAGCTCGACGCCTGCTTCTACCTGAACATGAAGGCGTGCACGTTCCTGGGCTACCTGGAGTGCGTGGCCGAGGTCGCCCCCTGCGTGCCGGCGAGCGATTCGGGTATGCAGGCCGATTGAGTGCGCGGCACCGAGCCGGGGGAAACGGATGGCTTCAGTGTCGGTGGTCCCCGGGCGTGTAGCAAGAACGCTGCATCTCCTCGGGGGATGGTGGGCACGGAACAGGGCCGTGGCGCGCCATGCGGCCCCGGTCGTCATCGAGTGTTCCCTTGACTCGGGCCGGTGATGCACTAGCATCAGATGCATGAGAACCACGCTGGACGTCGCCGACGATGTGCTCCAGGCCGCGAAGGAGCTCGCCCGGCGTGAGAAGAAGACCGCCGGCGAGATGATCTCGCATCTGGCTCGCCAGGGGCTGCAGGGGGCGTCCACCGGCGGAACCCGGGAGAAGAGAGGGGAGGAATTCCTCGGATTTCGGCCTTTCCCGAGCCGCGGCGGCCTCGTCACCAAGGAGCTCATCGACAAGCTCCGCGCCGAGGAGGCGGGTTGATGCGGGCGCTGCTCGACGTGAACGTGCTCATAGCGCTGCTGGATCGGGATCACGTGCACCACGCCCGCGCTCGCGATTGGTTTCGTGCCCACGCGACGGCGCACGGCTGGGCTTCCTGCCCGATCACTGAGAATGGCTGCGTTCGGATCATGTCGCAGCCGGCGTACCCCAACCCACTGCCGACGGTGGCGGTCATCGGGCGGCTGGCGGAGGCAGCCAGGCATCCTTCGCACGAGTTCTGGGCCGACGATTGCAGCCTTCTCGATCCCGGCACCGTGCACGCGGGCCGCATTCACGGCCCCAAGCAGGTCACGGACCTCTATTTGCTCGCCTTGGCGGTCAAGCAGGGAGGCTGCTTCGCGACGTTCGACGAGACGATCGTGCTCCCCGCGGTTCCGGGTGCGAGGAAGAGACACCTGACGGTAGTTTGACCTGCTCGCTTGCCTCCCCATGGCCGCGGGCACGCGCCAGACCGACTTGCCGCTCGGCGGCGAGCGCCGGACGCCCGCCGAGCCCGAGGGGCTCGGTGTCCCCGAGCTCGAACGCTGCCCAGAAGTCGGGGAAGATCCTGCGTAATCGTTCACGCATTCCTACAGCCGGCTCGTCAGGCGGCCGCGAGCGCGTGCGCGCCCGGAGGCCCGGGCCGCAGCGTACTCCTGTACGTGAGGACCCGGGCCGAGGACGTAAGTCCACCCCTTCGGGACGGGGTTGGGGTCCCGACGCGCCCTTCGGGCGCGTCACCCCTGCCCCGCGATCGCGGCCGACTCGGCGAGCCGTCGTTGCTAGCGCCACAATGCGTGAACGCATACGATCCTGGCGGGGGCCGGCGAGGCATCCCCCCCGGCGGGTCATCCCGCGTCGCCCTCCGGGCCCGCGTCGATCCGCTCCCAGAACACACGGTAGACGAAGACGGTGTACCCGACGACGAGCGGCATGCCCAGCAGCGCCACGACGAACATCACCGTCAACGTGGTCGCCGACGAAGAAGCGTTGAAGATGGTGAGACTGCTCGCCGGATCGCCTCGGGCCGGCACCAGGTCGGGGTAGAGCGTCGCCCCGACGGCGCCGACCTGGGCCGCGATGGCCAGGCAAGAGGCCACGAAGGCTCGGCCATCGGCGCGGCGTCGGCTCCATGCCCGGGCGACGCCGATTGCCCCGAGGGCCACCGCGGCAGCCAGGCCGGGCAGCAGCGCCGAGCCCCGCTGGTGCGCCGCCAGGCTCCAGCCCGCGGTGCCGGCGGCCAGGATCGCATACGCCGCCGCGGCCGCCGCCGCGCGCTGGCGCGCCCAGCCGGCGAGCTCGCCGCGGGAGCGAGCGGCGACGAGCAGCGCCCCGTGGGTGGCGAACATGGCCACGGTGCTCAGCCCCGCCAGCAGCGGGAAGGCGCCGAGCAGGCCGAGCAACCCGCCCGCGTAGTTGCCGGCCGAGTCAAGCTCCAGCCCGCAAACCAGGTTGCCCACGGCCACGCCGAAGAGCACCGTCGGCAGCGCGCTCCCGAGCGCGAAGGCGGCATCCCACGCGCGCCGCCAGCTCGGCGCGGCGATCTGCCCGCGCACCTCGATGGCCACCGCGCGGAAGATGAGGCCCAGCACCACCAGCAGCAGCGGCAGGTACAGCCCGCTGAAGACCGTAGCGTAGACCGGCGGAAAAGCGGCGAACAGCGCGCCGCCGCCGGCGAGCAGCCAGACCTCGTTGCCGTCCCAGACCGGGCCGATGATTTTGAGCAGGGCGCGACGCTGCGCCTCGCTCGGCGCCAGCAGGTGCCACAGGCCCACGCCGAGGTCGAAGCCGTCGAGCACGGCGTAGCCGCAGAGCAGCACGCCGACCAGCAGGAACCAGGCGATCTGCAGCCCGCTCATGCGCCTACCTCCGGCCGAGCGGCCTCCTCGTAGCCCTCGCCCGCCCCGTCGGGCGGCTCCGGCCCTTGCCGCAGCTTGCGGCGGAGCAAGGTCAACCACACCGCGAACAGCAGCGCATAGGTGGCGCCGAAGACGACCAGCGAGGCCAGTACCTGGCCGGCCGGAACGGCCTCGGAGAAAGCCTCGTCGGTGCGCAGCAGCCCGTACACGATCCACGGCTGCCGGCCGATCTCCGCGGCCATCCAGCCGAGCTCGTTGGCGAGCAGCGGCAGGGGCAGCGACCAGAGCGCCGCGTACAGGAACCAGCGGCTGTCGAACAGCCGCCGGCGCAGCAGCAGCAGCAGGCCGAGGCCGGCGAGCGCGGTGAAGTAGCCCCCGAGCGCGACCATCAGGTGGAAGGAGGCGAAGGTCGGCAGCAGTGGCGGCCGGTCCTTCCGGGGGAAGTCCTTGAGGCCGCGAACGACGGTGTCGGTCGAGCCGCCCACGACGATGCTCAGCATGCCGGGCAACGCGACGGCGTGCCCGGTCCGCTCGGCGGCGGCATCGGGAATGCCGAAGAGCAGGAAGGGAGCGGCCGGCCGCGTGTCCCACAGCCCCTCGAAGGCGGCCAGCTTGGCCGGCTGCGTCTGGCTCACCTGCACGGCATGCAGGTGCCCGAGCGGCCACTGTGCCGCGGCGGCCAGCAGGCCGACCAGCAGCGCCATGCGCAGCGACCGGCGGGCGAACTCCTGGTGCCGGCCGTGCAGCAGGAACCAGGCCGACAGGCCCATCACGAAAAACGCACCGGTGATGAGGGCGCCGTCGATGGTGTGCAGGAAGCGCGGCACGGTGGAGGGATTCAAGAACGCCGCCCACGCGTCCGCCAGCTCGGCTCGGCCCGCGACCAGGCGGTAGCCGGCGGGCGTCTGCTGCCACGAGTTGGCGATGATGATCCACAGGCCGGACAGGGTCGAGCCGACCGCGACCAGAAGCGCGCTCAGCGCGTAGGTCCGCGGCGCGACGCGCCGCTCGCCGAACAGCAGCACGCCGAGAAAGGTGGACTCGAGGAAGAAGGCGAGGATCGCCTCGGCCGCCAGCGGCGCGCCGAAGATGTCACCCACGAAGCGGGAGTAGCGGGCCCAGTTCGTGCCGAACTGGAACTCCATGGCAATGCCGGTCGCCACGCCCATGCCGAAAGTGAGCGCGAAGACGCGGAGCCAGAAGCGCGCCATCTGCCGGTAGACCGGGTCGCCGGTCCGCAGCGCGCGCCACAACATCAAAGCGATGAGCCAGGCCATGCCGATGGTGATCGGCGGGAACAGGAAATGGAAGCCCACGGTCAGGGCGAACTGCAGGCGGCTGAACAGCAGCGTATCGGCAAGCACGGCAGGACCATCCCGAGCGGACGGCGCTCGGCCACAAGCTTGCCGCGTAGCGCGGCGGCCCGGCCGTGCCAAGCCGGTAGCAAAGCGCAGCGTCAGGCCCGAGGCTTCGCCCTAGGCTTCACGAGCGCCAGGCTCAGGATGGCGGCAACTCCGCAGCCGTTGCTTGGCCTCGGCCGGCTCCGGCCCGCCTTCCCCCATCCCCTCCTCAATTCCCGGAAAGCGGGAATAGAGGGGCAGATAGCGAGGTCATCGCCTCCTCAATTCCCGCTTGTCGAGAATAGAGGGCCAGATGGCTTGCGCAGGGGACCAAGAAGAGGAACTCGTCCGGTCCCAGGCCCCGGAGCGCCTCGACCACTGTCGCCGGCGCGCCGAATGTGCGCAGCGCCCGGGCGACCCGGTGCAAGTTCTCGGGATCCTGGCCGACCGGAAGGTCGAGATCCTTCGTGAAGCGCGGCTCGGTGTGGAATCCGACTGCCCAGCCGCCCACGACGATGGCGTCAGCGCCGGAAGCGGCCAACGCCCAAAACAGATCCCTGAAATCCGGGGGCAGGGCCATGGCGTCCTTTCATCGCCCAGGCGTCCACGAGAAGTCGCCACGTCGCCTCGAGCTTTGCCGCGTCTGGCGCGTCATCCCAGAAGGCCATGCCCTGGCGTTCGTGCTCGTCGAAGCTGCGCGCGGCGGCGCCGAACCAGCTTGCCCGCCGGGCCGCTGCTCGTCGCCGGTAGTCGCGCTCCATTGCCGGAGCGTAGCCCGCCGGGCCCAGCGCGGCTCGCCGAGCCTACGGCCGCATTGTCGGTGGTCCCCGGAGTGTCATGGACTGCCGTCGGCGCGTAGGAGGATCGGCCAAGGCCACGTAGCAGGTAGAGAAGGGCGACGACTACCTTGTCATGCCTGCGGCCAGGAAGTCCAAGGCCGATCCGGCCTGGCAGCCAGCATGCGGCGGGCTCGAGCGACTCCCCGGCGACCATCTTGGTCGCCGGGGATGCGGCCGGCCGGCCCGAACACGGCGTTGGGCGCAGGATGCTGCTCGGCACATCGCCGGACGAAGTTGTAGCGAGGGACCGGGCGCATGCGACGATGACTGGCTCGGCCGTTCATCATGATGTGTGGTTTCTGCCATGAACCGATCATCATGGTGAGCGGTGATGCCCTCTCGTGACGAGCTGGCGCTGGTCCTCGAACACTGGAACTTCCGCTGCCGGGTGGCCCCGGGGGATTGCTCCCCCGGGGCCACCCGGCAGCGGCAATTGCGGCCGCTTCGCGGCCGAAGTGTCAAACATGGGCTAGCCTGGAGCTCCCCGCCGCGCCTGGTGCGCGAAGTGGCGCCGGCGGCAACGCGGGCACATCCACAGGTACTCGGGCGCGGCGACGCGGCCCGGCTCGACCTGGCCTAGGAGCTTGCCGACGAGCAGCTTCAAGGTGGTGTCGGGGATGAAGTACTTGCCGCAGAGGCGGCAGCGCACGCCGTGGGCGTCGTGGCCGGCCTGCACGGCGAGCCGGCGCAGCGCCTCGACGAAGTCGCGCAGACGTACCCCGCAGGGGCAGCCCTTGGTGCACACGTCGCAGGTGAGGCAGTACCAGATGGCGTCGCCGGTCACGAGATCGGCGTCGGCGAGCGCTTTCTCGACGATGCCGCGGGGCGTGTGGCCGAAGTCGAGATCGCCGAACAGCTCCCCAAGCGGGCAGCTTGCGGTGCACTTGCCGCACTCGAAGCAGGCCAAGAGGCCGTGCTGGCGGACAAGTCGCTCGATGTCGGCCTTCAATGTCAGTACTCCTGCGGAAGCTCGGCGAGCTCGCTCAGCCGGAACACCGGGCCGTCCGTGCACACGTACTTGGGCCCGATGTTGCAGCGGCCGCACTTGCCCACCCCGCACTTCATCTTGAGCTCGAGCGTCGTGACCACCTGCTCGGGGCGCCAGCCGGCGGCGGCGAGCTGGGCGAGGACGAGCTTGATCATGACGGGCGGGCCGCAGGTGACGGCCACGCGCCCCTGCGGCGCCAGGGCGAGCTGCGCGACCAGCGCCGGCACGAAGCCTACCCGGCCGGCCCAGCCCGGTGCGGGCGCATCGACCGTGAGGTGGGCTCGCGTCGCGGGCGCCGCGCGCCAGGCGTCGAGCTCGTCGGCGAACAGAAGCAGCCCGGGCGCGCGCGCGCCGTAGAAGATGTCCACTGTCCCATAGTCCGGGCGCCGGTCGAGCACGTAGTCGATGAGGCTGCGCAGCGGCGCGAGCCCGATGCCGCCGGCGATGAAGACAATGCCCTTGCCCGCCATGTCCTCGACGGGGAAGGAGTTGCCCAGCGGCCCGCGCAGCCCGATCTCGTCCCCGGGTTCCAGCTCGTGCAAGGCGCGCGTGACCAGCCCCACCTCCCGGATGGCGAACTGGAGCGGCCCGGGGCGCGTGGGCGAGGAGCAGATGGAGATCGGACACTCGCCCACGCCGAGCACGCCGAGCGCCGCGAACTGGCCCGGCCGATGGGCGAAGCCGTCCGCCGCGACCTCGAACAACAGCGTGTCCGGCGTGAGACGCCGCACGTCCTTGACGCGGGCGAGCCGCGGCACGAGCAGCCCCGCGCTCATGGGGCCTCCTTGGCCGCCGCAGCGCCGATGGCCGAGGCCACTTCCTCGATCCCGATGCCCGCGGGGCAGCCCCGCGTGCAGCGGCCGCAGCC
>JACQWT010000107.1 GCA_016209145.1 Deltaproteobacteria bacterium | reverse complement strand
GTCCGCAGTTCTTCCCGCCTTCCCGTCTTCCTGTTGACCTTGTTCATGATCCAAACCGGTCGGTACTCTAGGAGTGTGTCGGAGAAAGCGTGCTCGAAATGGTCCAAGTTATCGAAATCGCTCACTTTACTCTGACGCTGGAACCGAACAATTCCGCGCACTTAGTTTTTTCTCCGACAGACTCCTAGGCGACCCGCTGGAGCCAGATCATGGTTCTTGCGTCGGCCTCGGCGCATACTCGGTCCGTAGGGCCGACGGCGGTCCCCGTCTTCCCTGTGCCCCAACCACGGACTACTAGGTGATTGCATGTGCTCGTGGTCCCACCGCTTGATGTGCGCCGGGGCGGCTGCTGCCGGCGCGCTCTTGGGCTGCAGCACCGATTCGCTCGTGTTCGCTCCGACCGCGCCGCAGGAGCCCGCCATCCCGCCCGGCGAGCTCTGCACGCCGCAGCCCGAGCTGGTCCGGCTGCGCTTCGAGCCCGGCTGGCTCGTCCTGGCGCCGGGGCAGACGCGCGCGGCCCGGCTCATCGTCGATCCGGATCTGTGCGAGCCCCACGTCGTGCGCTTCGCCAGCTCGGACGGGAGCGTGGCGCCGCCCCCCGAGGCCGGCACCGTGAAGTACGCGCTTGCGGCGCTCGACCTCGAGGTCGCCGCCAAGGCGCTCGGCGCCGCAACCATCACGGCCACGCTCGACCGCGGCGATGCTGCCGAGGCCACGGCCGCGCTCGACCTGGAGGTGCTCGATCCGGCGCTGCCCACTTGCTCGAGTGCCGACGACGTGACGGGCGCGCAGCTCGAGGCCGGGGGCAGCGTCGCGGGCGAAGGCAGCCTGAAGGGCGCGAGCATCCGCCTGCCCGAGGGAGCGGACCGGCCGAACTCCGGCAGCTTCCTGTGGAGCGTGAGCCCCTTCGCCGCGGACGTACGCTGCGCCGCGGAGCTGGCGCTCGCCGGCTACGTCGCGCTCGGCCCGGCCGTGACCTTCGGCCCCGAGGACGCCGCGTTCAAGCGCGACCTCCCGCTCGCCATTCCCCTGAACCCCGCGCGCCTGCCCGAGCACGCGCGCTGGCGGGACCTGCGCCTGGCCTACTCGGGCCCTCGCTTCAAGCAGCCGAGAACCGTGCCCGTGGCCGACGCGCACGTGCGCAAGCGGGAAGGCGTGTGGGTGGCCGAGCTCAAGGCGCCGCGGCTGGGGACCTACCAGGCCGTGGCACGCGAGGACGCCGGCAAACACACGCGCGAGCGGCGCCTCACGCACCGCGCCGTGCTCGGCGTTTCCATGGGCGCCACCGGCGCGGCCATGGTCGGGCTGCGCCACCATCACCTGTTCGACGCGGTGGCCGCGCTCGGCGGCGCGGTGGACTGGACGTGGTTCGCCTATCACATGGAGCACAACCATGCGGGCGGCTTCCCGTCCATCGCCCCGGGGACCGAGCTGGGAGACATCGCCCTCGATCGCGCCCCGTGCAGCGTGGACGGCGATTGCGCCAAGGGCGAAACGTGCGTCGGCGCGATCGGCAAGCCGCCGGCCGGGAAGTGCGCGCGGCTTCCCGCCGCCGCCGAGCCCTACCTGCACCCCTCGACCTTCAACACCTGGTGGTACGAGTTTCCGAAGGACGGCAACGGCGGCAGCTTCGACCGCCGCGACTACGTGCACATTTTTCGCGACATCTCCCTCCTGTTCGGCAGCCCGAGCGGCTACAACCCCCTGCCCGGCGGCGAGAACCTGCCTGCCGGCGTCGATCCCGATGGCCCGAGTCAGACCGGCGGGCACGAGGGCGACGAGTGCAAGATCTGGGTGGATCCCATCAAGGGCCCGGATCACGACAAGCAGGCCCAGATCGCCGACACCTGTCCCCGCGACCGATGCAAGCACACCCAGGTGCTGCACGGCTACTACGACGGCAAGTACAACCCCGACGGCAGCTTCCCGGTGATTACCTTGTGCGACGGCTCGCCCCAGCGGCCCGAGCTCACGCCCTACGCCGACACCTGGAGCCCGGAGGGCAACGACTATCCCGTCGAGGTTGGCCTCGCCGTGGACTACGACGGCGACGGCGTGCGCGACGAGATGGAGCCGGTCATCAACGCCGGGCACGAGCCCTGGCACGACGACGGCGAAGACGGGACGCCCTCTAGCCTGGAGCCCGGCTACTCGGCCGACAACCAGGACCCGGCCGGCGACGACTACGATGCCCAGTACAACCCGGCCGGCACCGAGGGCGACCACCGCTTCGAGCCGGGCGAGAGCTTCGACGACTTCGGCCTGGACGGCGTCAAGGGCACGGCCGGCAGCGCCTACGACTTCGGCGAGGGCGACGGCCAGTTCACGGTGGCGCCGGGACTACAGCGCATGTGGGACCGCGATCCGCACTCGATTGTGCGCGGGCTCGCGACGCAGGTGCCCGGCGGCGAGCTCGTGGGCGAGGCCCTCGCGCGCCTCGACTTCTGGACCGACGGCGGCACGCGCGACCTCTTCAACTCCGTCGTGGCCGCGCAGCACGTAGTCGGCGCCTTTGCCGCGCGTGGCCGCGACACGGCCTATCTCTCCGACTTCCTGGAGGCGCCGGGCAACACCGCCACCAGCCTGAGCGACTTCCAGCCGAAGAACATCCAGTTCGAGGAGCTGCCGGGCGCCATGCTGCTGCGCTACGGCAAGTCCGACCCGAGCGCCGAGGACATCGCCAGCGGCAGCGGCCAGCACGTGGGCACCACCGACGAAATGGCCGCCCGCCTCGCCGCCGCCCTCTACTTCATCGACGCGCGCTGGCCCGACGCGCCGCGCTCGCTCGTGGCCTGGCACCCGGACGAGCCGGTCGAGGTCCCGAGCGTGTGCAACGCCATCACCGGCAAGTGCCTGCTCGACTTCAAGTCGAGCTTCGGCCGCACCGGGCCGGTGTCGATCTGTCTGCCGCCCGGCTACGCCGATCCCAACCTGCAGCATCTGCGCTATCCGGTCATCTACATGCTGCACGGCTATGGGCAGTCGCCCGAGGACATGACGCCGGCCTGCCTGCTCACGGACAGTTGGGCGAACGCCTCGGACGACGGGCAGGCCACGAGGCTCGGCAAAGCCATTGTGGTCTACGTCGACGGCCGCTGCCGTATTGGCGCGGACGGCAAGGCCGAGTGCCTGCGTGGCACCTTCTTCGGAGACAGCGCGCGCGCCGGCGGGGCCCAGATCGAGTCCTGGTGGCTGGAGATCATCGACTGGGTCGACCAGAACTTCCGGACGATGGGGGAGACGGTGGTGAGCGTAGCGGACTGACCGGCCCGCTAGTGGGCCGGCCCGCACCACAGCACCGCCCGGCCGCGTCCGCGCTGCTCCGTCGTCACGAGCGGGACGGCTTGGTCGTCGCCTCCGGCGCCCGGCGTCGCGGGCGGACGCGCGCCGTCGCCGCTCGCGGCACGATGGAGATCTCCGCTCGTGACCAGCGCCTCCACGCACGCCGTGCCGGGATCGAGGCGCAGTCGATAGGCGAGCTTGCTCACGTAGGTGCTCGCACCCGCCACCGTCACCACCGAGCCCGAGGCCGGCTCCAGCTCGAGGAGCCAGCCGTCCTCGCGCGCGGTGCAGCGCGCGGGCAAGGCGCCGCCAAGATCCGTGGGGCCGAGCGGCAGGGGCTCGCCCAGATCGCCGCCCGACGGATCGACGGGCAGCACGAACCAGCGTCCCACCACGCCGCCGGTGCTCGGATCGGCCGCCGTCGTGACGACCAGCCCGGTCTCGCGCGCCAAGGCGCGGCGGGCCAGGCGCACGGCGGGCGGGGGGCTCCCGCGGCGCCGCACCAGGCGCGGGAAGCTGCCCAACTTCCGCGCCAGCCCGGCGTCCGCCCGCCATAGGCTGAGGACCTCGTCGCCAGCGGATGCCACGAAGAACCAGGTGTCGCCCACGAGCAGCGCGCCGCCGTCCGCCACGGGGGGCAGCGCATCCTCCCGTCCCGCAGCGTCGCGCAGCGCCACGATGGGACGCTCCTCGGCCACGGCGTACAGGCGGCAGCTCATGCCCCCGCACGCGCCCAGCAGGGCCGCGCGCCCGCCCGGATCGACGTGGATGGTCCAACGCGGCAGCGGGCCGCCGGGACGCGAGCCGAGCGCCTCGGCCGCGGCGTCCTCGTCGCTCCAGGGCGGTCGCGTGGGCGCGCTCTGCCGCACGCCGCCGGCGGAATCGAAGCGGTCCTCGAAGCGCGCGAGCCAGGAGCCAGCGCGAGCCCAGTCTGCCCCCTTTGGTCCCCAGGCGTAGAGCTGCAGCGCCACCGCCCCGTACGCGAGCCCGATCGACTTGCCCACGCCGACCTCGCTCTCTCCCAGGGACGGAGGAGGCAGGCCGCGGAACGCCGTCCAGTCCCCGGTCGCCGTCCCGCCCGGCGCGTGCCCCTCGCCCGCCCGCGCGGGCCCCGGCACGGCGCCGCGGCGGCAGCTCAGACGCACCGGCCGAAGCTCGGCCGAACGTACGTGCACGGGCTCGGGCACGTCCGCCTCGACCAGATCGCCCCCCTCCGCCGGCGCCCCCCAGCCCACGCGCACCCAGCCGCGCAGGCCGCAGCCGACAGGCGAGCAACCCCGCGCCGGCGACTCGCCCTGCGCCTGCGGCAACGGCATGAGGTCGAAGCTCTGCCAGCTCCAGCCGCCGTCGGTGGACTCCAGCGCCATGCCGGTGGGCCCGACGACCAGCGCGAAGCGACCCGAGACCAGCGGCTCGCCCGGCGCCCGCGGCGCCTCGCCGACGGCCACCGTGCCGTCGAGCCGCACGCGCACGCCCACGATGGGGCCGGCGGCCTCGACCCAGCCGGAGATGGTCGGCCCGCGCTCGCCCTCGCCCGCGAGATCGGGCTCGGTCTCGCGCAGCCCCTCGAGCCAAAGCCCCTCGCGCGCGATCTGGACGGCTCGCCCTCGGCCCGAAGGGAATGCCAGGGGCACCGTGCTCAGCTCGCCCCCGTCGATGATCGTCAGCGTCCCCTCCGCTCCCACCCGCGGCGGAACCACAACCACCACCCGGCCGTCGGACAACGCCACCACGCGCTCGGCGCCGAGCCCGCCGCGCACTCCCACCTCGCGCTTCTCGCCGCTCGCGCGAATGGCGCAGTAGGAGCGCACCTCGCCGGCCGGCCGGCTGCGCTCGCCGCAGCCCCCGCGCACGACGAGATCGCCTTTGCCGTTGGGCAGCACGAGACGAGGATCGGCGAAGCGTGCCACGGCCTGTACCCCGAGCGGGGCCACAAACCGGTAGATCGCCGTCTCCCCTTCGGGCCGGCTGCAGACGAACCCGAAGCCCGCACCCACGGCCAGGGCCTGGCACTCCGCGTCCTCGTCGGGGAACACGGCGCGCCTCACCTGCTCGATCGCGCCATGGGGCATGCCGATCCGGGCAAGCGCACCGCCGCCGGCCACCACCGCGCTGCCGGGACCTACCGGCCAGCCGGCGAGAACGGCCGCGCGCAGCGGCGAGGCGCCGAACGGACGGGACTGCGGCGGCGCCGCGTCCTGTGGCTCCTCGTCCGCTCCGGCCTCGTCGAGCTCGGCCTCGCGCAGGGCGAGCTGGAGCCTGCCGCGCACGTCCAGGCGGTAGTGGCCCTCCTGCACGTGGACCAGCGGATCACCGTCTCGCACGCTCGTGCCGATCACGCGCTCGCGGATGGGCAAGCGGAGCCAGGTCGCGCCCGCGTCGAAGCTCGCCAGGGGCCCGCGCAGATCCACATCGACCACGCCGCGCCAGCCGTCGGCGAAGCTCATCGCGCCGTAGGCGCCGGCCGCCGGAAGCCCGCCGAGCGCCAGAACCCGCCCGTCGTCGGGATCGAGCGCGAGGAGGCGGCCCTCGGTCCCAAGCCGGAGGTAGAGCCGGTCGAAGCCCGGGATCACGTCGTCGGCCGGCGCCGAGAGCTGGGCGAGCGGGGAGAGCGCGCCGATCCAGCTCGCCGCTCGCCACAGGCGCGTGCCGTTGCGGTCGGCCTGGTAGAAGACGTAGCCGCCGCCCAGCCGCGGCGGCAGCTCCAGCGCCGAAACCGTGCCCGGCGGGAAGCGCTGGTTGGCCCGCTCCACCACCCCGTCGTCCCGCCGGATGAGCCTCAGCCCGCCGACCAGCAGCTTGGCATTGCCCGCCTCGACCCGCCAGGATCCCCTCGTGTCGTCACCCAGATCGGGAACGAGCCGGGAGGGGCTGACCCACAGCGGCGGCGGCCCGGGGCGGCGGGCGGACGCACGGGCGGGCGCGGGGGCGCGGGGGGCGGGAGGCGCGGCGGCGCAGCCGGGCAGCGCGCCGAGGGCCAGCCAGAGCGCCGGCCAGAGGCCGCCCGAGCGTACACGTTCACGCCTCCTCCCACCCGGCTCGTCAGGCGACCGCGAGCGCGAGCGCGCCCACAGGGCCGGCCCGGAGCGTACGCCGGTACGCGAGGAGCCGGCCCGCGGACGCAAGTCCGTCCCTTCGGGACGGGGTTGGGGTCCCGACGCGCCCTTCGGGCGCGTCACCCCTGCCCCGCGATCGCGGCCGACTCGGCGAGCCGTCGTTGCTGGCGCGCAAATGCCGTGAACGGATACGCCCGAGCTTTTGCTCCGCACCACGTCATGATGCTAATACGCACAAGCCATCATGTCGTGCGTCGTTGCCGTCGTGGGCGCGACCGGTCTCGTCGGTCGCGAGATGCTGCGGACCCTCCAGCTTCGCCGCTTCCCGGCAAGCCGCGTCGTCGCGCTTGCCTCGGCGCGCTCGGCCGGAAGCCTCGTGCCCTACGGCGACGCGGCGATCGAGGTGCGCCAGGCCACGCCCGAGCGGTTCGCGGGCGTGGACATCGCCTTGTTCAGCGCCGGCAAGGCCGCCGCGCGCGAGCTGGCGCCCCAGGCCGCGGCGCGGGGCGCCGTGGTCATCGACAACTCGAGCGCCTGGCGCATGGACCCCGAGGTGCCGCTGGTCGTGCCCGAGGTCAACCCGGCCGACGGGCGGCGCCGGCCCAAGGGCATCATCGCCAACCCCAACTGCAGCACGATCCAGATGGTCGTGGCGCTGAAGCCCATCCACAATCTCGCGCGCATCGAGCACATCGTCGTCTCGACCTACCAAGCGGCGAGCGGCAAGGGCTACGCCGCCGTGCAGGAGCTGCATGCCCAGGAGCGCGCCCTGGTCGAGGGCCGCGCTATCGAGCACCGCGTTCTGCCCGGGCGCCTGGCCCAGAACCTGCTCATGGACTGGCCGGCAGGCACGGGCGGCTACTCCGAGGAGGAGCTGAAGATGGTGGGCGAGACCCGCAAGATCATGGGCGACGAGCGCATCGGCGTGTCGCCCACGACGGTACGCGTGCCGGTCGCCACGGGCCACAGCGAGGCGCTGCACGTGCGCTGCGCGCGGCCGGTGAGCGCCGCCGAGGCCGTCGCGGCGCTGCGCGGCGCGCCGGGCGTGCGGCTCGACGAGCGGCCCTATGAGCCGGGCGCACACCCGCAGCCGGTGCACTGCGTCGGCGAGGACTGGGTGTACGTCGGCCGCGTGCGCGACGATCTGGCGGTGCCCGGGGCCATCAACCTCTGGGTGGTGGCCGACAACCTGCGCAAGGGCGCCGCCCTGAACGCCGTGCAGATCGCCGAGCTGGTGCTGGGCGAGGTCTAGCGTGCCGCGCCCCAGCGCGCGCGGCGTCGATGCCGTCGAGCGCCGACTGCACTTGCCTCCGCGCGGCAACGCGACGATGCAACGCCCCAATGAAAGCAACACCAGGCCACCGACCTGCGTACGGCAAGGGGGGATGGATCGCGGGCCCCGCGCTCGCCTTGGTCTGCGCGCTTGTCGCCGCGCGGGCCGCCGCCCAACCGGAGGCAACGGCGCCTGCTCCGCCGCCTGCCGCGGAGCAGGCGCCCGCCGAGGACGCGCTCGCCACGGTGCTCCGGCCCGTGCCGGGCGGCCTGGGGTTGGAGCGCGTGGCCGAGCTCGCCGTCAAGCAGAGCTTCGGGGTCGCGGCCAAGCAGGCCGAGCTGCGCGCCGCAGCGGCCAAGGTCGATCAGGCATTCGTGGCCTACTTCCCGGTGGCCACGCTCTCGGCCATGTACACGCGCCTGAGCGAGGTCGAGAGCGGCTTCAAGATCGAGATGCCGGCCATCCCCGGGCTGGATCTCAGCGCCTTCGACTTCCCGATCATCACCAACAGCTACTCGCTCGTGGCCTCGCTGGCGGTGCCGGTCTCGGACTACCTTCTGCGGCTCACGCAGTCGTACGCGGCCGCCTCCGAGGCCGCCGAGGCCAAGCGCCTCGAAGCGCGCGCCGAGGCGCTTGGCGTGGCCGCGGACGCCAAGGTTGCCTTCCTGAACTGGGTGCGGGCCAAGGGCCAGGGCGCGGTGGCCGAGCTGGCGGTGGACCAGACCGAGGCGCACCTGCGCGACGCCCGCGCCGCCAGCGCGGCCGGCCTGCTCGCCTCGGCCGACGTCCTGCGCCTGGAAGCGCAGCTCGAGCAGACGCGGCACCTCGCGCGCTCTGCCGGCGCGTTCCAGCAGCTTGCCGCCGAGCAACTGCGCACGGTGCTGCACCTCGCGCCCGAGGCGCCGCTCGGGCTCGGCCTGGACGTGATGCACGCCGGGGCCGGTCCGGAGCAGCAGCCGCTCGCGGAGCTGCAGCGCACGGCGCTGGCGCAACGCCTGGAGCTGGGGGCGATGGACGCCACCCGGCGCTCGCTCGCCGAGGTGCAGGCCGTCACCCGGGCCGGCTACTTCCCGCGCCTGGACGGCTTCGCCAACTTCACGCTGGCCAACCCCAACCAGCGCTACTTCCCCCAAGCCGAGGAATGGAACGGAAGCTGGGAGGCCGGCGCGAGGCTGAGCTGGACGATCAACGAGACCTTCGCCACGCGCGGCCGCTCCGCCCAGGCCCGGGCGACGGTGCAGGCGATCGAGCAGCAGGCGGCGGCGCTGCGCGACGGCATCCGGATGAGCGTGGCCGCGGCCTACTACGACGCCGCGCGAGCCCGCTCCGCCATCAGCGCGGCGGAGCGCAGCGAGCAGGCCGCCGTCGAGTCGCTCCGCGCGCGCCGCCTGCTGCGGCGGGCGGGCAAGGCCACCAGCACCGACATCATCGACGCCGACACGACCCTGACGCGCACCCGGCTGCAGCGCATCGACGCGCACATCGACCTCCTGGTGGCGCGCACGCGCCTGGAGCACGCCGTGGGGGCCGGCGGCGGCGGCTGATCTGCTACTTCTGAGAACCGTCGCGCAGCGCGACGGGCCCCGGCCGCCCCGCGCCGAGGTCGTAGCGGGCGAGCAGACGCCCGGTCAGATGGTCGAGCTCCACGCCGGCCCGCACCAGATCGACGCGTGCCCGCGCCACACGCAGCCGTGCGCTTCTCAGCTCCTGCTCGGCCTCGCGCACCGCGAGCGCCGTCGCGCTCCCGGTGCCGAGCCGGTCCGCGGCCGCGCGCCACTGCCTCTCGGCAATCTGCGCCGTCTGCGTCGCCAGCTCGAGCTGGCGCCGGGCGGCCGCGTCGCGCACGAGCTGCGTCTGGGCCGCGCCGAGCGCGCTCTGCCGCGCTTGCTCGAGGCGCGCGCGAGCCTGCTCGACCGCCAGCCGGGCGACCGCGGCCGTGGCGCGCCGCCGGGTTTCGTCGAAGGGCGCCTGGTAGGTCATGCCGACGTGCCCGCTCAGGGCGCCCATCGTACCAAGCTGCGCGAACATCGGCCCCAGGTCCTGGTTGCCCAGGCCCTGGGCCTCG
>JACQWT010000436.1 GCA_016209145.1 Deltaproteobacteria bacterium | reverse complement strand
TGCGGCCTGGTGTGCGTGGGCGGCACTACCAAGTGCGCCAACGTCTGCGTCGATACCAAGTGCGATCCGGCCAACTGCGGAGGCTGCGGCAAGGCATGCGGCCAGGGTGAGGTTTGCTCGAACGGCGCCTGCGGCCTCGTGTGTGGTGGCGGCGCGACCAAGTGCGGCAACGTCTGCGTCGACACCAAGACGGATCCGGCCAACTGCGGGAGCTGCGGCAAGGCCTGCGCCAAGGACGAGGTGTGCGTGAACAGCGCCTGCGGCCTAGTGTGCGTGGGCGGCACGACCAAGTGCGGCTCCGCCTGCGTCAACACGAACTACGATCCCGCGCACTGCGGCGGCTGCAACAAGCCCTGCGGCAACAACCAGGCGTGCCTCGGCGGCCAGTGCGTGAACGCGGGGAAGTGCCCGCCGCCCGGCTTCGAGTACAAGAACTTCTGCTGGATCGTGGCGAACGCGTGGCAGGAAAACCAGTCGAGCGCCTGCTCGCGCATCGGCAAGAGCCCTACGGCGCAGACCATCAACGTCGTCTGGGATGCCGGCGCCCTGACCGCCGTCTCGCAGGGCTTTGGCTACACGTCCATCGGCGTGTACCAGTGCTGCGCCAACGCCATGTGGTGCAACGTCGGCGCCAAGCAGTGCGGCACGCACAACTATCACGGCAGCCAGTACAACAACTACGGCCCCTACGGCGACTCGAACTGGTGGCCCGTCTACACCTGCAACCCGTAGCCAGCCTCAACGCCACACCAGCATGAGCTTGGCCGGCCGCTCGTCGAGCCGGCAGATGCCCTCCGCGGCGGCGGTTTCGACCGCCCGCTCGTACTCGCCGCGCCGCAAGGGCCGGTCGATCTCCGGGAAGCGGTGCGCCTCGCCGGCCGGGTGCCACTGGGCCATGAGGTTGACGTAGGTCTGCGGGGAGATCTCGTCGCGCACGAAGCGCAGCGCCTCGCGCGTGGCCGCCAGATCCGCGGGCATCACCAGGTGCCGGAGCAGGATGCCGCGGGTGGCCACTGCACGGTCGTCAAGCACGAGATCGCCCACCTGCCGGTGCATCTCGCGCACCGCGCCCTTGGCCGCCTCGGGGTAGTCCGCGGCGCGCAGGTAGAGCTCGGCGCAGCGCGGATCGAGCGTCTTGAGATCGGGCATGTAGATGTCGAAGACGCCACGCAGCAGCGCCAGCGTCTCGATCGAGTCATAGCCCGAGCTGTTGTAGACGAGCGGCACGCGCAGGCCGGCCTCGATCGCCGGCCCGAGCGCCGCCAGGATGGCCGGCACCTGGTGGCTGGGTGTCACGAAGTTGATGTTGTGGCAGCCCATCTCCTGGAGCCCGATCATCATCCGCGCCAGCTCCGTCGGCGAGGCCGGCACGCCGCGGAGCTCCTGCGAGATGTCGTAGTTCTGGCAGAACACGCACCGGAGGTTGCAGGAGGCGAGGAAGATCGTGCCCGAGCCGCCGCGGCCCACGAGCGGCCGTTCCTCGCCGAAGTGGGGCCCGGCGCTCGCCACCTCGGCCCCCGGCCCGACCTGGCAGTGCCCCAGCTCGCCCGCGCTGCGATCCACACCGCAGGCGCGCGGGCACAGGCGACACTCGCGCAGCAGCTCTGCCGCGCGTGCGGCCCGGTCGGCGAGCTCGCCGCGCCGGTGCGTTTCCACGTACGAGGGCGTCATGCGGGCACTGGGGAGAGCCACCAGGATAGCATCCGCGCCGCGATCGGGGTTGCCTCCGGCCGGGCGGACGTACATGTTGCGCACATGGGCTACGCCGTGTGCCTGGGCTGCGGTGGCGCGGTCGACGAGGGTGAGGGCGTCCCCGAAGGCGTCGCGCGCTGCTCCTGCCCGCCGCCTTCGGTCGCGGCGGGCCACGTCGCGTGCCCGGGCTGCGGCGGGTCGCTGCGCGTGGGCGCCCGCGCCTGCCCGTACTGCCGCGCCACGCTCGCTACCTGTCGCTGCCCGGTCTGCTCGGCCTGGAACCTGGCCGAGGCGCGGCACTGCCAGGCATGCGGCCGGACCTTGGGCGGGGGGCACGATGGCCCTGAGAGCCAAACCGGGCGGCCTTGTCCGCGCTGCGGCGCCGCGCTCGTCGCGCGGCGCTACGGTGAGCTGGACGTGGACGAGTGCGATAGCTGCGGCGGACTCATGGTCACGCCCGACACGATGGATCGGCTGGTGAGCGCCCGCGACGCCTGCACGAACCTGCGCCTGGCGCTGCCGGAGCGACGCGCCGCGCCCGAGCCCCCCGTGCGCTACCTGCGCTGCCCCGGCTGCGGCAAGACCATGAACCGCAAGGCTTTCGGCCGGATTAGCGGCGTCGTCGTGGACGTCTGCCGCCCGCATGGGGTGTGGTTCGACGCCGGGGAGCTCAGCCAGGTGCTGGCCTTCGTCGCGCGCGGCGGCCTGGAAGTCGCGCGCCAGAAGGAAGCCGAGGAGCTGGTCGAGAGCGTGCGCCGTGCGCGCCACGACCAGATGCGCGCCGCGTTCTCGGGCGGGCTCACGCAGGCCGCGGCCCTGGACGGCCAGACGACCTTGCGGCGGGCCGAAGCCGGGAGCGAGATCCTTCTGGCGCTCGCCAGCCTCTGGGACTAACCGCGCCCGGCCGCAGACCCCTTCTTGGGCGGCGGCGCCAGGGGGCCGCCACAGCAGTCGGCCTGCTCCAGCCCGCCGATGAGCTGCTCCAGCCAACCTCCGCAGTGCAGCAGCACGAAGCCCTCGCCATCGTCCAAGGTGGCGCCCCGCTTGCCCGTGAGCTCGCTCTGGAGCGTGCCCACACTGAGCCCGCCCACGCGGGCCTCGGGCACGTCCAGGCCGTCGCACCAGAAGTCCCGCACGAGCTTGAGGCGCAGGACCAGGGCACGTCGATCCCCGCAGGGCAGCCACAGATCACGGCTCCCGCCCTGGAACGAGGCCGAAACGAGCAGGCCGGGATCTCGGCCTCCGGGACCACGCGCCGCCTCGCAGGAAAGCGCGAGCCGGGGATCGATCGGCTGGAAGGTGGGCAGGGGCTGCCCGTACCCGTAGTAGCATCCACCGAGGAGCGGAACGACGAGAAGCAGAGCCCTGTTCACGCGCAAGCGTTCATACCTCCTGCCAGACGGCTCGTCAGGCGGCGCGGCGGGACTGGCAAGCGGAGCAGCGCTCCGCAGCGCCGGGCCCGAGCGTTCTCCTGTACGTGAGGGCCCGGCGCGAGTCGGCTGTAGCAAGGTGGGGATGCCTCAGAAAGGCCTATTCTGACCGTGCAGGAGGTCATCCCCATGGGCAAGGGTACATATCGTTCAAAAAATGTCGAGGCCGTTGGCGCCAGCGGCCTGTTGGCGCAG
>JACQWT010000164.1 GCA_016209145.1 Deltaproteobacteria bacterium | reverse complement strand
TCGAACCCCGTGTCGACGCACTTGTTGCCGCACTTGGTCGTACCGCCCCCGCAGGCGGCGCCGCACTGCCCGCCCGAGCACACCTCGGCGCCGGGACAGGCCACCGCGCAGCCGCCACAGTTGACGGGATCGACGTCCGTGTCCACGCAGAAGTCGCCGCACTTCGTCGTGCCGCCCACGCACTGCGTGCCGCACTGGCCCGTCGAGCACACCTGGCCCGCGCCGCATGCCTTGTTGCACCCGCCGCAGTTGGCCGGATCGATCTGGGTATCCACGCACAGCTCGCCGCACTTGGTGGTGCCGCCGGCGCACTCGGTGGCGCACAGGCCGGCCGAGCAGAGCTGTCCCTTGGCACAAGCGTTGCCGCAGGCGCCGCAGTTGGTGGGATCCACGCTGGTCTTGACACACGCCCCGCCGCAGTCGGTCAGCGCGGCGGGGCAGCCCCCCTTGCTGCCGCCCTGGCCGGAGCTCGACGAGCTGGCGAGCTGCGCCGACTCGCCTCCCGAGCAAGCCGCGGCGATCCCTGCCGCGACGCCGACGGTACCCAACAGAAGCCAGTGATACGGGCAGTGGTGCACGGTAGCCTCCTCCGAGTGCGCCCCGCGACCAAGGCGGGGCGGCAACCCCTGCCAAGATAGCCCCAGAGCCCGACCGTTGACCAGCGGCTCGTGACGGCTCGCGCTGGCCGGGGACGCGACGCCCGCTCAGACAAGAAGCGGGCGAAGCTCCTCGACGATGGCCGCCGTCACCTCGCCCATCTTGGCGGCCTTCTCCTCGCCCACGAGGTCGTACGTGAGCGGGGCGCCGCGCCGCAGCACCGCGCGCACCGCGGCCTCCACGCTCTCGCCGGCACGACCGAGCTCCGCGTCGGCCTTGCGAGCGCCGAGCCACTTGAGCCCCTCTCCCGTGGCGAGGATCATGGCCATGGGGTGGACCTTGTCCTTGCCCGCGTGCCGCGGCGCCGAGCCGTGGATGGGCTCGAACATGGCGTGCTCGTCGCCCACGTTGCAGCCCACGGCCATGCCCATGCCGCCTTGCAGCACGCTCGCCAGATCGGTGACGATGTCGCCGAACATGTTCGTGGTCACGCACACGTCGTAGTACTCGGGCTGGCCGATGAGCCACTGGGTGAAGGCATCGACGATGGCCACGTCCTTCTCGATGTCGGGGTAGTCGGCGCCGACCTCCGCGAAGATCTCCGCGAACAGGCGGCAGCCGTCCAGGACGTTGTTCTTGACGATGCAGGTGACGCGGTGGCGGCCGTCCTTGGGCGCGCCGCGACGCTCGCGCGCCGCCTTGAAGGCCAGGCGGATGATCCGCTCCGAGGCCACGCGGGTGACCACCCGGACGTCGGTGGCGAG
Organism: Deltaproteobacteria bacterium; assembly: GCA_016209145.1. GTDB lineage: Bacteria > Myxococcota_A > Polyangia > Polyangiales > Polyangiaceae > JACQWT01. Next base: position 2,162 of record JACQWT010000164.1, on the reverse strand, counting down.
CTCGGTGCGGCCGGCGCGGCTCAGCCGACCGCCGATGCCGGCGTACAGGTCCTCGGTGTTCTCGCGCAGGAAGAGCATGTCGACGTTCTCGGCCCGCCACACCGGCTTGCGCTCACCGCTGATCCGCGCCTTGACTCCGGGGAAGAGCTTCACGGGCCGGATGTTGGCGTAGAGATCGAGCCGCATGCGGTTGCCGATGACGGGCGACCAGCCCGCCATGTTGCCGTCGGGCATGGTCACCGGCCCCTCGCCCGTCGGCGACGGCCAGCCGACCGCGCCCAGCAGGACCACGTCCGCCGCCGCGCAACGCTCGGCCGAGCCCTCCGGCCAATCGCGGCCGTGCTCCAGGAAGAACTGCCCCCCGCAAGGGATCTCCTCGATGTTGAAATCGACCGCGATGGCCGAGCAAATGCAGCCAAGCACGCGCCGCGCCTGGGCGGCAACCTCGACGCCGACGCCGTCGCCGGGCAGCAGCACCACGTGATAGCTTCTCCGGCTCATGCGCTTCGCCTCCTGTCTGGGGCCTGGTGGTGGTGGAGGCACGGGCCGCGCGCCGCCCGTGCGTGCCCGGAGTCTTTCCCGCACGGCAGGGGCCGTCAAGCCTGGCAGGCGTGTGATGCACGGCTGAGGGTCAGACCGCGGGCGTCGGGCGGCTCTCGGCGTGGCGGCGACCGCACCGAGGTCGGGACCCGAATGCACGAAATCCGTGCGTTCGCATGGCGACCTGGGCGAGGTCGGCACCCGGATGCACGAAATGCGTGCGTTCGCATGGCGACCTCCCCGCCCCTCAACCCCAAAGCAGGTAGGCCCCCGGCCTGCCGCCCGCGGGCGCGCGTGCTATCCTGCGGGCATGGAACCGGCGCGTGCCTGGCAAGCCAGCCCGGCGCCCAGGAGTCGGGGGCGGCCGGCGCTTCTTGGCCCGTGGCTCGTTTTCGCGGCCTGCTGCTCGGCCTGCGGTGGCCGCGCGGGGCTGCCGCTCGAACCGGATTTCGGCTTCCTGACCGTGGACGAAGTCTGGCAGCAGGCGGAGGGGATCGAGGGTCAGCAGATCAGGGTGCGGGGCTGGCGCATGACGAGCATCATCATCACCCGAATGGGTTGCGAGCCCATGAGGTGTGACTGCAACTACGGGGAGGGTGGTCTCGGCCTTGCCTCCAAGCCGGTCTCCGTACCAGGGCCGGAGCAGGTCATCGGCATTTCTGACGTCGAGTGCAGCCGCGACGAGTGTTCCGTGCGCTGCTCGCCGTTCGATCCCTACACGGCTGCTGCCTTCGAGATGGTCGGCGCCCTGCGGCTGAGCCGCAACGTGCAGGGGGAGGTGTCGGGCATGGCGCTGGACGACATCGATCTCGCTGCCTCCAGCGAGCTCGCCGGCGGTACGGATTTGGCGACCATGAGCGCGTCACCGTTGCGGCTTGGGCAGGCCACGTGCACCTGCCCGTCGTCCACCTGGCTGGATGACTGCTGGGACGCGGGCGAGAGCCTGACGTGCACGGTGCCGTAGCACGGCCGTTGTAGCGACGAGGCCCGTGCTTCCGGACTGGCGGCCGGCGCAGCGCAGCGGCCGCACCGCAGTAGTGCTAGTCTCCAGATCGCATCCAGCGGGCAGGCGAGCAATGAAGACTGCGGCAAGACTCATGGTGGTGGGCGGAGCGGTGCTGGCGGGAACAGCGGCGCAGAGTGCCGGCTGTGCGCAGAGCGCCGTGTTCGACGAAGGCGACGGCAGCGGCGGCGCGCCGAGCTCCTCGGGCGGCGGCCAGGCAGGCGCGGGCGGCGCCGGTGGCGGGACGGGCGGCGCGGCGGGTGCGGGCGCGGCCGTCTGGCCCTGCGGCATGGACTGCGCGACGATCGAGACGGACGCCTGTCACGAAGGCGTGTGCAACGAAGAGAGCGGCAAGTGCGCCGTCGTGGCCGCGGGCGACGGCGCCCCGTGCGAGGACGGCCTGTTCTGCACTCTCGGCGACTCGTGCGCCGCCGGCCTTTGCAAGAGCGGGGCGCAGCAGAACGACTGCGGCCTGGAGCCCCCCATCTGCCAGGTGGCCCAGTGCGTCGAGAACAGCAAGACCTGTACGACGACGCCCGCGTCGCAGTTCACGTCCTGCAAGAGCGAGGACCTGTGCCTGGTCGCCACGTACTGCCAGAACGGGCTGTGCACGGGGCAG
>JACQWT010000449.1 GCA_016209145.1 Deltaproteobacteria bacterium | reverse complement strand
GCGCTCCTGCTCCGGGCCGGCCGGCGCATCGAGCGAGAGCACATCCTGGGCGGCGTGGGCGAGGTCGCGCAGCTTCTCCGGCGTAGCGCCGAGCTCGACGGCGATCTCCTCGATCGCCGGATCGCGACCGAGCTGCTGCCCCAGGCCGCGGCGGGCGCGGACCATGCGCCGGCGCAGCTCCTCGGCGTGGACGGGAAGCCGGATGGTGCGCACCTGCTCCGGGAGCGCCCGGCTGATGGCCTGGCGGATCCACCAGCTCGCGTAGGTCGAGAACTTGTAGCCCAGCCGCGGGTTGAACTTGTCCGCGGCGCGCATCAGCCCGAGGTTGCCTTCCTGGACGAGATCGAGCAGCGGAGCGCCGGCGGCGGCGAAGCGTTTCGCCTGCTGCACCACGAGCCGCAGGTTGGCCTCCACGAGCTCTTTGCGAGCGAGCTGGGCCTCGGAGCGGGCGCGCGCGAGATCTCGGTCCAGGGCGCGCAGTGCGCGCCGATCGAGCCCGGCAGGGACGGCAAGGCCCCGGCGCGCCCGGCGGCGCCCGGCCGCATGGCGCTCGGCGTCCGCCTCATCGAGCCGGGCGGCCAGGCGCCGGATCCGGCGTGCCATGGCCTCGATGACCTCGACGTCGTCGGCAAGCTCGTCGAGCACGGTTCGCCGGGCGACGTCGATCCGACCGATCACCGCGTCGGGACGCTCGCGCTCGCCGTCCGACCCGCGCCCGGCCGCACCAAGCAGCCGCTCGCGCTCGGCACCGAGCGCGGCAATCCGATCGAGCTTGCCGAGCAGCTCCGCGCCAGGAGCCTCGTCGAAATCGGGACCGTCCTGACCGATGTCCTCATCCTGCCCGGCCGTGGCGAGGCCGCCCAGCGCATCCGTTGCGGCGCGGGCATAAGGGCAGGCGGCCAGAAGGCAGCAGATCTGGAGCCGCGCCTGCTCGAGCCGCAGGGCGATGGCCACTTCCTCGTCGCGACAGAGAAGCTGGTGCGAGCCGACCTCGGTCAAGTAGCTGTGCAAGGGGCTGGCAGAGGGCGCATGTAGGCTGGTGTGGGACATGGGCCGCGCTGCGTAGCGCCGGTTCCCACGGCGGGCCAAGCAATTGCTCGCGGGGCGCATGCGGGGCGCGACTCATAGCACGCGCTTCGCCCGCAACCCAAAGGGGTCAAGGGGTCAAGGGGCCAAGGGGTCAAGGGGCCAAGGGGTCAGGGGCCGGGGTTTGCTCGACCCCTCGACCCCTTGAATCCTCGGCCCCTGCTTCGGCAGCCGGCCCAGAATTTGCGCGCGGCGCACAGAAAGCCCAAATTAGTAGATCACCGCGCCTGCCACGAGCCCACGGCCAGCGCGACGTGCCAGCACAGGCCGCACAGGACGTACAGCAGCCCGAGCGGCCGGCCGGAGCCGCGGAGCGCGCGCGGCTCCACTTGCTCGTAGGGCCCCCCTTCGCTCGAGTCCTCGCGGCCCGAGTAGCCCAGGAGCCAGCCGCCCAGCTTGCCGCGCAGGAGCCGCACGCTGGGTGCAATCAGCGCGAGTGGCCCGATCCAGGGGATCCACCCGAGGGCCAACGGGAAGACGGCGTGCTCCAGCATCATCAAGCCGCCCGGCCGCGCGGTCCAATCGATCGCGATGAGGCCGAGCACGAACGCGATCACGAAGGCGATCCCGCCCGCCCAGAGCAGGACATCCGGGACGGCAGCGCCGGTGAGCCTCGCCGTTGCCGCCCAGATCCAGCCGGCGGCCGCCAGCAGGGTCGCGGCGTAGGCGAACCCGACCATGAGAGCGGCCTGCGCGGGGCTAGGTGGCGCCGCGGCGCCGCGCCTGGTGGGGCGGCGCCCCGCAGGCCCGGCTCCCGGCCTCGGCCGTCGGCGCTGCCCCACGGCCTGGCCGGCCTTGCTCTTCTTGCGGCGCTTGCCCGAGGGCTGTGCGCCGGCCGCGGGGCCCGGCTTCTTGGCCGGGCCTTCGCCGCTGCGCTCACCGCGTTCCACGGTCCTACTGTCCATCGGGGTTCGCTTTCTGGCCAGCGAAATCCGCCGCGCCTCCCCTCCTCCTCGTCAGCGCACCCAGAGCACGACGTTGTCGAAGCCCCAGGACTCGTCCGACTCGGCGGAGTCGATGCTCGTGCGCACGCTCACCTTGGCGCTGGGGGAGCCGTGCCCAAACGCCGCGCTCACCGTCTCCCGGCAGGCCGCGCCGCCCCAGGGCTTGGGGCAGCAGTTCATGACCTTGTCCGGGAAGTTCTGGCACCCGCCGCCGCAGCAGTCGGTGCGCTGGCGCTCCCAGCGCAGCACGTCGTCTACGTACAGCCGGCCCCACTCGTTGTCCCAGGAATCGACCGCGTAGTAGGTGACCTGCGCCCGCAACTCGGCGTGCGGGACCCCCAACAGCGCGACCGTCTTCTCCACGGTGTTGGGCGAGTTGCCCCACATGCCGTGGACCGGGCCGGCGTCGCAGCCGCAGTCCGTCGTCTCGGTGTCGCTCCAGCCCGAGCCGCTGCTGCCGTCGTCCTGATAGACCCGCGTCCAGCCGCCCCCTTGCATGTCGCAGTACACGTCGATGCCGTTGGACGGGTCGCCGCCGTCCGGATCGATCTTGTAGGTCCCGTCGCCCTTCGACTGGCCCGCCTGGAGGACTTCCTTGCAGCTCTTGAGCAAAACGAGCTGGCACTTGCCCGCGGTGCACGTCTCCGCGGGCTTGCAGTCGTTGCCGCACCCGCCGCAGTTCTTGGCGTCGTTCTGCGCGTCGACGCACTGGCCATTGCACCAGAGCAGGCCCGGGCACAGCGGCTTGCAGGCACCGCCGGAGCACAGCTCGCCGTTCTTGCAGGCGAGGTTGCAGCCGCCGCAGTTGGCGGGATCGTTCTGGAGGTCGACGCACTTGCCGGCGCACTTGGTCGTGCCGCCGGGACAGACGAGGGCGCAGGCGCCGCCCGCGCACACCTCGTCCTTGGCGCAGGCCTTGCCGCAGGAGCCGCAGTTCGTGGGATCGATCTGGGTGTCGAAGCACTTGTCGGCGCACTTGGTCGTGCCGCCGGGACAGACGAGGGCGCAGGCGCCGCCGGCGCACACCTCGTCCTTGGCGCAGGCCTTGCCGCAGCCGCCGCAGTTGGCCGGGTCGAGCAACGCGTCAACGCACTTGCCGCCGCACTTGGTGGTGCCGCCCGGACAGACGAGAGCGCACTTCTCGGCGGCACAAACCTCGTCCTTGCCGCACGCCACGCCACAGGCGCCGCAGTTGGCAGGGTCGCTCTCCGCGTCGACGCACGCGCCGCCGCACTTGGTGGTGCCGCCGACGCACTCCAGCCCACACTTGCCCGCCGAGCACACCTCGCCCGCGCCGCAGAGCACGCCGCAGGAGCCGCAGTTGGCCGTATCGAGCTGGGTGTCGACGCACTTGCTGCCGCACTTGGTGGTGCCGCCCAGGCACTTGATGCCGCACTGTCCCACCGAGCAGACGTCGCCCGAGCCGCAGGCATTGCCGCAGGAGCCGCAGTTGGCCGGATCGAGCTCGGTGTTCGCGCACACGTCACCGCACTTGGTGGTGCCGCCCACGCACTCGACGCCGCACTGCCCGACGGAGCAGAGCTCCCCCTCGCGGCAGGCGTGGCCGCAGGAGCCGCAGTGGCCGGGATCGAGGCTGGGATCGACGCACTGGCTGCCGCACTTGACCGTACCGCCAGAACACTTGAGGCCGCACGCTCCGCCGGAGCACACCTCGTCGGGGCCGCAGGCGGTGCCGCACGCGCCGCAGTTGAGCGGATCGCTGCCGGGGTCGACGCACTGGCTGCCACAGCGCGTCGTGCCGCCCAGGCAGTCGATGCCGCACTGCCCCACGGAGCAGAGCTCGCCCTCGCCGCAAGCCTGGCCGCAGCCGCCGCAGTGGCTCGGATCGAGGTCGGTCCTAACGCACTCGCCGCCGCAGCTTCGCAGGGTTCCCGGACAGACCGACGACGCGCCTCCTCCGGCACCGCCCTGGCCGCTCGGGGGAGCGACCGCCTCGCTCCCGTTGCCGCCGCACGACCCCGGCGTTCCCAGCGCCAATGCCGCAATCGCGGCGCAGGCGAGCCCGTAGGCCGCGCTCCTGTTGCGGTGTGCCATGCCGATCCTCCTTGCCGATCCAGGCTACCAGATCGCAGCGCCCCGCGGCGGCCCTCTTGGACCAGGGCTGCCCGAGCGCGCCCTGATCTACTAGGTCCAAAAATCGTCGCGTGGCGCGAAGAAAAACGAACCGCCAAGACGCCAAGGGCGCCAAGATCGAATCCGATTTTGTTTCTTCCTTGGCGTTCTCGGCGCCTTGGCGGTTCATCTTCTTGCTTGGGTTGCGGGCGAAGCCCGCGCTGAGAGCGAGCCGGGGCAGATGACCCCGATTCAGTAGTCCTGGACGCCGTCAGGGGGCCGTGCGACATAGTCAGACAAGTGGGCCGGCCGCGGGGGAAGGCCCGGGGTCGCTCTGGCAGCAAGGAGGTCGATCATGGCTACTGGCAACGGCAGGCGGGAACGGCACTGGGCGGGGGCAGGGCTGGGCGCTGCGCTGTTGCTCCTGGCGCAGCAGGCATCGGCGGCTGTGCCGGGTACCATCACCCACCAGGGCAGGCTCTACGACGCCAAGACGAACGAGCCGGTCGAAGGCGAGATCGGCGTCTCGTTCGCGATTTACGAGAACCAGATCTCTCCGGCGTCCATCTGGATCGAGTCCCACCCGGTGACCTTCGAGTCCGGCTACTTTGCCGTCGAGCTCGGCAGCAAGATGAAGTTTCCGCCGGGCACCTTCGACGGCAGCACGCGCTACCTTGGCATCACCATTGCCGGTGACTCCGAGATGACTCCGCGCGCCCCGATCGGCAGCGTCCCGTATGCGCTCGTCGCGGGCGACGCCACGGGCGACATCACCCCGAGCTCGGTCAGCATTGCCGACTACGGCGAGGTCATCGACAAGAACGGCAAGTGGGTCGGCGATCCGACCGGCCTGCAAGGCCCGCCCGGTCCCCAGGGCCCCAAGGGCGACGCGGGCCCGGCTGGCCCGCAGGGCCCGAAAGGCGATGCCGGACCCGCTGGCCCGGCAGGACCGAAGGGCGACACCGGGCCGGCCGGCCCGCAGGGACCCAAGGGCGATGCCGGACCGACCGGCCCCCAGGGACCCAAGGGCGACACCGGACCTCAGGGTCCGATGGGCCCACTTCCCTCGGGGATCAAGGCCATGCACGCGATCAGGGTTCGCTCCGCGGGAGCTGACTGGTGCCCCGTGCCAGGGGCCAACTGTAGCCGGATCATCGAGATCGATGGCAAGAACTACGCCAACGACTCGCGCGGGCTGTTCGTCGTTGCCATCGACCGGGCAAGTGGCGCGGTCACTTCGTTGGGCAACTTCGACACCTACGGATCAACGCTGGATTCCGACGCGATGGCCTTTGCCGTCAACAAGCTCGACGACAAGTCCATCGTGGTGTTTGCCGCCTACGACGCGTGGCCCTCAAACCTCACCTCTGCGGCCCGCACCGCCATGTTCAACTGCGGCGCGTCGAGCTACATCTCCGGCGCGAGCTACCGCGACTCGTACTTCCTCATCGGCATCCCCGGTGCAGGGCAAGGCGGGGGCATCGAGGCCCACAAGACGAGCGCCAGCGGGGCGGTGGCGACCACCACGCTGATGCTCGACGCGAACGTGGTGGGCCTGCTGCATGCCTACGGCAAGGCGTACTAGCCCGACTTTGCCGCGTTCGCGTTCCTGTTCCTAGTTGCCAGCTTCTCACCTGCCCTCTGGCGCTCAGAGCCCGCGGAACGGGTTCACGACCCGCACCCCGTGATAGTCCTGGCCGTCGTTCAGATCCTCGGACAGGACGACGTCACATCCGAGCGCTCGGGCCGCCTCGATGACGGTCGCGTCCCAGTACGAGATCTGGAACCGCTCCCTGGTTGCGAGACCGGCCTTCATCAGCGCGACCGTCGTCTCCTGGGTCGGGAAGCGCAGGAATGCTTCGACGAGCAGCGACGCCTGCTCGTGGCTGAGCCTTTCCGGCTTGGTCGCGCGGGTTGCCTGAACGTAGAACTCCTGCAGCACCTGCACGGACAGGGCGAGATCATCGCGCCCGAGCAGTTCGCGCGCCACCAGCGCCTTCGGTTGCTCGCTCGGCTCGGTGCTCGCGGCGTACAGCAGCACGTTGGCATCAACGAACTGCATCGCGCCGGTGCGCCTCCTCTCGGTCGAGGCGATCGCTGGCACGGAAACGCCGCACCGTTGCAAGCACCTCGACCTGCAAGCGCCTGCGGCGCTCTGCGTCCGTCTCCTGCTGGCCGAGACCTACCAGGAACTCCCGGACAAGGGCGCTGACTGACGCGTCACGTTCGGCCGCCTTGATCCGCGCCCTCCGGTAGACATCATCCGGCACCGATACTGTGATATTCCTCACAGACTCACAGTAACACAGACATCCAAATCGTCAAGCGTCCGCTGGACATCTTCTGGCGGGGACCTGTACTAGGAAGCCCCCCCATGGAGAATGCGGCGCAGCACTTCGACAAGCTGAAGCAGGCCCACCTGCCGGCCATCCTGGCCCTCATCGAGGAGGTCATCGGGACCGCGAGCCCCCGCGGCTCGGCCGTCGCGGCCATGTGCCGCTACCACCTGGAAACCGGGGGCAAGCGCCTGCGGGCGCTGCTGCCGCTCCTGGTGGCCGAAGCGCTCGAACGCGATCCGGCGCCTCTCGTGCCGTTCGGCGCCGCCTGCGAGATGCTCCACAACGCGACGCTGGTGCACGACGACCTGCAGGACGGCGACGAGATGAGGCGCGGCCGGGCGAGCGTCTGGCGGCGGTTCGGCTCGGCCCAGGCCATCAACCTGGGCGACGCGATGTACTACTACGCGGTCCTGCTCGTGCAGCGTCTCGATCTGCCGGCCGAGGCCCGAGAGGCGGCCACGCGCCGGCTTCTGCTCGAAACCCTGCGCGTCATCGAGGGCCAGGAGCAGGAGCTCGCTCTCAGAACCGTCGAGCGCCCGTCGCTCGACGCCTACTTCGCCATGGTCGAGGGCAAGACCTCGGGCCTGTTCGCCCTGCCGATGGCCGGCGCGGCCGAGATCTGCGGCGCGGAGCCGGAGATCGTGGGCGCCCTGGGCGAGGCCGCGGGCCACCTCGGGGTGCTGTTCCAGATCCAGGACGACGTGCTCGATCTCTACGGCGACAAGGGCCGCGGCGAGCGCGGCAGCGATGTGGGCGAGGGCAAGCGCAGCGCCCTGGTGGTGCACGCCCTGGGCCACGCCGATGAGGAGCAGGCGTGCTGGCTGCGCCAAGTGCTGGACGCGCCACGCCAGGACACGACCTCGGACGACGTGGACGCCGTGGCCGCGCTCTTCGAGCGCACCGGCTCGCTGCGCTTTGTCTTGGACGAGATCGCCCGCCGCGCGCAGCGGGCCGCCGGCGTAGCAACCTTCGCCGGACGGCCTCGACTGCAAGCCCTGTGCGCTGGCCTGTGCGAGCTGTGCCTCAAGCCCATCGCGCCGCTCGTGGCCGCCAAGCGCGGCGGCAGAGTGGGCGACTGATCGCACCGGCCGTGCAGGAGCTGTTCCAAGCCATCCGTGCCGTTTGCTCGCCCGCCACCTGGTCGAAGGGCATCGAGCTCGTGCGATCCGGGGCCGTCTCGGCGGGGCGTCGCGCTCCCGAGGAGATGGTCCTGCGCGTGAAGTCGCCCGGCCGGGCGGCGGCGCCCACCGTGACCCTGTACCCCCTCGAGCGCGAGTGGGACTGCGACTGCGGCAGCCCGGCGGCCGCCTGCGAGCACGTCGCGGCCGCCGCCATCCCGCTCCGGCGCGCGGGCGCGCCCGACGCCGGCGCGGCCCGGCCGCTGGAGACGAGCGACAGGCTCGGCTACCGGCTCGTACGCGAGGGCGGAAGGCTGCGCCTGGAGCGCAGCCTCGTGCTCGGCGACGGCACGGAGCGGCCGCTCGCCGGGACCCTGGCCTCGCTCGTGGCGAGCGACCAGGAGCGCGCCGCTCGGGTCGCGCCCACGGAGGTCGATCTCACCATCGATCGGCTCGTAGGGCCGAAGCGGGTGCGCACCCTCGAGCCCGAAACGCTGCCGGCGCTGCTGCCCCTGCTCGCGCAGGTAGAGGACGTGCTTCTCGACGGCAGCCCGATCCGGGTCGGCACCGAGCCGGTTCTGCCGCACGCGGTGGTCGAGGAGCGCGGTGACGGCTTCGAGTTGGTGATCGAGCGGGCGGCTTCGCTCGCGCAAATCGTCGTGCCCGGCGTGGTGCTGTGCCTCGAACAGGACGGCGCGGCGCTCCGCCCCCTGGGAGAAGCTGCGCTGACGGGGCCGAGCCTCGAGCGCCTCCCGCTGCGACGCTTCTTCGGCCCCACGGCGGTGGCCGAGCTCGTGGCCGAGGTGCTTCCCGAGCTGCAGGGACGCATCGAGGTCGAGATCCGCACCGCCCGCCTGCCGGCGCCGAGCAAGGCGGCCTCGGCCCGAATCCTGCTCGAGGTGGAGCAGCAGGAGGCCATGCTGTGCGTGCTGCCGCTGCTGGTCTACGGCAACCCTCCCTGTGCGCGCCTGGACGGCGAGCGTCTCGTGCATCTGGGCGGCCCGCCGCCGGCGCGAGACGAGCGCGCCGAGCGGCTTCTCACGCGCGAGCTGGGCGAGGCGCTGGGGCTGGTGCCCGGCCGCCGCGTGCGCCTCGTGGCCGGCGAGGCCGTCGCCATGGCGGCCAAGCTCCGCCGCTGGCCGGGCGAGATCCGGGGCCGCGCCCACGAGGAGCTGTACCCGGAGGGCGACCTCGAGCCGCGCTTCGAGCCGCAAGCCGAGGGCTTCAGCCTGGGCTTCGAGGCCGCCCCGGCCCGGGCACCGGCGGCGGACGCACCGGCGCTGCGCGCCGATCCGGCACGCGTTCTGGAAGCGTGGCGCGAGGGTCTTGGGGTCGTGGCGCTACAGGGGGGAGGTTGGGCGAGCATTCCCTGGCAATGGCTCGAACGGCACGGCCAACGGCTTTGCTGGCTGCTGGAGGCGCGCCGCCAGGACGGCAGCGTTCCGGCGTGCGCCCGGCCCGGCCTGATGCGCCTTTGCGACGAGCTTGCCCTGCGGCGGCCGCCCGCGCTCGCCCGGCTCGCCCCGCTGCTCGACGGCGGGGACCGCATCCCGCCGGCCGTGCTGCCGGACGATCTGACCGCCACCCTGCGCGGCTACCAGCGACAGGGGATCGACTGGCTCTGCCTCCTGCGCGAGGCGGGCCTCGGAGCCCTGCTCGCCGACGACATGGGCCTGGGCAAGACGCTGCAAGCGCTGTGCGCCGTGGGCGGGCGCACGCTGGTCGTCTGTCCGACGAGCCTGATCTTCAACTGGGTGGCCGAGATCCTCCGCTTCCGGCCGGGCCTGCGCCACGCCGTCTTCCACGGCCCGGGACGCGAGCTCGAGGCGCAAGCCGACGTCACGGTGACGAGCTACGCCGTGCTGCGTCTCGACGCCGAGCGGCTCGGCCGCGAGCGCTGGGACTGCGTCGTGCTCGACGAGGCGCAGGCCATCAAGAACCCGGACAGCCAGGTCGCGCAGGCCGCCTACGGGCTCGATGCGTCGTTCCGCCTCAGCTTGAGCGGCACGCCCGTGGAGAACCGTCTCGACGAGCTCTGGAGCCAGATGCACTTCACCAACCGCGGCTTGCTCGGCAGCCGCGCCGAGTTCGAGCGCACCCACGGCCGGCCCATCGCCGCCGGCCTGCCGGGCGCGGCCGACGGGCTGCGCGAGCGGATCCGCCCCTTCGTGCTGCGCCGGCTCAAGCGCGAGGTCGCTCCCGAGCTGCCGCCGCGCATCGAGACGGTGCTCCTGTGCGAGCTGTCCGAGCCCGAGCGCGAGCTCTACGATGTCGTCCGGCTCGCCACCCGCAAGGACGTAGTGGCCAGACTGGCCACCGGCGCCAGCGTTCTGGACGCGCTCGAAGCACTGCTGCGGCTGCGCCAGGCGGCCTGCCACCCGGGCCTAGTGCCGGGCGAGAGGGCCGAGGGCTCGGCCAAGACGGCGCGGCTGATGCTGGCCCTGGAGCAGGCGGTGCCGAGCGGGCACAAGGCCCTGGTCTTCTCGCAATGGACCTCGCTGCTCGATTTGATCGAGCCGCATCTGCACGCCGCAGCCATCTCCTTCGTCCGGCTCGACGGCGCTACCCGAGACCGCGCCGGCGTGGTGGCCCGGTTCCAGGACGCGGCCGGCCCGCCCGTCATGCTGCTCTCGCTCAAGGCCGGGGGCGCCGGGCTGAACCTCACCGCCGCCGATCACGTGTTCCTGCTCGATCCCTGGTGGAACCCGGCGGCCGAGGACCAGGCTGCCGACCGGGCTCACCGCATCGGCCAGGATCGGCCGGTCATGATCCATCGCCTCGTCGCCCGCACGACCGTCGAGGAGCGCATTCTGGAGCTGCAGGAGCGCAAGCGCGCCCTCGGCGAGGCCGCTCTGGGCGAGGCGGGACGCGCGGCGAGCCTGACGCGCGCGGACCTGCTCGCGCTACTGGGCGACTAGGAGCGGCGGCCGACCCTTCTGGCCGCGGGCGGCAAGCCGTGGCACGATGGAGCCAACGCGAATGAAGCCCGACAACCGCCGGTTCCCCCATGCGCCCCGGATCAGTCCGCCGGGCGCGGCACCGATAAGCTGCGCCGGAGCCGCTATGATCGCGTACCTCGGCACCAACCCGGCAGCGCTCGCCTCGGGCGTGCCGGACGCTTCCCCCCTTGCGGACAGCTTCCACGTCATGCCCGGCTCGACGCTGAGCTTCGGCCGGAACGCGCGCTGCGGTGTGGCCATCCGCTCGGGCCAGCTCTCGCAGGTCCATGCCCTGATCGTGTTCGATCCCGCGCTCGCCGGGCAAGTGGTGCTCGTTGACGTCGGGTCGCGCAACGGCACGTGGCTCGGAGGCCAGCGGGTGAGCGTCGCCCTCTTGGAGACGGGCGACGAGTTCGAGCTAGCGCGCGCCTACCGCTTCCGCTTCGAGTTTGTCGGCTGACCGGGGAAGCCACCTTGGGGCGACTGCCCCGATCAGCCTGCTCGTACTCCGGCTTCAGAAAGGCGGTCTACTAGCCGCCGGGAGCCGGCTCGGGCTTCGCCTCCTCGGGCTTGGCCGCCTCGGCCGCCTCGCCGGCCGCCTTCTCCGCATCCGGCGCCTCGACCGCCGGCTCCGCCGGCGCCTCGGGCGGCTTGGGCGCACCGCCACAACCCACGAGCGCAGCCACCAGGCAAGCACCAGCCAACACAGCAGCATTCCTCAGCATCATCGCCTTCTCCATCGGTGAGAGTGTCGTCTTCGGTCGTGGTCCCCTTGCGGGCACGCCCGGAACGGCAGGCACCCTAGGCGAGCCCGGTCGTCAACGCAAGGACCCTGCGCGCGTCAGGCCGCCGTGGACCCCGGCGGCCGCCGGAGCTAGCCTGGCCACCATGACGCATATCCCCCCAACCCGGAGATGCCTCTGGCTCGCTCTGTGCACTCTGCTCGGCGGGTGCCGCTGCTCCGGCTCGGAGCCGCCCGCCCCCACGGCCGCGCCCGGCTCGGCACCGTCGCCGGCCGCCAGCGCGACCGTCTCGGCCCAAGGCACGGCGAACCCCGAAGCTGCCCCGAGCGCGGTCTGCACGGCCGAGAAGAAGAAGCTCTGGGGCAAGGGAACCGACACGCGCACGGGCATCACGGCCACCGAGTTGGCGGACGGGAGCATCGCGCTCGGCGTGTCCTTCGACACCCGGCCGCACACCCTGGTGTTCGACCGCGAGGGCGCCGGCACGTTGCGCCGCGTCCCGGTCGACAGCGGGCAGCCGCTGGCGAAGCCCATCGCGCCCGCCGACGGCGTGCGGCACCTGCAGCGAGTCACGGTGACGGCGGGCCTGCGCACGTACTCCGACTACCGCGACAAGTACCAGAACGGCCGCCGCAGAGTGGCTTGCGGCCCGACATCGGGCGATCCCCTGCTGGTGTTCGACGGCGAGCCGCTGCTGGAGGACGCCGAGGATCGGCCCCAAACGGCCAAGGGCGCGAGCGGGACGGCACCCGGCACGAGCAGCGCCAGCGCGACGGCCAGCGCTCCCGCCCCCGCGAGCGGCGTGGGCTCGGCCGAGGCGGCGGCCGCCGGCGGCGAGCCGCGCCGTCCCCTCCTGCTGCGCTTGGCGCGCGGCGACGCGGGCGCGCCGGGGCCCGCGGACGAGGGGCCGCTGCGCGAGCTGCGCGACTGCCGCAGCTTCGTCGATCTCGGTCCCGCCGGCAGCGATGCCTGGGCCGTGGGCTCCGAGCTCGTGGGCGAGCGCCAGAGCGAAGGCCAAGTCAAGTGGACGATGCGCCTCTTCGTCGCCGCCGACTCCGGCCGAAGGCGGACCGATTTGCACACCGTGGCGCTGCCCCGCGAGCCCGAGCGCCTGCATACCCTCGAGGCCCCGGTAGCCCACCGCCTTGCCGACGGTTCCTACGCCCTGGCCGGCCGCTACAAGGGGCAGATGTACGCCTGGATCCTCTCGGCCGATATGCGCAAGCGGACGTCGCTCCAGGTGTACGGCGGCGGCTACCCGAGCCTGCCCCGCATCCTGCCGGACGGCCCCGACCATCTGCTGCTCACTTCGCAGAGGGTGGATCTGTCACACTGGAAGCTCCGCGCGATCCGCTTCGGCCCGGACAACGCCAAGCTGCTGGCCACGCTGGCGACGCCTCCGATCAGCGAGGGTGAAGAGTCGATGGCCGAGCCCACCTTGGCGCGGGTCGGGGAGCAGCGCTGGCTGGCCTACCAGGGCGGAGATCGGCGCCGGGCCGCCCTGCTGCTCGTCCCGGTCGATCGGGAGCTCGCCGCGGCCGGACGCTCGTACCAGGTAAGCGCAGAGGGCGAGGAGGTCTTCGAGTCCCACGTCTTCGCCCTGGGGGACGGGCGGCTGCTCGTGGCGTACATCGCGCGCGCCGCGAACGGCCCGGCCGGGCTGGTGAGCGAGGTGCTGCGCTGCCGGGTGATTCCGTCCTAGCGGGCGCGTCCCCGCCGGGGCGGAGCGGCCGCCCTGCCGGCGGGCAGGCGCCTTCGCCCAGAAGTGGGCAGCGGCGGGGTGCATTTGCCATGCTTCCGTCCCAGATGAGCCGGTCTTCCCGCGGACACCGACGATGGTCGGACCAGCCGCCTCGCGGCTGGTGCACGGCAGGCGGCGTAGTCGTCGACCCCGTCTCAGGACGAGTTGCCGTCGTCCGCATTCGCCGGGAGCATCGCCAGGGCAATTCCGGTTGGACCTGGCCCAAGGGGCGAATCGACTGCGAGGAGGATCCGCTACGCGCCGCAATCCGGGAGGTCCACGAGGAGAGCGGCGTGCTGGCGGCTCCCGTGGCGGCGATCGCGCTGCTGCGCACGCGCCGGGCACTGCGCCACTACTTTCTGCTCACCAAGCTGCGCGACGACGACGCCCACGGACATGAGACCCTGCTGGTCCGGTGGGTGACGCTGGGCAAGGCCAAGCGCCTGCTCGACCGCCGGCGCGACCGCGTCGTCCTCAAGGCCGCAAGGCGCACACTCGCCGCGATTCGACGCGTCGCCACGAGCGAGCTGGGCACGCGCCCGTCCTGCGGACCGAGCCCGCCCCTGCTCAGCCTCGTCGAGACCGCCGCGAGCGACGCCCGGGCGGCCTAGGCGCCGCACGCCATCGCCGCGGCCCGTATGCGTTCACGCATTGCGGCGCTAGCAACGACGGCGCGCCGAGTCGGCCGCGATCGCGGCTTACGTCCTCGGCCCGGGTCCTCACGTACAGGAGTACGCTGCGGCCCGGGCCTCCGGGCGCGCTCGCGCTCGCGTCCGCCTGACGAGCCGGGTGTTGGAATGCGTGAACGGTTGCCGCGGCCCTCGCCCGCTGCACTGCTACCGCCCCCGCCGCCCGACCGGAATCCGCGGACCGCTGGCGGTCTTGCGCGCCGTGAGGCTGGCGTACTGGGCGGTCTTCGCGTCGGCTGCGTAGCGCGCGAAGCGCCGATCGCCGCCCTGAAAAATGCGCCTGGCGCTCTTGAGCTCCCGCAACGCCGAAGCCACACGGGTCTGCGCAACGCGGGTCGCGCGCGCAATCTCGCTGGCGCTCACCCCCTTGGCCTGCTTGACCGCGCGCTCCACTGCCTCGAGCAGTTCCTGGCGGCCGGCCGTGGTGCGCTTGGCCGCGCGCGCGGCCTTGTTCACCGCCGCGCTCTTCTTCGCAACCGGGCGTACCGCAGCCACGACGCCGCGACCGCGCTTGGCGGCCCGTCTCTGCCACGGCCTCTTGACGGCGCCGCCGGCCGGCACGGCGGGCCCGACAGCGGGAACGGAAGCACTGGCCGCATCCAACTGCTGGCGCACCAGCGCGAGCAGCGCCTCATCGGGCATCGTGCGAACGAGCTTGACGATCTGAGCAGAGAAGGGATCCAGCAATGCCATTGTGTCTATCTCCGTAGCCATGGCGATTGCCCGCCGCGTCATGTCGCCGCCGCGAGCAGCGCTGTTTCGAACGCCGCTTATGTATACGCTTCGCGAAGCCTTGTCACGGGCGAATTCGCGGCGCCGCTAAGCCCGGGCAGTAGTGCTAGTCGCCTTCGTAGATCTGCTCGTCGTCCGGGGCTTGCGCCACCGAGCCTGCCGGAGCGCGGCCCAGCTCGACAATCTCGGCACGATAGAGGACGGTGCCGTCGGCCCCGGCGATCTCGCCGCTCACGTCGCCCCAGGCGAACTTGGGGCTGGCGCAGGTGGTCATCGTGGCGGCGCTGCCGCTCATGCGCACGCGATAGGAAGTCCTCGTGCACGCCACGGCCGCCGTGCCCACTTTGATGGTGGCCGGCTCGCTGCCAATCTGCCCCTCGTTGTCCTCCACTGCCGGCGCAGTACGAGCCATGAGCTCCTCGTACGCCGCCACGCCGTACGGTCGCTCGACGCCGCCGTCCATTCGCGCCACCGACAAGATCCTGCCGCGCGTCTCCGGCGCATCGCTGGAGCGAATGCGCAGGTGCTCCGTCTCGGAGCCGTCCTCGAGGACGACGTCGACCAGCACGGTGGTGCCCCGGCGGCCCACGATCTTCTGCGTCAGCTTTGCGGGCCGGTCGCGATAGGTGCCGGAGAAGCGATAGACCACGAAGTCGCCGGCCTGCTGCCAGGCAGGCCCGGGCGCGGCGGGCGGCGAATCGCTGGCCGCCGCCTTCGTCGTTTCCGCGGCGACCACGGTGGCCTTCGCAGGCACGGCGGGCGCGGCGACGTCGGGCGAAATGGCGGCATGGCCGCAGGCGGAGCTCAAGATGGTGAGGATGGCGGCACAGAGAGGAGTCTTACGCATGCGCCCCCGTTACCTGCAACGGACCGATCCGGACCAGTTTTGTGCAGCGCCCTTGGGGCCGGTCGCCGACTGTGGCAGGCTGAAGCCGGCTGCTGCCCCTGGCGGCGGGCCGGAGAGCCAAGCCACGAGGCACCGCAATGAGCATTGTCAGATTCTGTCTACTCGCGCTCGGCATCGGGGCCGTCCTCACCTGCACTCCCAAGGGAAGCGAGGCGGACGGAGCCGCCGCCGCGCCGACGGGAGGAGCAATCGCCGCGATGAAGCTCAATTCGACCGCATTCGCGCACCAGGGGGAGATCCCCAAGCGTTACACCTGCGAGGGCGACGACGTCTCGCCGCCCCTGTCCTGGGCCGTGCTTCCGGCCGGAGCCAAGTCACTGGCCTTGGTCGTAGACGACCCCGACGCGCCCGACCCGCAGAACCCGAAGCGGACCTGGGTGCACTGGGTGCTCTACGACATCCCCACCTCGGCCACGGGATTGCCCGAGGCGGTGGCGCAGCTTCCCGCCGGCACCCGCGAGGGCAAGAACGACTGGAACCGCCCCGGCTACGGCGGACCATGCCCCCCGATCGGCCGCCATCGCTACTTCCACAAGCTCTACGCGCTCGACGTGGTGCTGGCCGACCTCAACCAGCCGACCAAGGCCGACCTGGAGAAGGCCATGTCGGGGCACGTCATCGGCAAGGCCGAGCTGGTCGGCACGTACCAGAAGCAGGGGAAGTAGTCAGCCCGGGGCCCCGGGCCCGCTGCGACTGCTGGCCGGTCCGGCGCTCTGCTCGACGTGCAGCTCGCCCGTGCGCGGATCGAGTCGGAGCACGTACCTCAGGCCGTTCTTCCCCTTGAAGGGGGCCGCAAGATCGGTGTTCGTTCTCGCCTCCCCCACGAGGAACTTCAGGTACTGCTTGTCCTCGGCGTGAAGCGCCTTGAGCTGCGCAATGCCTTCGGGATCTCCGAGCAGTCGCATAGTCCCATGATGGCACATTTGCGCCCGCCGCGCCGCCCGCCCGCGAGGCGGTCAGTGGCCGAACGCCAGTCGAGCCGCCAGAAGCGCGCCCAGGCCGCCGACGAAGGTCACCATGTGCAGCAAGCTCTTCCCGAGCTTCTCGTGCCGATTGATCTCCGGCACCAGATCGGCGGCCGCGATGTACACGAAGTTGCCCGCCGCAAACGGCACGAGCGGGGCCACGTCGACGGCCCCTGCCGCCGCGTACGTCAGCAGGCCGCCCACCGGGAAAGTCAGGGCGCAGGCGAGGTTGTAGGCCAGGGCGCGACGCGCGGACCAGCCGGCGTGGACCAGCACGCCGAAGTCGCCCAGCTCCTGCGGCACCTCGTGCGCCGCCTCGGCCAGCAAGGTGACGAAGCCGAGGCGTATGTCCAGGACGAAGGCGGCACCGACGACCACGCCGGCAAGGAACTTGTGCAGCCCGCCGGCGGCCAGCAGCAGGTAGGTCACCGGTTGGTGGTCGTGGTCGCTCCGGGAGCCATGGCAGTGGTGCCAGCGCAGGAACTGCTCCAGCACGAACATCGCCATGAAGCCGGCGCCGATCCAGGCGTAGGTTCGCGGGCCGTTTCCCAGCGACTCCACGGCGGCCGGCATCATGTGAAAGAGCGCCCCGCCCAACAAGGATCCGGCCGACAAGGCCACGAGCGGGAGGAGCAGGCGCTTGACGGTCTGCTCGCGCAGCAGCACGGTAAGGCCGCCTAGCAGCGCGATGGCGCACAGTAGGAGACTGCTCCCCATTATGCACAGCAGCGACGTGGGCACGCGGCGAGTGTAGTACGTTCCGTCGCGCGGCGGCGAGGGCGAAGCGCGCGGGCCCCGGCGAGCAGTGCTACACTCCTCGCCGGCCATGAGCATCGCCTTCGGCCCCATCCCGTCACGGCGCCTCGGCCAGAGCCTCGGCGTCAACCACGTCATCGGGAAGGCGTGCACCTACTGCTGTCCCTACTGCCAGGTTGGGCCGACCAGGCGCCGCAGGGTGGCGCGCCAGCGCTTCTATGCGCCCGAGCAGGTGGCGGCGGACGTGAGCGCAAGGCTGCGCGAGCTTCGCCGGCGCGGCCAGGACGTCGATCATCTCAGCCTGGTCCCCGAAGGGGAGCCGGCGCTCGACCGGCACTTGGGCGAGATCATCGAATGGCTGCGCCCCACGGGTGTGCCGATCGCCGTCATCACCAACGCCTCGCTTCTGTGGCGCGACGAGCTGCGGGCCGAGCTGGCGAAGGCCGACTGGGTGTCGCTCAAGGTGGACGGCGTCTCGGAGCCGGTCTGGCGCCGGATGAACGTTCCCCACCGCGACCTGCGGCTCGAGCAGGTGCTCGACGGCGTGCGGCGCTTCGCCGCCGAGTTCGAGGGCGAGCTCGTGACCGAGACCATGCTCCTGGGCGGCGTCAACGACGCGCCCGACGAGATCGTGGCCACGGCCGCCTTCGTCGCCGCGCTGGAGCCGCGCCGGGCCTACCTCGCCCTTCCCGTGCGCCCACCGGCCGTGCCTAGCAGTCGCGCGCCCAGCGAGCTCGCGCTCGCCCGTGCCTATCGGATCTTCGCCGAACAGATCGCCGTGGTCGAATGCCTGACCGGATACCCCGAGGCCGGCTGCGGCCCCTGCGGCGACGCGGAGAAGGATCTGCTCGCCATCGCCGCCGTCCATCCGCTGCGGCGAGAGGAAGTGGCGCAGCTTCTCGCGCAGGCCGGGGCGGACTTCGGCCTGGTCGATGAGCTAGTGCGCTCCGGGCAGCTCCGGCAGGTGGAGCACGCCGGACGGCGCTTCTACCTGCGACCGGCTTCAGGCGGACGCGGCGGCTAGGAGGCTGTCGGGGAAAAGCGCTCTTGGCCGGAAGTCGGGAGGCGTGATCTCGCGAGACTGCGGGATCCGTGACGCCGGCAGGATCGTTACCCTCACCCCTGCCCCTCTCCCGGAGGGAGAGGGGACACCGAGACGCAACTGCGAG
>JACQWT010000448.1 GCA_016209145.1 Deltaproteobacteria bacterium | reverse complement strand
TCGGCCTTCGACCGCCGGTCGGACCCGACCCCCGCGCGCCGGGCGGTGGTGCTGTACTGCTGCCGGCACTGCGGCCGGACCGACCTGGAGACGAACGCGGGGGCGGTGGAGCTATCGGCGGAGCAGGGGGCGCGGCTCGGCTGCGGGGCGAAGGTTGTGGACCTTGCGACCGAGGGCCAGCACGAGGGCCAGCAGGTGTGCCGCGGCGGGCCCGTGCCCGCGGCGGTGCGGCGGGCGGTGGTGGCGCGCGACCGGGGCCGCTGCCGGACGCCTGGCTGCGGCCGGCGACGCTACGTTGAGGTGCACCACCTCGAGCCGGTGAGCGAGGGCGGGGAGCACAGCCGGCGAAGTAAGTATCCCCCGGCAAAGCCGGGGGCTTTGCCGTCGCTGGCCCCTCAAAGGGGCCTGTCCGCGACGGGCTCGGAGGGTCCTTCGCGAGCCGCCTGGCTGCCGCGAGTCGCCGTCGCGACGCCTGCGGCGCCTGCGGCGGGCAGGGTCGGGGTCTTCGCGAGCCCGCCTTGCTGCCGCGAGTCGCCGTCACAGAAACAGCCCAAAGATAGACTCCCGTAGCTGTCAAACTTCGGGAGCCTCCCCGGCAGAGCCGGGGGTTCACCAGGGGGAAATTGGGGCGCCGAGCCGCCACGCCCCAATTGGGGCGCGAGCCAGGCCAAGCAGCAGGGCGGCGGCTTCTGCGCTCAGAGGCTGATGCCTCTCTTCCCGGCCCGCCGGAGCGCCAGCCCCCGGCCCGCTGCGCCTCCCGCCCGCCGGCAGACCGGCCACGGAACCCACCGGCAGTGAGGTGCGCAGCATGTGGTCCGCCCGTGACGGTTGGGCGCACCGCGCGAAATCGACGTTCAGGGCTCCGCTGGCGGCAGCCGCGCCGCAAGCGTCGCCGGGTCGAGGATCGCGATCCCTTGGAAGCGCCGGAGAACAAGCAGGTGGCGACTGTCCCCAGTGACGATCACGTCCGCTCGACCCGCCACGGCGCCGAGGCGGGCGGCTTGAAAGGGCTGCGCCTAGCCTGGAAATCCAGGCTAGCCACTCACGCTCTGAGCCGGCAGGACGTCGGGGATCAGGACAGAGGTCGGGGGATGGCGGCGCTGTCCCAAACTCAGCCGCTTCCCAGCGTCGCGACCCCGGTCTATGTTCGGGCTCCAGCGGGCCAGGGATTCTCGTCGAGTTCGTCGCGGGGATGGCCCCCTCGGGCCGAGTGGCCGATCGAGGCCCCATGAACCTGCTTCCCGAACAGACCAAACGCTTCTACCGTGCCTGGTTCGCGCTGCTCGGCTACACCAACGAGCAGCGGCGGCTGGGCCTCGACCTGCCCGCGCGGCCGAAACCTGGGTTCATCTCTCCGGCCGACGCGGACCGAGTCCGCAAGGTCCTGTGGGCGGACGATTCGTTACGCGAGCGGTTCGTCGCCGAGAACCCGGCCGGTCTGCCGCAGGCCGACCTCGACGTGGTGGCGAGTTGGCGCCACCGGGTCGCGGGTGGTTTCTTCGTGCTACGCCACCTGCAGGCGCACACGATCTTCCTCGACGAGGGGCGGCCGACCCGGGCCTACGGGGCGCGCGGCCTGGTTAGTCCCATGGACGAGGTCGTACCTCCCCCGCTGCCGGCGTGGGTCGACGCGGTGCTGATCCCGTTCGAAGGGGCGATCGCCCACGACAGCTTGATCTCGCGGCGGAGCATCTCCTTCGGCGGCGGCATCCGGCGGGGCCTGAACGAGGAGTATCGGGCGGCACGGGAGCGCGAGGGGTTGATCGCGAGTCTACCGCCCGACGCCGCCGCACGCCCGTCGATGTCCCGCGGACGCGGACGGCGAAGGCGACCATGAGGGGCCGAGGCAAGAAGGCCGACGGCGAGGGGGCCGGCCCGCGCGCCATCCCGAAGGAGGTGCGTGAGGCGGTGCTCTGCCGGCTGGAGCCCGAGCAGCGTCGGTACCTCGTGTCTGGCGAGGCGACTTCGTTCGAGCTCACGTTCCGCGATGACCTGCTCTATGTCGCGGCCCGGCGCCCTTCGGGGCCGTTCGGCGAGAGACGAAGGGCCTCGCCGCTCTGCCGGCTGCGCTACACGGGGAACACGGAGCAGTGGCGCCTCGAGATCTACCGCTACAGCACCGGTGCGTACGACGTCGAGCAGGACTTCCCTTTCGGCAGCGGCACTCCGGAGGAGTGCTTCGCCGTCGCGGCCGACTTCTACGTCTGGGAGTACGACGCCCTCTCGGCCGGCGCGAGTCTCGGGAAGAAGCCGCGAGGGTCGCGGCGAGACACACCCGAGGGGCCCGGTGCGGTGTTGCCGCCGCTCGCGGGTGGCCCAATCGCGTCATGTCCTCGGCTCCCCCAGCAAGTGCGCGCGGAAGCCAGGGGTAGACTGGTGGACGACTTCTCGGCCTTCCTCGGTTTCGTGCAGGGGCGGAGGTTCGACCTCGCGCCTCGCGCCTTCGGCTTCCGCCGTCACGACCTCGCCGAGGTCAACGCGAGGATGAGCCGACCCCAGACGCTTCACGCCCGCGCCGCGCAGGACGGGGTCCCGCGAGTCCAGTGTTGCTTCGCCGTCGCCGAAGCGCTCGGCCTGCTGGATGTCAGCCGGGCCCTTCATCGGGCGGAGGGGACCGCGCACATCGCCCGGTTCCTCGGCCGTCCGGTGCACGAACGCTGGTGGGCCGTGCTCGAGGCGCTGTGGCAGCGCGTGAGCTGGCCCACCCTCCGTCGCGACGCGCGGGGCTGGACCGAGTTGCACCAGGCGGCACGGTGGTGGCTCGGTCGGGAGCTCGGGCGGCGGACCGAGTCGCTCCGGTTCGACTGGCGCCTGGGCCGCCGGGCCGAGGTGCTCGACACGTTTCTTCTACCGTCCTGGCGTGACGCGGGCCTGCTCGTCCTCCGTTTCGACGAGAGGTCGAGGCAGGAGTGGCACCGCCGGACCCACGTGCCCTGGAGTGGCCTGTGCGAGGTCGAGATCACCGACGTGGGGCGCTGGAGCTTCGCGCAGCTCGCCGCGGTTTCGCCGCGGGGCCCGGAGGCCGATTCGCTCGACGACCCGAACGACGGTCGGTGGCCGGGCGACGAGTTCCTGGAACGCCTGCACGAAGCCGCGCCTGACTTCGACCGGTCGTGACCTCTGCTACGACTGGGGCGGGCGTCCGCTTCGCCTGTAGACCTACTCAGGCCGCGACGGTGTTAGCTGAACTCGCCTCCGTGGAAATCGGTGCTCAGCAGAAACCTGGACACTACCTTCGAGACGCGCACTTCAGCCCACCACTCGACACCGCGAGTTCTCAGCGCGGGTTTCGCCCGCAACCCAAGCAAGAAGATGAACCGCCAAGGCGCCGAGAACGCCAAGGAAAATATGATCGGATTCGATCTTGGCGCCCTTGGCGTCTTGGCGGTTCGTTTTTCTTCGCGCGGCACGACGATTTTCGGGAGTACTAGATCAGTCTCGCAGCTCGGCGAGCACGCTGCAAGGCCGCGGCGTCAGCCCTAGGCCCACGGCAGGGTTCTTGCTCTCCCGCCGCGGCGTGGCGCTGACTGCGGCCAGAGGGACAGGGCATGCGCCGTCGAGCGGTGCGAGCGCTGCTCAGCGGCGCCACGTCACGGCCTCGCCCGTGCTCCAGCGCGCGACGGCCTCGACCATGCGGCTCTGGCGGGCAAGGCGCTCGATCTCGATGCCACCGGCGTAGCCAGGATGTGGCCTCCACCCGTCGACCCGGTGAGCCGTTCGCGCAATCTGGTCCGCCCGCTCGGCCTCGATCGTGCCGCAGCCCACGAGCCACGCTAGGCTGTCGAGGAAGTCCAACGTGACGATCCCTTCCTGCCCCGCCCGCCGCGCGGCCTGATGGTCGTAGCTCACGAAAGGAACGCGCTCGCCCGCGTCGATGGCCGCAAGGGCAACCGCCAGGGACTCGTCCTCACCGAGGTCACGCGTCGACGGCCGGCCGCCACGAAGGCGGGCAAGGTGAACGAAGGCCGCGCTTCCGAGCTTCACGGAGCACACCTCCAGCCCGAGGGCCAGGAACGCCGCCCGCTGCGCCGGCCCTTGGGCACGGAACTCCTTGGCCACGTGGCCGGCAACGCAGAGTCGCACCGGCTCGGTGCTCCGAAGCACGTCCCAGGCCTCGCACTTCCATAGACGCACGAGCGCGCTGCTGTCGACCAACAGCCGCGCGGTCGGGAACGGGGGGCTACAGCGAGCGGTGCTCGAGGTCACGCGACACCTGCCGCTCGTCGAGAAGCCGGCGCCACGGGTCGAGCGCGCCCACTCCGACCAGCTCCCGCCACCGGCCCGCAGATATGAGTCCGCCCTCGAGGGCAAGCGTGGCAAGCTGGAGAATTTCGCCCCGGCGCTCGATGGGCACGAGCTCCTCCGCTGGTGTCGGGCGCAGCTCGAGATCGTCCTCCCCGTGCTGCTCGCGGGTGAACAGGTGCCGATGCCCCTGCACGTCCGCGCGCTCCCACAGGCCGCAGTTCACGAGGTGCCAGGCCACGGCCTCTACTCCCATGATGCAGTGCTCGGACAGCGCCAGGACGTGCTCCGAGGTCGGCTTGTCCGCGGAGCGCACGCCCCGGTGCCGGAGGAAGCGGTAGACCAGCGCCCGCGGCGCCAGCAGGTACGCGGCGAAGGCATTGGCGCGCTGTTCCTTCGCCTCTGCATGCTCGGCCCGGTGCTCGACGAGCCCGAACGGCTGACCCCGGGTGCCATCGAACAGCACGTGGCACAGCTCGTGGGCGAGCGTCATCCGCAGCGCGGTGAGCGCTCCGCGCCTGGCGTCGACGTTGGCAGCAGCGTGGGCCCGGCCGTCAGCGCCGCGCCAGCTCAAGCCATCGACCTCCTCGATCCCGAAACGACAGAGAAAGGTCGGCACGCCGAGGCGACGCATGGCGGCGCGCACCGAGGCGATGGGCTCGCCGCCGCTGCCAAGCGCCCGGCGGACCTGCTCGGCGAGGTCCTCGGCTTGCCCGATGATGTCCTCCCCGAGCGCGACCGGGCCGAGCTGCACCCCGAACTCGAGCTCCGGCC
The DNA here is from genome assembly GCA_016209145.1 of Deltaproteobacteria bacterium. Taxonomy (GTDB): domain Bacteria; phylum Myxococcota_A; class Polyangia; order Polyangiales; family Polyangiaceae; genus JACQWT01. Next base: position 4,159 of record JACQWT010000448.1, on the reverse strand, counting down.
CGGGTAGATCGAGGAGCAAGGCGAGGACATCACGGTCGGCGGCGGCTCGGGCCAGCCGGAGCACGGGCGCCCGCAGCAATGCGACCTCGAGCTGAGCCGAAGCGCTCCGGAACGCCACCGCGGGTGCCTCCCAGAAGTGCCGGCCTCGGAGTAGGTCGTCCACGCTGCCGCCGAGAGCGGCGCTGATCGCTGCCAGGTCCGACAACTCGGCGTCGCCGCGCTCGGCTGACCGCAGGGTCTCGACGCTCGTCCCGGCACGCCTGGCAAGCTCATGCTCATCAAGCGCCCACGCCGCGCGGGCTTGCGCGAGAAGCGGCCCGATCTCGTCGTCGCCAATCATCAGAGACCTGCAGAACGTATAGCAGAGCTGACGGCCCGACCGGTTGACTTTCCACGCGCCGGCGCGAGCATGACGAGCCGCGCGGCACAAACGTCGAGGAGCCTGCCGGCCGGGCCGACAGGCTCCTTCGTCTCACCGCTCAGCGAACGCGCCGCCAGGCCGCGGCGTGCCGGCTCAGTTGCAGCTCAGGGCGCAGACCGAGCCTACCATGCTCACGCAGATGGGATCCCAGTCGACCGCGCAGCAGTAGGGATCCTTGGCGCAGATCTGCGCCACGCAGCCGGCCTTCTCGGCGTCGCAGCCCTGGGGTAGCGGCGTCGCGCCATCGCCCGTCTGGCACGGGCTGTGCGGGCAGCTCCCCTTGGCCTCGGCGCAGATCAGGCTGCCGCAGACCGTGCGCACCTTCGCGACGCAGGTGGCGTCCCACTGCACGTCGCAGCAGTACGCGTCGAGGCCGCAGACGTTCGTGACGCACTGGTCGCAGTCGGCCACCATGGCCCCGCCCGCATCGCACTTGTCGTGCGCGCACTTGCAGCCGTTGTCCACCGTGCCCTCGCAGTCGTTGTCCAGGCCGTCATCGCACACCTCGCTCGTCGGGTAGATAGTCTGCTCGCAGCCGACCGCGCCCTTGAGGCATGCGGTTTCCCCGATGGCGCAGGCGCCCTTCTGGCCGCTCTGGCAGCTCTTGCCGCCGCCGGGGTTGCCCTCGTCGGTCAGCGCGTCGCAGTCGTTGTCCTTGCCGTCGCAGATCTCCGGGATCTCTTCTACGTTCTGCACGCACCCGATCGCGCCGTCGTGGCAGTACAGGGTGCCGGCCGCACACTCGCCGAGCTTGCCCGTGCTGCAGCTCTGGCCGCCGCCGGGGTTGTTCTCGTCGATCTCGCCGTCGCAGTCGTTGTCCTTGCCGTCGCACTGCTCGGGCGCGGGGTGCTCGTTCGGCACGCAGCCGAGCGTGCCGCTCTGGCACTGGATCGTGCCCGGGCTGCACACGCCCTTGAGGCCCGTGCTGCAGCCGCCACCGCCGCCCGGGTTGTTCTCGTCCGTCTTGCCGTCGCAGTCGTTGTCTTTGCCGTCGCACATCTCCAGCGAGGGCTGGTGCTGGGCCGCGCAGGCGAGCTTGCCGCCCTGGCACTGGAGCACGCCATTGCCGCACTCGCCGAGCTGGCCGCTCTGGCAGCTCTGGCCACCGCCCGGGTTGTTCTCGTCCGTCTTGCCGTCGCAGTCGTTGTCCTGGCCGTCGCACACCTCGGCCGAAGCCTGCACCTTGGGCTGGCACAGCACGAGCCCGCCCGAGCAGATCGTCGTGCCCTTGGCGCACACGCCAGGCTGCCAGGTGTTGCAGCTCTGGCCGGCTTCGGGCGTGTCCTCGTCGCTCTCGCCGTCGCAGTCGTCGTCCTCGCCGTCGCAGATCTCGGAGGAGGCCGCAACGGCCTGCGCGCACTCGAGCGAGCCACTCTGGCACTGCATCGTCCCCTTGGCGCACACGCCCTTCAGGCCCGTGTTGCAGCCCGCGCCGCCGCCGGGGTTGCCCTCGTCGACCGCCCCGTCGCAGTCGTTGTCGTGCCCGTCGCACACCTCCCAGGCGGGCTTGAGGCTCTGCACACACACAGGCGCGCCCTGCTGGCATTTGGTCGTGCCCTTGGCGCACTCGCCCTTCTGGCCGGTGTTGCAGCTCTGGCCGCCGCCGGGGTTGCCCTCGTCGGTCAGGCCGTCGCAGTCGTTGTCCTTGCCATCGCACTTCTCTTCGGCGGGCGAGAGCTGGGGCGCGCACACGAGCGAACCGCTCTGGCACTGGAGCGTGCCCTTGGCGCACTCGCCAGGCTTGCCGCTCTGGCAGCTCTGGCCGGCCTTGGGGTCGCTCTCGTCGGTCAGACCGTCGCAGTCGTTGTCCTTGCCGTCGCACTTCTCGTCAGCCGCAGCCAGCAGCGCCACGCAGCCGAGCTTGCCGCCCTCGCACTTGGTCGTGCCCGCGGAGCAGGCGCCCTGCTGGCCGGTGTTGCAGCTCTGGCCGCCGCCGGGGTCGCCCTCGTCAACCGCGCCGTCGCAGTCGTTGTCGAGCCCGTCGCACGCCTCCTCGGAGACGGGCACGCTCGGCACGCACGCGAGCGAGCCCTTCTGGCACTTGATGGTGCCCTTCGCGCAGATCCCCTTGAGGCCCGTGTCGCAGCTCTGGCCGCCGCCGGGGTTGCCCTCGTCGGTCAGGCCGTCGCAGTCGTTGTCCTTGCCGTCGCAGATCTCGCTCTTCGGGATCACCGCGCCCACGCACGCCCCCCACGCGTCGCCGGCGCACACCTGTACGCCGTCCTGGCACTGGCCCACGTCGAGGGTGGCGGGCGAGCCCGGGTAGCAGCTCTGCTGCTGCTCGTCGGTGCAGTTGCAGCTCTCGTCGATCTGGCCGTCGCAGTCGTCGTCCAGGCCGTCGCACGCCTCGGCCAGCGCGGGACTCGGCGGCGAGCAGGCCACCGGCTTGCCTCCGGCGCAGGCGTCGACGATCTCCTGGCAGGCCCCCAGGCCGCAGATCTCGACGCCCAGATCCTCGTCTGTCTGCTCGTCGCAGTCGTTGTCTTTGTCGTCGCAAATCTCCTTGCTCGGCACGCAGGGCCCGCCGCTGCCGCTGCTCGGGCCGGAGCTGCTGGAGCCGCTTGAGCTGCCGCTGCTGGGCGGTGAGCCGCCGACGCCGCTGCTCGAGCTGCTGGCACCGCCGCCGACGCCTCCCGGGCCCACGCCCCAGCCGCCAGCGCCGCCTTCGGCTCCAGCCGTGCCACCTTCGCCGGGGCCGCCGCCACCGCCGTCAATGCCGCGGTCACGCGCGCCAGCCTGCCCGGCGATGCCGGGCGGATCTTCGGCGCCACTGCCACCGGCCTGCGCCGGGCCGCCAACCGGGGGGTCAACCCCATCACCAGAGCCACACGCGGGCAGAGAAACGGATGCCACCAGGGCAAGCGCCCTGATCAACGTTGGGTAGTATCGCATCGCCGCACTAGCCTCCTTCTAATCGCCACCCTTTCGCAGGGCCCGTGCCAGCCCCCGCCCGCTCGACTGCCAGCGCGTACGAGCGCGAAACCACGCGAGTCCGCGTGCAGCCGGTGCGAGCCAGGGCGGCGCGGCCGGCCCGGTGCCAGGATCGCGATCGCACGCCGATCGGATCGGCCCGCGGCTTTCGCGCTCCGGTCGGTCAACTGTTTTGTCCGGCCAGTCGCTCACGCTCCAAGCCTGCTTGCGCCAACCCCGCGGGATCACATGACCAGGCTTGAGACGAAGGGCCAGAAAACGACATCCGATCGAAAAAAGGCCTTGACAGGGTCGAGGGCAAACTACCCAAACGGCCGGGACTCCGGCGCCAATGGCCCGTTGCTCGCGCCCAGCGCCACGCTGCGCTCCGTTCTGGCAAGAGGACGGAGCGAAAAGCGTCGGAGCTCCCAAAAGTCCGCCATTAAGGCACTGGGCGCCATTCGCAGGGCCGAAATACCCCCATGCTACGCTACGGCATGGACCCCTCCTCTCATGCCTATCGACCGGACCTGTCGAGCGCCGAGCTCCTCGCCGAGCTCGGCCAGCTCCTCGCCGAGAAGCGGCAAGTCGAGCGGCTCATCTGCCGCTACCTGGCGGATCTGGCCGACCAGATACAAGCCGGCCAGGCGAGCGTGCTGGCGGGCTATAGCGACATCTACCAGGTGGCCTACTGCCGCTTGGGCCTAGGGGTGCGCGCCACGCGCGAGCGCGTGCGGGTGGGCCGCGCGCTGCGCGAGCTGCCGGCCATCGAGCAGGCCCACCTGCGAGGCGAGCTGAGCTTCTCGCGGGTCCGTGAGGTCACGCGTG
>JACQWT010000447.1 GCA_016209145.1 Deltaproteobacteria bacterium | reverse complement strand
CTCGTCAGGCGGCCGCGAGCGCGCGGCGGGACTGGCCAGGAGTGTGTCGGAGAAAGCGTGCTCGAAATGGTCCAAGTTATCGAAATCGCTCACTTTACTCTGACGCTGGAACCTAATAATTCCGCGCACTTAGTTTTTTCTCCGACAGACTCCTAGTCTGGGTCCGATGCCCACTCGCACGAGCTGGCCCCTCATCCAGACCGTCTTCGTCCTCTCGGGCGCGGCGGCGCTCGGCTACGAGATCGTCTGGGGCCGCTGGCTCGGCACGGTGCTGGGCGCGAGCACGATGGCCGCCTGCGTCGTGCTCTGCTGCTACATGGGCGGGCTGGCGGCGGGCGCGGCGTTCTTCGGCAAGCTGAGCGCGCGCACCGCCGCCCCGATGCTCGCGTACGCCGCGGTCGAGATCCAGATCGCCGTCCTGGCGCTGCTCTTCCCCACGTTCGCCGCGGCGCTGCTAGGACTGCCGGGCTGGATGCGCACGGGCGCGGCGGTCGTGGTGCTGCTCATGCCGACGTTCCTGATGGGCGGCACCCTGCCCCTCGTGATCGCCTGGACCGAGCAGGCCGGGCTGCCCGAGGGCCGTGCCCTCGGCCGACTGTACGGGCTGAACACGCTGGGCGCGGCCGGCGGCTGCCTCGTGGCCGGGTTCGCCTTGATCCCCGCCGCCGGCCTGGAGGCCACCAACGCGCTCGCGGCCGGGGCGAACACGCTCGTCGCCATCGTGGCCTACGCCATCTACCGGACCGCCCGGGGCGCCAAGGCCACGGCCGCGCCCGAGCGAGCGGCGCCCGTCGCGGCAGCGCCCTGGCACGCGGCCAGCCTTCTGCTCCTGGCTTTCCTCTCGGGCCTGGTGGCCCTCGGCCTCGAGATCTTGTGGATCCGCGAGCTGCGGATCGTGCTCGGCAGCACGACGTACACGCTCACGCTGGTCATCGCCACGTGCATCCTCGGCCTCGGCGCCGGCGGGCTGTGGGCCGGACGGGTTCCCGAGCATGCGCCCGTCAGGCGCCCGCTCGCCGAGGCCCAGCTCCTGCTCCTCGTCGTGCTGGCGCTCGGCTTTCTCGCGCTGCCTCGCACCCCCGAGCTCGTCGGCCGGCTGCGCTTCGCCGGCGACCCCTGGACCGGCTCGCTCGTGAGCACAGCCCTGCTCTGCGCGCTGCTGCTCCTTCCGGCCACGGCCCTCCAGGGCTACCTCTTCCCGCTGCTGGGCCGGCTCTACATGGAGCGCGGACCGCGCGGTCGCGCCGTCGGGCACCTCTATGCCGTCAACACCATCGGCGCCGTGCTGGGCTCGCTCCTCGCCACGGTGGTGCTCATCCCGCTCGCCGGCTCCGCCGCCACCTACGCGCTGTTCCTCGCGCTGATGGCGGTATCGCTGCTCGTCTACGCCCGGTTCGCCGGCCGCGGCCTGAGGGCGAGCTTCTGGCTGCCCGCCGGCCTGGCCATCGCGCTGGTGGGCCTGTGCGCCGCGCGCCGGCCGGGCTGGACGCCCGCCAACTTGGGCTACGGCATCGGCTGGACCACCATGGACCCGAGGACCAAGATCCTGTTCTTCGCCGAGGGCCGCGCCTCGACCGTGCTGGTGGAGCGGTTCCTTGGCGGCCTGACCATGCGGGTCGATGGCAAGCCCGTGGCCAGCACCTTCTACCAGGACCGGGCGAACGAGCTGATGCTCGGCCACCTGCCCGCGCTGCTCACGCCCCGCGTGCGCCGCGGTCTGGTCGTCGGCCTGGGCACCGCCATCACCCTCGACGCGCTGGCGCAGCACGAGCTCGAACGTCTCGATGCGGTCGAGCTCGAGCCGCTCGTGGCCACGGGCGCCCGCTTCTTCGCCGAGGACAACCGGCGCGTGCTGGAGCGGCCGGAGCTTCGCCTCACCTTCGACGACGGCTTCAACTACCTGCACGCAAGCGACGCCGAGTACGACGTCATCACCTCGGATCCGATCCAGCCCTTCTTCCGCGGCGCCGCGACGCTCTACTCCGCCGACTACTTCGCGCGCGCCCGCCAGCGTCTGGCACGCTCGGGCGTGATGGCCGCCTGGCTGCCGCTCGGCAACCTCGGCCGGGGCGACTTCGCGCTCGTCGTCCGCTCCTTCGCCGAGGTGTTCCCGTATGCCCGCATCTACTGGACCGGCGGCGGGCCGGACGCCGTCCTCGTCGGCCGCCAGATCCCCTGGGAGGAGCCGGCCATCGTCGCCGCGCAGTACCGCTACGCCGCCGACGATCTGCGCAGCGTCTACATCGACAGCGCCGAGGAGGCAGCGGCGCTGCTCGTCGCCGACCGCGACGTGATGCTGGGCTGGGCGGGTCCGGGGCCGCTCACCACGGTGGACCGGCCGCGGCTCGAGTTCTCCGCGCCGGCCAGCCTCTACGCGGACACGATCGCGCAGAACCTCTACGAGCTCCTGCAGATGCGCCAGACCGTGCGCGAGACCGGCTCGCTGTGGCGCGCCGTGAGCATCGTGCTCGGCTACAAGGCGCAGATCCAGGGCGCCCGCGACGACGAGCTCGCGCGGCAGTTCTTCGCGCGCACCGTGCCCTGCGGCCACGACTGGCGCTGCGCTCTGGCGGATCGCTCCGGCCTGCTACGCCGTCTCCTGTGGCGCCGGGCCATCGCCGAGGGCGACCGGGCCCTTGCCCGCTACGCCGACGCGCACGCGCTCGCCGGCGGCTGGTGGTACTCGTTCACGTGGCCCGCCGGCCCCGGCTGCGAGTCGGCCGACATCGAGCGGGGCCTCGCGGCCTACCGTGCTGCCCTGCGCCTGAGCTCGCCCGCCGTTGCGAGCGAGCGCCAGCGCATCGGCCGCCGCGTGGCGCAGGTGCTCGCCGTGCTGCCCCGGCGCTGCCCGCAGCGCGAGGACTTTGCGGCGCTCGCGGCAGAGGCCATGCCGTAGGGGAGGGCGGAGATCTGAACCACAAGCGACCGCCCGAGCTTCCCAGCCCGGGCGGCCGCGCGACACGAGCCGGTCAGGCGCCTACTCTCCCGATCCGCTGGGCCCGCTGTCCGGCGCAGGCTCGCACTTCTCGCCCCACCGGCCGAGGAAGAAGCCCTTGCCGTCGCCTTCCACCAGGCCGGTCGAGTAGCGGCCCATCAGCGCGCCGTGCCTGTTGGGGTCGATCGTCTTCCACAGGCCCTGGAACTCGCCGCCGCCGTACTTGCCGCCGAGCAGACCCTTGGGCTGTCCCTCGATGTCGATGTACTTGCCGAAGAAGAGGTCGGCGTTCTTTTTCGGGGCGTGGCCGTAGATGCCCTTGATGTAGCCGAGCTTGTCGCCGTCGGCCGAGTAGACGCGGCCGCGGAAGCGACCGACCTTGGCGTCGGGCTTGGCATTCTTCCAATGTCCGAGCAGGAAGCCGCGCGCGCAGCTCGGGTTCGGGACGTAGCCGGCGTAGGCCAGAGCGTTGATCCCATCACCGAGCGGGACGACGCCGCGGCCCTTCTGCTCCAGCTCGCCCAGGGCGATGTCCGTGTCGAGCGCCACGGTGTCGAAGTGCAGCGTGGCGCCGGCCGGGGCGGCGATGTCGAGCAGCAGCCCGTCGACGTGGGGCAGCGTGTGCGAGACGAACTCGACCACGTTGGGCTGGGTGCGCTCCTTGACGCCGTCCTTCTGGTCGAAGAGCAGCGTGCGCCGGACCTTGATCGCGCCCTTGTCCACCATCACGCTGCCGATCCAGTCGATCGGCTTGACGTGGACGGGCGCGCCGTCGCCGGCCTTGGGCACGGGCAGGTTGCCCCAGAGCAGCACCACGTGGAAGCGCTGCATGTCGGGCTTGGCGAGCTCCTTCTGCACATCGACGCTGTCGGGGTACTCGTCGACGAGCTCCGGCGTCTCCTGCACCTGCGGGTCGCCGAAGCCCTCCGGCTCGGCGGCGTTGCTCATGCCCCCGTCCTCCATGTCGAGGGCGGACTGGATCTCGGCGGCCTCGTCGGCCGGCTCCTGTGCCGGGCCGGCGTCCGAGCCGCAGCCCAGGGCGGCGACGGCCCCGGCGAGAGCGATGCTGCAAGCGGCGTGGCGGTAGCGGTACAACATGGTGAGCCTCCTTCTGCTGTGTGGTGAACCTGTCTTGGTCGCCCACCAAGATAGCACGCGGCGTGCCGCCCCGATGGGCCCGCAACCGCTCGGAATCGCGAAACCGCCGGCGTGGCGGACGCGCCACGGCGGGGCGCGGGCGCTGCGGCGGCAGGGCCACCGTCCGAGCTGCCAACACGCTAGCCAAACGCCCCCGCCCCCAGGTAGTCTCCGAGGTCGCGACCCCGATCCCGCGCCCGCCCCTCGGGCGCGCCCGTACGCTCGAACGTCGCCAAGGAGGGTGCCCAGATGACTTCGTCTCGTGACTGCAAGGCCGGCCGCGGGCTTGGCCTGCTCGCGCTATTTCCTGCCGCCCTGGCCGCCTTTGCGGCCTGCTCCGGCGGCGACTCCGACACGGCCACCACGCCTGCCTCGTCGAGCGGCGGCGCCCAGGGCTGCCCCGCGGGCCTGACCGACTGCGCGGGCACCTGCGTGCAGCCGAGCTACGACCCCGACAACTGCGGCGCCTGCGGCATCGGCTGTCCGCAGGACCAGTTCTGCTCGGAGGGCAAGTGCGTCGGCGCAGGCGCAGGAGGCAGCGGGCTGGGCTGCCCGCCCGGCCTGACCGACTGCGCGGGCACCTGCGTGCAGCCGGGCCACGACCCCGCCAACTGCGGCGCCTGCGGCAACGCCTGCCCCGAGGGCGAGCGCTGCTCGGAGGGCAAGTGCGTCGGCGCAGGCGCAGGAGGCAGCGGGCAGGGTTGTCCGCCCGGCCTGACCGACTGCGGGGGCACCTGCGTGGTGACGGCCCTCGATCCCGCCAACTGCGGCGGCTGCGGCAAAGCCTGCCCCGCGAGCCAGGTCTGCTCGACCGGCACCTGCAACGTCGCGTGCCTGGGCGGAACCACCAAGTGCAGCGACGCCTGCGTGGACGCGGACGTCGATCCGCAGAACTGCGGCGGCTGCGACGTGGTGTGCAAGGTGGGCGAGGTGTGCAGCAAGGGGCAGTGCGCGCTCGAGTGCGCGGGCGGAAGCACCAAGTGCAGCGACAAGTGCGTGAGCACCGAGAACGACCCGCTCAACTGCGGCGCCTGCGGCAAGGCATGCGGCCTGAACGAGGTCTGCTCGGCCGAGAAGTGCGGCCTCCTGTGCTTCGGCGGCACGACCCAGTGCGGCCAGCTCTGCGTGGACGCGCAGCACGATCCGGCGAACTGCGGGAGCTGCGGCAAGGCGTGCGCGCAGGGCGAGATCTGCGACGCCGGCCAGTGCGCCTTCAAGTGCAGCGGGGGCAGCACCCTGTGCGGCAACAAGTGCGTCGATGTGCAGATCGACTCCAAGAACTGCGGCAAGTGCGGCGCCGCCTGTGGGGCCGGCCAGGTCTGCTCGGCCGGAGCGTGCGTGCTGCAGTGCTTCGGCGGGCCCTGTGGATCCGGCGAGACCCTGTGGAGCCTGCGCGCCGGCGACGCCTACGACAACTGGGGCTGGGGTGTGGCCATCGACGGCAAGGGAGAGGTCGTCGCCACCGGCGGCTTCGCCGGGACGCTCAACTTCGGCGGCGGCCCGCTCACCTCTCCCGGCTACCCCGCCCAGGACATCTGGCTTGCCAAGCTCGACGGCAAGGGCAAGCACGTCTGGAGCCAGCGCTTCGGCGACGCCGCGTACCAGTACGGCCGCGCCGTGGCCGTCGACAGCAAGAACAACATCTACTTCGTGGGCGAGGTCCAGGGCACGGTCAACTTCGGCGGCAGCAATCTCAAGGCCATCGGCGGCTGGGACATCAGCCTGGCCAAGCTCGACGCGAACGGCACCCACCTCTGGAGCAAGATCTTCGGCAACGCCGCCGACCAGATCGCGTACTTCGTCGAGGTGGACGCGAGCGACAACGTGCTCCTAAGCTGCCAGTTCCAGGGCAACGTCGATTTCGGCGGCGGTGCGCTCACGTCCGCCGGCGGTTACGACGCCTGTCTCGCCAAGTTCGACTCTACGGGCAAGCACCTTTGGAGCAAGAAGTACGGCGATGCCAGCGCCCAGGAGGCACGCGACCTCGCCATCGACGCGAGCGGCAACGTCTTCCTGACCGGCTGGTTCCAGGGCACGGTGGACTTCGGCTGCGGCGCGCTCACGAGCGCGGGCAAGGAGGACGTCTTCGTGGCCAAGCTCGACAAGGACGGCAAGTGCCTGTGGAGCAAGAAGTTCGGCGACAACAACGGATCGAGAGGCTGGGGCCTGGCCACCGACAGCGCGGGCAACGTCATCGTGCAGGGCCACTTCCAGACCGCGATCAACTTCGGCGGCGGACCGCTCAACAGCGCGGGCGGCTATGACATCTTCATCGCCAAGCTCAGCGGCAAGGACGGGAGCCACATCTGGGGCAAGCGTTACGGCAACTCCAACGTCGACCAGTACGGCCTCCGTGTCACGGTGGACCCACAGGACAACGTGATCGCGACCGGCTACTTCCAGGGCAGCTTGGACTTCGGCGGCGGCGCCCTGAACACCGCGGGCAGCTACGACGGCTACCTCGTCAAGCTCGACAAGGACGGCGTCCACAAGTGGAGCAAGCGCTTCGGCGACGCCTCCGACAACCGCACCATCTGCGTGGCCTCCGACGGAGCCGGCAGGATCGCGCTAACCGGCTACTTCCAGGGCAGCATCGACCTGGGCGGCGGCCTGCTCGACAGCCAGGGCAGCAACGACATTTTCATCGCGACCTTCGCGCCGTAGCCATGCCGCGCGCGGGCTGCGCCCGCGGCGCAAGGGTGAAACCGATACGCTCGCGAACGGAGCGGGCAGACGCGACCGGCAACGCCCCGCGGCCGTCGCCCCTCCCACCCGCCCGAAGCAGTCGCACAGGCGTGCCGTCCGCGGGAGAACATCACGCTGGGGCTTCGCCCCAGACCCCGCGAACGGGGCCCCAACCCCGTTCGCCCTGACCGGCAAGTCCTCGCCGGAACCGCATACTACCATCGCGCCGTAGCGGTCCGGACCGGTCAGCCGCCCAGCCACGGCGCGCCGAGCTCCCCGGCGAACGCGCGCTCGACCGGCCCGCACAGCTCGAGCTCCAGCGTGTCCGGCTGCACGGTCACGCCAAGCTCGCCCCCGGGCATGGCCACGCGCACCGGGACCCCGGCGCGGGCGTGGCCCAGCACGACGGCAGCCGCGGCCACCGCGCAGGCGCCCGTGCCGCAGGCCGGGGTGCGGCCCACGCCGCGCTCCCAGACCACGGTCTCGATGGGGTCGCCCGGCGCGCCCAGCCGGCACAGCTCGACGTTGATGCCGTCCTCGGCGAAGCCGCTGAGCACCGGGCCGAGCTCGTCGAGCAGCCCGCTCTCGATGCCGTCGAAGTTGACGGCGTGGGGGTTGCCCACCTCGACCAGGGTGAACTGCCGGCCGGCAAATTCGGGAAAAGGAGACACGCCCGGCTTGACGCGGGCCGAGCCCATGGCCGCGCTGACCTCGAAGCAGCCCTGGCCGCGCGGCGCCACCCGGCAGAGCTGCGTGCCCGTGTCGGTCTGCACCGGCACCGTTCGCTCCGTGCGCCTGCGCCGCGCCCGCCCGGACAGGTAGGCGGCGGCGCAGCGCAAGCCGTTGCCGCATGCCTCGGCCCTGCTGCCGTCGGCATTGCGGATGATCATGCGCGCGACATCGCGGTCCCTACTCTGCACGATGAGCAGGCCGTCCGCACCCACCCCGCGACGGCGGTCGCACAGGCGCCGGACGACGTCGTCGCCGAGCTCCGGATCCGCCAGCCGCGCAGCCCCGGCATCGTCAACGAGCACGAAGTCGTTGCCCAGGGCCTGCCACTTCTCGAAGCGCTCCATGGCCGCAGCCTAGCCTATACTACGCGCGGGCTGCGCTTGCAGCTCAAGGGTGAAACCGACATGCCTGCGCGAACGCAGCGGGCAGACGCGACCGGCAACGCCCCGCAGCCGTTCCGCCCCGTAGCCGCAGGCGAGCCGTCCGCGGCGAGAATTCCACGCTGGGGCTTCGCCCCAGACCCCGCGAACGGGGCCCCAACCCCGTTCGCCCTGACCGCCAAGTCCTGGCCGGAACCGCATACTACCGCCGCGCGCGGCATAGCACTTCACCGAGCCTGGCGCGCACCTCGTCCGGTCCGACGCCAATCGCGTCGACCAGCTTGGTGCGGGCGCCGGCGCCGGCGACGACGGCGACCGCAGCGCGCCTGATGCCGAGGGCCTCGGCAAGGAGGCGCACGAGCTCGGCGTTGGCCTCGCCGCGCTCCGGCGGCGCACGCACGGCCACGGCAAGCGCTCCCTCGCGCACGCCGAGGATCATGCTACGCGAGGCGCGCGGCTTGACGTGGACGGCGAGGCGAGCACCGTCCTGCCGCGGCGTCACGCGCAGCGCCGCCGCCGAAGCGCCCGGCGGCTCGGCGCCTTCGACCTTGGTGCGTCTCGTGCTCATGGCCCCGTGTACAGCGCCGTGCGCCAGCCGAGCCAGAGGGCCGGGCGCGAGGCCGACGCGCTCCACATCTCGTCGAACATGGCGTACGGGCCCATGGAGAGCCGCCAGAGCCGGATGCCTTCATAGAACACGCCGACGCCAAGCCGCGAGGCGGCGCCACCCGAGTCGATGGGGAGCACCGTCCCGCCGCCCTCGGCCCGAGCCTCGACAAACCCGATGCCCGACTCCATGAAGGTGCCGAGCTCGCGATAGTAGCCGCCGAGCGACCAGGCGGGGAATGCCTCGAGCCGCAGCGCGCCCGCGAAGAAGGCGACCTGGTGGCCCTCCCCCTCCATCACGCCGCCGGAGCCCCCGAGGCCCAAGGTGAGCCAGTCGCACGGCGCCGCACCCAGCCACAGGCTGCCCCCGCCGCCGGCGGCGACGCCGATGACCGTGTGGTACTGCTCGCGATCGATCTTCATCGCATCGTTGGGGTAGCCGCTCGCCCCGCCAAGCGCGCCGCCCAGGCCCAGGCCGACCACGAGGCCGCTGCGCCGCTCGCGCGGCGCGTTCCCCCAGTCGGGCTCCTGGCGCGGCTGCTGCGCGCGAGCGTCGAACGCCGCGAGCAGGCCGGCGACCGCCAGGAGCCATGCCGCGCTGGGAGCCATGAGGCAGTGTTGCCCGAGCGCGAGCGCTGGATCAACTCGCGAGTCGCGTTCATGCTCTCTAGCAATCCACAGGCCAACCACCGGTCGGGGGCCTTCGCGAGTAGCCTTCACAACCGCCCCCGAATGGCGGATATCGCACGCCTTTGGAGCCGCGCGCCAGCGGGTCCCAAAGCCCATCCCAGGGCTCTCGCGGGGGCGAAAAACGCCAACCGCCACACAGGTTCTCCACAGGCGGTGGAGGAGCGTTGGCAGGGCGGCCCGCGCGCTACGAGACGGACGGTCGCCGGGGATGGCAAGACCGTGGCCGAGCGGTCGGCCCGGATTGCACAGCTCCAGGCAATGCCCCACAATATCACGAGCTTACATGACAGCGCCGCGCCCTCTTGGTCCGGCCGTCACGGCCGAGTTGCCGGCACGCCGGCGCCGCCTGCGCGCCTCCCCGAACGGCACGCGCTGCCGGCTGCGGAACCGGCCGAAATGGGCAAGGTGGGGACAACTCGAAAGCGCTAGTGGCGCGTCCCACAAGTCGTGCGGAGAGATGGTTGCCGGGACGCGCCACGCGGGTGGTGGGTCGGCCGGCACGTCCTAGGAGGCGGCGCCCCGCCTCCCCCGGTAGGGCCCGCGGGGAGGGCACGCCGCTTGCGCGGCCGAAGGCCGCAATTGCAACCGGCGTGGCCTTCCCCGCGAAGTGGGCCGTCCCGCCCCTTTGTCCGCGCGACTTGCGGGACGGCCCACTAGAGTACGCCCCATGTTCCTCACGGCCGAGGCGGCCCGCGCCCGGCTCCAGGCGCACTCGCCCCAAGGCGTCGGCGCCGCCGGCGAAAGCTGCCCCGAGGCGGCGGTCGCCGCCATCCTGCGCTTCGCCACGCGACCCGAAATCCTTCTCATCCGCCGCGCGCTCAATCCGGCCGATCCCTGGTCGGGCCACGTCGCGTTTCCCGGCGGGCGGCGCGAGCCGGGCGACGCGGATCTGCTCGCCACGGCGGCGCGCGAGACGCGCGAGGAGGTGGGCATCGATCTGGAGCGGCAAGCCGAGCTCCTCGGCCGGCTCGACGACGTTCCGGCCATCGCCCGCGGCCGGCCCGTGGCTCTCGTGATCGTGCCCTTCGTGTTCCGGGCCCACGAGGGCGTGGAGCCGCGCGTCGAGCCGAGCCGGGGCGAGGTCGACGAGGCCCTTTGGGCCCCGATCGAGCCGCTCGCGCGCGGCGAGGCGGACACGACGCGAGCGTACGAGCTGCAAGGAGAGCGCGTGCTCCTGCCCGCCTACCGCGTGGGCGGCCACGTCGTCTGGGGCCTGACCTACCGCATGCTGCGCTCGCTCTTCGAGGTGCTGGGCGTCTGAAGCAAGCGCTACTTCTGCCCGCTTCGGATCCACCGCAGCCGCTCGCCGATGTTGCGCTCGTAGCCCCGGTCCGTGGGCTCGTAGAAGCAGGCGCCCGCCAGGAGCTCGGGCAAGTACTTCTCGCCCTCGGCCACGCCGCCCGGCTCGTCGTGCGGGTAGCGATAGCCCTCGCCGCATCCCTGCTCCTTCATCAGCGCCGTGGGCGCGTTGCGAAGCTTGAGCGGCACCGGCAGGCTGCCGTGCTCGGTCACCGCTTCGCGCGCGCGGTGCCAGGCCACGTTGCTGGCGTTGGACTTGGGCGCGCTCGCCAGGTAGAGGCAAGCCTGCGCCAGGGGGTAGATCCCCTCGGGCATGCCGAGCCGGCGGAATGCCTCGTCGGCGGCCACGGCCACGGACAGGGCGCGCGGATCGGCGTTGCCCACGTCCTCGCTCGCGAAGATGAGCATGCGCCGCAGCACGAAGAGCGGATCGTCGCCCGCCTCGAGCATGCGCATCATCCAGTAGATGGCGGCGTCGGGATCGGAACCGCGCATCGACTTGATGAAGGCGCTGACGACGTTGTAGTGCTCCTCCCCGCTCTTGTCGTACAGGAGCGGCCGGTGCGTGCTGACGTGCTCCACCCAGGCGCGCGTCAGGCGCTCGTTGCGCTGGCCGGCCAGGCGGGCGCACAGCTCCAGGAACTGCAGGGCGCGCCGGGCGTCGCCACCCGCGCTCGCCGCGATGGCCGAGAGCGCGTCGTCCTCGAAGCCGGCTCCGAGGCGCACGCCCGCGGGATGCTCGATCGCCCGACGCAGCAGCCCGTCGATCACTTCGTGGGACAGCGGCTGGAGCTGGTAGACCACGCAGCGCGAGAGCAGCGGGGCATTGACCGCGAAGGAGGGGTTCTCGGTCGTGGCACCGACGAGCACGATGGTGCCGTCCTCCACGTGAGGCAGGAAGGCGTCCTGCTGGGCGCGGTTGAAGCGGTGGATCTCGTCGACGAACAGAACGGTCCGAAGGCCATCGCGGCGGCGAGCCCGCGCTTCCTGCACGATGCGCCGCACCTCGGCCACGCCTCCCAGCACCGCGCTCAGGGCGACGAAGCGCGCGCGCGTGCTGGAGGCGAGCACGTGCGCCAGCGTCGTCTTGCCGCTGCCGGGCGGGCCCCACAGGATCATGCTCGGCAGCTCGTCGCCGCGGATGGCCTCGGCGAGCGGCTTGCCCTCGCCAAGCAGCTCCGGCTGGCCGGCGACTTCCTCGAGGCGCGAGGGACGCACACGGTCGGCAAGGGGCGCGTCTGCTCGCCGCTCGGCCCCGGGCCCACTCGCCGCCCCACCCGAGCGCGGAGCCTCGGGGGCCGGCTCGATCTCGTCGAACAGCCCCGGGGCGTGCGGTTCGGAGTACGGATCGAACCGGGGCCGGCGCGCCATGGACCGATTGGCGCACGCCCGCGCTCCGCGCGCAACTGCGCTTTTCAGTCTGCAAGCACTCGCGCGACGGCCGCGCGCAGCGCCGTCGGATCCGAGCCCACCCAGCGGATGCGCCGGCGCTCGTCGAGCACAAAGGAGAGCGGGATGCGCTCCACCCGGAAGTCCCGCGCCAGCGCCTGGTCGCGGTCGAAGAGCACGGGGAAGCTTGCGCCCATGGCTTGCAAGGCGGAGCGAGCGTCTGCGGCGCTGCGGTCCTGGCTGACAGCCACCACGACGAGCCCTCTGGCGCGATGCCGCCGCCAGAGATCCTCCAGGATCGGGATGCTGCCCTCGCAGGGCCGGCACCACGAGGCCCAGAAGTCCACCACCGTGGCGCGCCCGCCCGCCGCGCCGGCCGCGGCCATGGGCCGACCGTCGAGCGCCACGCCAGTCACAGAGGGCGCCTCCCGCTCCAGGAGCGCATGGCCGTCCGACGCCGGCGCCGGGGGCGGGCAGCCGGGCACCAGAAGGAGCCCCGCGACGACGCGCAGTGCGGTGAGCCAGGAGCGCAGGGCCATGGTTCGGCTCGACACCGGCACGCGTTCAGTTGCCCGCCTTGCGGAACAGGATGCTGCGCCCGCCCCCCAGCTTCCAGCGCAGCAGATCGTGCCCCGCAAGCTCGATCTCCACAGCGTCGGTCGTCCCCTGGGGCCGCGAGAAGCGCAGATCGAGCTCGCCTCCCCGCGCGGCGATCACGCTGAATGTGCCCTCCCGGGCGCTCTCCGCCGGAACGGTCACGACCACGCGGCTGCCCCGGAACTCGAACGAGGCCCCGGCCACCCAGCCGGTGACCCGCGCGACATGTGCCGGCTCGAAGTTCTCGGCCCGAACGCCGACCCAGCGCCCCTGCAGCCGATCCTTCGGAGTGATCTGGCAGGCGGCAGCAGCGATGGCTGGAAGGGCCAAGGCCAGCGCTTTGAGAGCTATGTTGCGGCGACGCATCTACCAGGGCGGGCGGACGGGGATCCGCACCACCCGAGATCGTAGGTCCGCGGGTAGGATAATGGCAAACAATGTAGGTTTCGCACCGACAATGGCGCCTTGCTCCAGCAAGGCGTCCCGGACTAGGCTCCGCCTTCGCCCTTGGCTGCCGTGCGACACGCCCTGCTCGTGGTGACCGCCATCGCCCTTGATCTCTGGGCGTGCGAGCCGGCGACCTCGACGCCTGGATCCGGCGGGACGGCTACGAGCCCGAGCCCTCCGGCGAGCGCTCCGCCACAAGCCGTGGCGCCATACCAGACCGGCGCGGCCGAGCCGACTGTACGGCTGGCCGAGACGGAGGGCAGGCGCGGCGCGGATGCCGGCTCGGCTCCGAACGGGGCTCGGGAGGCGGGCGGCTTGCCGCTCCAGGCGCTCGGGCCGGACGAGGCGCTGTCGGCACAGCCGGCTCAGGGGCAGCCCCTCTCGGGGGTCGCGGCCAGGGGCCGCTGGCTGTGGAGAGACGTCCCGCCGCCCCCCGCCGTGCCCGAGCTCTCCGAGAAGGCGCTACGCGCGGCGCGCCAGGTCACGTCTCTCGACTGGCTGATCGAGCTGTCCTCCGCCGGCCGGATGCGCATCTCGTTCCAGTCGCGGGCCCTGCTCCTGCCCCAGCACACGGAGCTGCTCGCCGCGGCCGACCGCCTGGGCACGATCCTGCTCTGGCCCCACGCCACGCGCTACCGCATCGTGGCGCCGGGGGCTCTGCGCACGACCGTGGGCGAACGCCGGGTGGACGTCACGCTGCTCGATCACGGCCGCCTGGAGGCCGAGGGAGCCGGCGAGCGGCTGGGCAGGACCACCCGGAAGGTGGTGCTCGGCGGGGCGCTCGGCAAGGTGGAGCTGGAGCTCGCGGCCGTTCCGGAGGCCGGAGAGGGTGCGCCGCTCGTCTGCCGTGCGCTCTGCGAGCTGGGTGGCATCGACCCTGCCACCGCGCCCTGCCAGGCCCCTGAGCTCGCCCTGTTCGCGACCTTCACGTGGGCCCAGGGCGGCGGCGTCGCGTTCGAGATCACTTCGCTCTCGCCCAGGCCGGAGATGGCGCCGGCCGACTTCGCCATTCCCCCTGAAGGCGCCCGCCAAGTGGACAGCGGCGTGCCAAGCGCCTCGGAGCCCGGTCCTCTCTCGCCGGAGGAGCTGGCGGCCCTGCGCAGCACGGATCGGGCCGGCGCTCCGACTGCTTCCGCCCCGGCGGGCTGATCGCATCGAGCGCCCAGCGACCCCGTGGCGCGGCCGACGCCCGACGCGACGCTTGACGGGCGGCACCCGCCGGCCGACCCGCCCGCCAGCGTGCGAGCCGCTTCGAAAGATCTTGACAGCCTCTAGGAGCCTGTCGGGCATTCGCCTGCCAGGCTCGGGGTTCGTTGCGGGCGCCCGGGCGGCACGGGCTCTGGGCCGGCGTTCTGCCGGCTGCCGGTGTCCCCGACTGTCGTCGAGACGGAGATTCGGGCGACGACGGCGCCGCCGCAGCGCACTATTGGGGGCGCTGCGGCCCTCTCAGGCCGTCAGCAGCGCAGGATTGTGCCCGCTGCGGAACAGCTTGAGCAGGTTGTGCGTCAGCGCGATTAGCCGGAACTCCGCGCGCGCGGCGGCGAAACCACGCAGCAGCAGACGCCGCAAACCTCGCACCTCCTTGATCTGGCCGAAGACAGGTTCGACGATCGCCTTTCTCATCTTGTAGAGCGCTCGTGCAGGACCGCTCGCGAGCTTGTGCCGCATCCGCTGCGCTGCCGAGGCGGTCGGGGCGGGCGATCCTTGCGCCGGCTCGATGCCGTGCTTCAGCCGATCCGGAGGCACCAGCAGATTCGTGCGCGCAAGCGCAGGGTGCTCGACGGCCTCGGCGCTGAAGTAGCCGGCGTCCGCCGACGTCGTCTCGGCCAGCTTGCCCACGTTCTCGACGATCGCCTGCGCCATCGGCACGAGCTGACGCGCGTCGTTCGGCGACTGCGTCAGCTCGGCGGCCACGATCACCTGTGCCTCCGCGTCGACGGCGATCTGCGCATTGTAGCCCTGCACGAACGACCCCTTGTTCGCGCCGTCCGGCATGATCCGTGACTCCGGGTCGGTGAAGTTGCGCTGCGCCTTCGCCTCGGGCACCGCTTGCTCCGGATCCGGC
>JACQWT010000446.1 GCA_016209145.1 Deltaproteobacteria bacterium | reverse complement strand
GCAACGACCTCGACGACGACTGCAATGGCTTCATCGACGAGGGCGTGCAGAAGCTCACCTTCTTCAAGGACAACGACGGTGACGGCTTCGGCGGCGTCACCACGACTCTCGCCTGCTCGCCGCCTCCCGGCTACGTCGCCGACGGGGGCGACTGCAACGACTTCAACAAGGACATCAACCCGAAGGCTCCGGAAGTCTGCAACGACGTCGACGACAACTGCAACGGCTTCCCGGACGACGGCGTGCCCACGCAGAAGATCTACAAGGACAACGACGCCGACGGCTTCGCCGCCAAGAACGCGCAGAGCCAGGACAAGTGCAACGTCCCGGTCGGCTGGACGCTGGAGAAGGACTGGAACGGCGACAAGGTGTCCGACTGGGACTGCAACGACTCCGACGTGACCATGTACCCGGGCGCCGTCGAGCTGTGCGACGGCAAGGACAACGACTGCAACGGGCAGGCCGACAGCCAGTGCCCGACCGCGTGTGCCGGGTTCCCCGTCTCGATCGCCGGCGCCAGCGGCTGGTCCTCGATCCTGCTCTACGACGTGAACGCCGACGGCACGCTGGAGATCCAGGCCGGTTCGAGCCTGGTCAAGCCCGACGGCAGCGTGCTTGCCTCGGGCTTCCCCGGCAACGACGCCCAGATGACCGACGTCGATCTCGACGGAGTGGCGGAGTTCATCTTCGGCGACGGCCTCTATCGCTTTCAAGGCGGCGCCTTCGTGAAGGTGCTCGCGCTGCCCAATGCGGCCGGGCTCAAGACGGCCGTGGGCGACGTGGACGCCGACGGCGTCGTCGACCTGGTGCGCGACAACGGCGCCGGCCTGGCCGTCGTGCGGCTGGCCGTGCAGGGGTCGACCATTTCCATCAAGAGCACGACCAACATCGCGGCTCCGCCACCCTCCGGCGTGACGCAGAGCTTCCCTGCCCTGCTCGTGGACGCGGACGCCAACAACACGCTGGAGATCTTCTTCGGCTCGGGCACCTCTCCCAACAAGCTCGACGGCCGGCTCTTCGTCTACAAGCAGGACGGCGCGCAGTACGACCCGAGCAAGTTCGTGACGAACGAGCAGAACTCCTACTGCGGCGGCGGCGACTGCATCCCGCTCTTCTTCTACTCGGCCGGCAGCCCCTTCATTTCCTACTCGAACGTCGCCAGCCAGTACGTCTTCGACCTCGCCGGCAAGCAGGTGTCGAAGAAGTCCGGCGAGGCGATGGATCTGCTCGACGTGAGCCTCTCAGGCACGGTCACGCCGGCGGCCAACTACGGCACGCTCGTCGACGTCGACGGCGACGGCACCCTCGAGCTGCTTCAGAGCGTGTATGGCCAGGGCTGGGGCGTGCAGCGCTGGAACGCCGGGAAGAAGAGCTGGGAGTGGATGGATCCCTACCCGCTCTTGGCCGCCCAGGGGCCGTACCGCGGCCCCAACGCCGCCGACGTGGACAACGACAACATGCTCGATGTCTTCTACGTGAGCAGCGACGTCAAGCTGCACTGCTACCACCTCGGCCCCAAGTCGTGGGGGCCGGATCGGATGTGGTGGAACCGCTGGCTCGGGCTCAACGACGGCCTCGCGGCCGTGAACGGCCTCGACACCTTCGAGTCGCCGACGAACGCGCCCGCGGCGATGTCGAAGGCGCGCTACTACCGCGCCATGATCGCCTACTCCGGCGACACGGACGTGTTCCGCTACGTCTACAAGTCGAGCCTCATGGGGCAGTTCGGCGGCGTGCCAAAGGGCAAGAGCTACATCTTGGAGATCTGGAACGACGACGAGTACCTCGATCCGGGCAAGAAGCCGGTCGCCACGTTCACCAACTCGGGGTTCTCGTACTCGCCGGGAGGCGGCAACCCCCCTGCCCCGGCACACCACTACTCCTTCAAGGTGTACGGCAAGACGGCCGGCGACTGGCACTCCAGCGACCCGTACTACGTGATGGTGAAGCCGTGGTAGCGGGCCGCAATTCAGGAGGAAACGTACCCATGCGCAGCAGCACTCTCGTGACGTTGGCCGGCGCCGCCCTGGCGGCGGCGGTCGGATGCAGCTCGGGCGAGGTGGTGAGCCAGACGACGGGCACGGGCCCGACCACGTCGGCCCCGGACGGGTCGGCCGGCGGCGGCACGGGCGGCGAGGCCGGCACGACCACGACCGGCGGTGGCGCGGGCGGCGCGGGCGCCGCGGGCGGCAGCGCCGGCGCCGCGGGGGAAGGCGGCGGCTGCAATCCCGCCGCCCCCGAGAAGTGCAACGGCCTGGACGACAACTGCAACGGCGACATCGACGAGGGCGATCCGGAGAGCGGCGAGGACTGCGACTCGGGCCTGCCCGGCGAGTGCGCCAAGGGCAAAAGCTACTGCCAGGACGGGGAGAAGAAGTGCCTGGCCCTGGTCACGCCCGGCACGGTGGCCGAGGAGTGCAACGGCCTGGACGACGACTGCGACGGCGAGAACGACAACGGCGATCCGGGCGGGGGCGCCGAGTGCGCCACGGGCCTGAAGGGGATCTGCGCCACGGGGGTCGAGAACTGCATCCAGGGCGTCGTCTCTTGCGAGCCGGACCATGCGCCGGGCGAGGTCAAGGAGCAGTGCAACGACCTCGACGACGACTGCAACGGCTTCATCGACGAGGGCGTGCAGAAGCTCACCTTCTTCAAGGACAACGACGGCGACGGCTACGGCGGCATGACCACGACGCTGGCGTGCTCCGCGCCGCCCGGCTACGTCGCCGACGCCGGCGACTGCAACGACTTCAACAAGGACATCAGCCCGAAGGCGGCCGAGGCGTGCAACGACATCGACGACAACTGCAACGGGCTGCCGGACGACGGCGTGCCCACGCAGAAGATCTACAAAGACAACGACGGCGACGGGTTCGCGGCCAAGAACGCCCTCTCCCAGGACAAGTGCAACGTGCCCCTGGGCTGGACCGTGGAAAAGGACGCCGACGGCGACAAGAAGCCGGACTGGGACTGCAACGACTCCGACGTGACCGTCTACCCGAAGGCGCCGACCATCTGCGACGGCAAGGACAACGACTGCGACGGGATAGTCGACCGGCTCTGCTTCACGGCCTGCCCGGGCAAGTGGCCGTACCAGCCGAGCAACCTCGCCGGAAGCGTGCAGGCCGTGCAGCGGGTTGACCTCGACGGCGACGGCTACCAGGAGATCATCTCCCAGACCGACACGACGTTCGCGATCCTCGACTACGCGGGCAACCCGCTGCACGAGTCGGAGGGAAGCCTCAACTACAGCCGCGGCCGGGTCGTCGTGGCCGACATCGACGAGTACGACCAGTTCGGGCAGTACACCCAGAGCCTCGAGGTGCTCACGGGCAACGAGAGCAAGGCCACGTACTACAAGCTCGCCAAGGGCGTCGTCACCGTGTTCCCGAGCGCCCACGGCGTGTACGACGCCTCGAGGTTCATGGTCGCCGACATCGACCGCGACGGCATCGTGGAGTTCTTCACGACCTCGTGGTGTAACGGCACCCAGGGCACGCGTGTGTTCCGCTTCGACCGGGGCTCGGGGCAGATCGGCAACGTGGTCAACGTCCCCGACCCCGACGCCACCTGCGAGTACACGGACGGCCGGATGCTGACCGACCTCGACGGCAACGGCGTGCCCGAGCTCGTGTTCGGCAACGGCTACCCTCAGGCCAGCACCCCCTCGACCTGGAAGGGCCGGATCTACGCGCAGCGCTTCAAGGACCCAGTCTCCCTCGTGAACGAGCCCTTCTGCGACCCGGCCTCGTGCTTCCCCACGGCCATCCAGAACCTCGTGGGCGGCGGGGTGTCCACCATGTTCCGCATCGGCGACGAGATCCGCACCGCCATCACCTACTTCACCAACCCGGCCCCGAACAGCCCGGCAACGACGCGCTACTGGGCCTACGACCTGCTCGGCAACACGAAGCCGGGCTTCCCCACGGACAAGGCCTTGCTCTGGGACGGAATCACGGACATCGACAACGACGGCCAGCCCGAGACCGACTCGACCGTAGTTTGGGTGGGCCTGTTCGATCTCAACGGCGACGGCTACCCGGACAAGATCTACGGCTCGGGCGGGGAGCTGCGCGTGGATCTGTGGGATCCGGGCAAGAAGGTATTCGCCAGCAACTCGGGGTCGACCAAAAAAGTCGCCGGCTCCGGCCTGAGCGTGTGGGCACTTTGGGATCTGGGAGGCGCCAGCCGCATGGGCGTCCTGTCAACCGACGCGAACCAGAACCTCTTCTGCCACCAGTTGGGCGACGGAACGTGGGACCGGGCGAGTGCCCTGCCACCGCACTTCCCGGCCTACATGCGCTCTTACCAGTGGGACAACTACGAGCCCAACGAGGGCGCGGACAAGAACGCGGACGGAGTGCCGGACGAGGTCATCCGCATCCCGTCGGCGCTGACGAGCCGCGGCGACTTCTACGGCTACCTGTCCTCGCCCACCGACAAGGACTACTACCTGGTCGATGCCCAGCACGGCGGGACCATCTGCCTGCGGCCGCCGAAGGGCAAGTCGTACACGCTGAAGATCTACTCGTTCTACGACAAGAAGGCACCGAGCGGACCGGACGGTCTGGTCTGGCAGGACTCGTGGAAGGGGCCGGACGTGAAGTGCTTCACGGGCGGCTCCGTGGTCCCAAACCGCAACGGCGAGTTCCGCTTCGTGGTCGGCGTCGAGTCCCAGGGTGACTACTCGACGTACTGGCCGTACTGGATCTCGGCGCCCAAGTGACGGGGGACGGCGATGAGCACCTGCTTCGATGCGACGAGCCTGCGCCTGCTCGGCCCGGCCGCAGCCCTGCTGCTCGGCCTGGCCGGCGGGTGCAGCGGGAACACAGAGCCGGCCGCCCCGCCCGCGGACGCCGGGGCCGGAGCCGCGGCGACCGGCGGCGGGGGCGCGGGCGGCGCCGGCCAGGGCGCGACGGGCCAGGGCGGGCTCGGCTTCGACGGCGGCTCGCAGGGCGGCGGCGGGCCGCTCGACGGGGGATGCGCCACGGACACGATCGAGAGCGAGCCCCTGCCCCTGGACATGTACATCATGCTGGACCAGTCGGGCTCCATGGCGGGAGCCAAGTGGAAGGCCGTGACCTCCGCGCTCGGGAGCTTCGCCGCCAATCCCGATCTCGCCGACCTGGGAGTAGGCTTGCAGTACTTCCCGCTGCCGGAAGGCAAGATCTGCAATCTGGAAGCCTACGCCGCACCGGAGGTCGTGATCGCGCCGCTTTCCGTCTCCGGATCTGCCATCGGCGAGTCGCTCGGCAAGCACTCGCCCGTGGGCGAGACGCCGACCTTGCCCGCCCTCCAGGGGGCCATCAAGCACGCCAGAGAGTGGGCCACGGATCACCCGACGCACACCGTCGTGGTGGTGCTCGCCACGGACGGCGAGCCCAACGTCTGCGGCTCCACCGTCGAGAACGTGTCGCAGGCGGCCAAGCTCGGCGCCACCGGCTCGCCCCAGGTGCGTTCTTTCGTCATCGGCGTGGGCGCCGCGCTCTCCGCCCTGAACGACATCGCCTCCGCCGGGGGCAGCGACAAGGCCATCCTGGTAGACGACACGGGCCAGAAGATCGCGGAGCAGTTCGCCGCCGCGCTCGACGAGATCCGCGGCAAGGCCCTGCCCTGCGAGTACGCCATTCCGAAGCCTGAGGCCGGGGCGCTCGATTTCGGCAAGGTCAACGTCGTCTACACCCCGGGCGGAGGCGAGCCCGGCGTGCTGCCCAAGGTCGGCGGCCCCGACGCGTGCGGCGAGAGCACCAAGGGCTGGTACTACGACCAGCCGAACGGCCCGACCAAGGTCATCCTCTGCCCCGCCGCCTGCGACCAGGTCAAGGCCGACAAGAAGGGACGCGTCGATCTGGTGTTCGGCTGCGTCACGCAGGTGGCCTGAGATCCGGGTCCGGCGGCAGCCCGCGCACCCACACGGCGCGGCCCCAGGGGGGGTAGCCCACCACGCCGTGCTCCCAGCGGTAGCCCGGCGCCACGGCGCGGCCCAGCGCGACGATCTCGGCGCCCTCGTGGATGCGCATGGCGCTGGCGATCCAGTCCCACAGACCGGTCGCCGTCAGGAGCGGCATCGGCCCGGAGAGCAGCGCCTTGACGAGCCCACCGCGCTGGCACAGGAGCGGGTTGGCGGCCCAGCCGAGGCCGATGGCGGGCCCGAGCGCGCTCGCGCGCCAGAAGGAGCGCGTGAAGCCCTCGGCGACGAAGAGCGCGGCGCCGCGGGCCGTGACCTGCTCGATCACGGCACGTACGCGCGGCAGCGGGAAGTGGTGCAGGCCGTTGACGATGGTCACGACCCGTATGTGTTCACACCCTCCTTCTGCCCGGCGGCCGAGGCGCCGCGCGGCGCGAGCGCGCCCGCAGGCCCGGGCCGCAGCGTACTCCTGTACGCGAGGACCCGGGCCGAGGACGTAAGCCGCGCCGCGCGGATGGATCGGCCGCCTTCGCTGCCGGTCACCGAGATCCCCGTGAACGGATACCACGACCCGGCCCGGCAGGCGTTCGGGAAGCTGCGTGGCGTCGACCGGCTCGGGCACGAAGTCGATGGGCGCGGCGGAGCGCTCTTGGAGCCGGCGCCACGCCGCCGGGTTGGGGTACAGGTCGGAAAGCAGCACGCGCGGCACGGGACGGCCCCGGCGCGCCAGCTCCGCCGCGAGCTGCGCCACGGGACCGCCGCCGCCGGGCCCCGGCGCGCCAGCTCGTGGGCGAGCTGCACCACCGGGCCGCCGCCGCCGGAGCACAGATCGAGCACCGGGCCGCCGCCCGCGTCCTGTACCGCGCGATCGAAGGCGGAGGCGAGCGCCGCCGAGAGGCCCGAAAACCGCGTGGCCAGGCTGAGGATCTCCACCTGCCCCTCGCGCACGAGATCGGGAAACCAGGGCTGGTCCTGGAACTCGAAGAGCTGGCGTCGCTTCATCAACCCTTGACCACCACCAGGGGCCGCAGGCGCACCACCAGCGCCGACAGGCCCGCTCCCTGCACCACGGCCACCACGTCCTCCACGTCCTTGTACGCCTCCGGCATCTCCTCGGCCAGCGTCTCGCGGCTGGCGGCGCGCACTTGTACGCCCTTCTCGCCGAGCTCGGCGCGCACATCCCGGCCCCGCGCCCGCTTCTTGGCCGCGGCGCGGCTCAGCAGCCGCCCGGCGCCGTGGCAGCTCGAGCCGAAGCTGTGCTCCATGGCGCCCGGCCGGCCGCAGAGCACGTAGGACGATCGGCCCATGTCGCCGGGCACGAGCACGGGCTGCCCGATCTGCCGGTATCGCTCCGGCACGTCGGGATGGCCGGGGGCAAAGGCGCGCGTGGCGCCCTTGCGGTGCACACAGAGCCGGCGCTCGGCACCGTCCACCACGTGCCGCTCGATCTTGGCGATGTTGTGCGCCACGTCGTAGACGGTGCGCAGGCCCAGCCCCGGCGTGCTCGCGGCGAGCACGTGCTCGAAGGCGTCCCCCACGAGCGCGGCGATGAGCTGGCGGTTGCAGAAGGCGTAGTTGGCCGCGGCGGCCATGGCGGCCAGGTACTGCTTGCCCTCGTCGCTCGCGAGAGGCGCGCAGCAGAGCTGGCGATCGGGCAGGAAGATGCCGTGCCGCTCGCTGGCGCGCAGCATCGTCTTGATGGCGTCGGTGGCCACCTGGTGACCGAGTCCGCGGCTACCCGTATGGATGGAGACGGTGACGGCGCCCGGGTCGAGCCCCATGGTGCGGGCCGCCTCCGTGTCGAACACCCGGTCCACGTAGCCCACCTCGACGAAGTGGTTGCCCGAGCCGAGCGTGCCGAGCTGTCCCCGGCCGCGATCCTTGGCCTGCCAGGACACCACCTCCGCATCGGCCCCCTCGATGCAGCCGCCGGCCTCGATGCAGTCGAGCTCCTCCCGCGAGCCGCGGCCAAGCTCGACGGCAAAGCCTGCGACGCGCTCCAGCACGCGGTCGAGCTCGCGGCGGCCGAGCTCGACCCCGCCGGTGCGGCTGCCCAGGCCCGCCGGCACGGCCGCCGCGAGGGCATGAAGGAGCGCTTCAAGGTGCTGCTCCACGTCGGCGCGCGCGAGCGCCGTGCGCATCAGCCGCACGCCGCAGTTGATGTCGTAGCCCACGCCGCCCGGGCTGACCACGCCCTCGTCCAGGTCGAAGGCGGCGACGCCGCCGATGGGGAAGCCGTAGCCGCCGTGGATGTCGGGCATGGCCAGCGCGCTGCCCACGATGCCGGGCAGCGTCGCGACGTTGGCGATCTGCTTGAGGCAGTCGTCGCCGCCGATGGCGCCAACCAGCTTCTCGGAGGCGAACACCACGGCGTCGGTGCGCATGCGGCCCTGGCGCGCGATGCGCCACCGATTGTCGTCAAGCTGCTCGAGCTTCATCGCTGCCTGCCTCACAGATCGAACAGGGCGCGGGCGCGCCAGCCGCCGCCCTGCGCCCGCTCCAGCACCGCGTCGTGGTGGGTGACCGCCTTGACGGCAGCGCGCGCCGGATGGCGCGCGGCGTCGTAGGGCTCACCGCGCGCGCGGAAGGTGACGCGCACCTCGCCGCCCTCCTGCCGCACGGCCACTTGGTCAACGTGCGGGAGGAGCAAGCCATCGACCTCGAAGCGGCAGAGCAGCTCGCCCAGCGACTCGATCCAGGCGGCCGCCAGATCCGGCCCCGAACCTTCGAGCGCCAGCTCCGCCAGGGGCCGGATCGCCGCCGGATCCGTCATGACCTCGCAGAGCGCACGCGCGCCGAGCCGCCAGATCGATTCGAGATCGTCCGCCCGGATCGCGACGCCCACGTCCGCGTCGTGCTCCAGGAAGCGGTACTCGCCCGGCTCACCCATGCGGCAAGGGTGCGGCCAGCCGGACGCGATGTCGAGGGGCAAGTGCGGCTGTTCTACTACTCCGTAGAATCGTCGCGCGGCGCGAGGATTTCTCTCCGGAGTTGGGTTGCGGGCGAAGCCCGCGCTGAGCTCTTCCACGCGCGCGGCAGGACGGGTACCATCGTGCTCATGAGAAGGCGTGCGGCGTCGATCGGGCTGGCGGGCGTGGGGATGGTTGGCTGGCTGGGCGCGTTCGGCGCCTCTTGCGCGGACGCCGACGTGCTCGGCGAGCCGCGGGGCGAGCCGGAGGCCGTCGGGCAGGTTCAGCTCGCCTCGACCGGCGTGTGCGACTCCAACCACCCCGTCTCGACCAAGGCATGCATCGACGCCATCCAGTTGAACGGCGGCGTGGTCAACGACATCTACAAGGACGCGAACGGGCTGACCGGGCCGGAGCTGCCGGTGTTCGGCAAGCTCTTCAACAACTGGCCCGGCTGCAACACGAGCAACGCGCAGTGCAACTGCGGCAAGTCGCTGCCGCCCTACAACTGCCCCGGACAGTACTCCTGCGACTCCCTGCCCAACAGCTTCGACAACGTGGCCAACTGCGTCAACGCCCTGGACCGGCTGTGGGGGCATCCGTACCGCCTGACCGCCCACAGCCTCGTCGGCAACTGCCCGCAGTGGGGGGCCCGCGTCGGCGACGGGAATGGCGAGAACTACTTTCCCTGGGAGGGGCTGGTTTTCGACCTCGGCGGGCCGTCGAACAAGGTCGCCATCTTCGCCGAGAACGATCACGGCCCCCAGCCCTGCGAGTCGCTCGAGTACACCGTCTACCTGACCGACAATCCCTTCTCCCAGGAGCGCATCCAGAACCCCTCGGGCGAGGGCGTGGATCCGCAGAAGTGGAACCGCGCGGTGCTCGCCCAGATCTTCACCAAGGGCTGGATCGAGGTCCGCCCGCCCGATCCCGTGAGCTACGGCGGCTGCGGGGACCAGCCCGCGTACTCGGTCGAAGAGGACTCGATGGTCCAGGTCTTCTCGCTGCCCTGTGGCATCACCTTCCGCTACACGGCCATCGTCGCGGGCAACGACGGCCTCGACTTCCCGGAGTGCCAGTACCACTCGAGCGAGGCCGAGCTCGACGCCGTGGCCGGCCTGACCGAGGGCGGCGCGGGCGTCTGCCCCGACAACGACAAGGATCTGTACGTGGACTGCGCCTGCCCGGGCGCGCCGAAGCTGTGCGACTGCAACGACGCCGACCCGACCATACATCCCGGCGCACCTGAGCCGTGCGACTCGCCCGACGTCAACTGCGACGGCGAGCCGGGAGGCTGCGCCGTGGGTCTGCTCTGCTACAAGGGCATGTGCGTGCCGACGTGCGAGGACGAGAATGCCTCCTGCCCGGCGGGCTCGGCCTGCAAGACGGTGGAGGAGCAGGGCGATCTGTGCGTGCCCGCCGACTGCAGCGGCGGCGGCTGCCCGCCCGGCACGACCTGCTCGAACGGCGTATGCGTGCCGGCCTGCGACGAGATCAAGTGCCCGGGCGAGCTCGTCTGCCAGGACGGCAAGTGCCTCGATCCGTGCAAGGATATCACCTGTCCTGCCCCGCTCGTCTGCCAGCAGGCCAAGTGCGTGGCTCCCTGCGCCTGCTACAACGGCGAGCTCGGCTGCACGGATCTCCCCGGCACGATCTGCGACCGGGGCAACACCAACATGTGCGTGGCTCCCGCCTGTCTCGGGATCCAGTGCGCCCCGGACCAGCACTGCGATGCGCAGACGGGCACGTGCGTCGACTTCTGCAGCCCGGACGTCAAGTGCCCGGTGGGCGAGAAGTGCAAGGCGCCGGACGGGTGCGTGTCGCTGTGCGACGGCGTAGCGTGCGAGAAGGGCTGGAACTGCAACCCGGAGACGGGGCAGTGCGAGGACGCAAGCTGCAAGGACGTGACGTGCTTCCCGCCGCTCGTGTGCGTGGCGGGCGAGTGCGTCGAAGACAGCGGCGCCGGTGGCAGCGGCGGCTCCGGGCTGCCCGGGGGCGGCGGCCCGGGCGCGGGCGGCTCCACCGCGTCGAGCGGCTCATCCGGGGAGAGCATGGGGCCGGTCTCGGAGGAGGGGGGCTGCGGCTGCCGCGTGCCGGCGAGCCGGCCCGTATCCTCGGGCTTCGCGGCCTGGCTCGTGCTCGGCGTGCTCGGCCTCGCCAGCGCGCGGCGCCAGCGGGGCCGGCTCGTGCTCAGGGCTCCTGCGACTCGCCCTTGCCGTTGACGTGCAGCGCGGCGTTCGCCCACGCGCTCGCCGCCGGATCGTCCGGCGCAAAGGCAGCGATGACCTCGCCGTGGCAATCCTCGCACTTCGGCGACGGATCGTGCGTGCCGCCGGGCGGCAGGCTATGGCAGGCGGCGCCGCAGGCCTTCTGCGAGCCGTCGACGGCCGTCCACTGGGGCGTCCGGATCGAGCTCTTCCCGTCCGGATCCGGGCCGAGCGTGGTGCCGTGGCAGTAGGTGTACGAACAGGTGAGCGTCTGGCCGTCGAAGATCCCTCCCATGGCTACGGGGCCCCAGGACAGATCGACGATTCCGTTCTGGTGGGTGGGCACCTGCGGATCCCAGACCGGCTTGGCCGGCACGAGGTGGCACTCCGTGCACGGCACCTGGAGGTGCCAGCTCGATGCGGCGAGATGGGACTGGTGCGCTCCCACGCCGCGATACGTCGTGCCCACGTTTCCGTCGGTGTCGGGAGGAGGCGCGAAGCTCTGCTCGGTGCCGTGGCAGCCCCAGCACGGCGTGGCGCAGGCCCCACCCTCGGCCGCGCCGCCACAGCCCACTGCGCCGCCCGTGCCGGCCGCTCCGTCTGCCCCGCCGGCCTCCCCGCCGCTGCCCCCGGCCGCCCCGGCGCCGCCCGAGCCGGCCCCGCCTGCCGCCCCGGTGGCGCCTCCGACCGGCGCGGCGGCGCCGCCCGCAGCGCCGTCAGACGGGCCGTTGCCGGCGCAGGTCCAGGCCACCCACGCCAAGACGAATCCTAGCGCCCACACCGCTCTGCGCCGCCTCGTCATTCCGGGCCAGGTCCTTGGCGGCAGCGTAGCGCGGGGCGCAGCGTCCTGCATCTCCGACGCTGCGTCGGCAGCGGGCCGCTTCGGTTCAAGTCGGTCGCGTCGACTTCCTTGACAAGAACTAAATCAGTGCTAAATCAAAACCAATGGATCGTCCCCGCCGCCAGCCCCGTGGCCAGGCCGTGTTGCCCTTCCGCTCCCATGGCGGCGCCCGCAAAGGCGCCGGCCGCAAGCCGGGCGGGCTGAAGGCCCTGGTCTCCCACCTGCGCCGGCCTGCGCACGACCACCGCCACCCGGTGCACGTCACCCTGCGCGTCTTGCGCGCCGTGGGCCGTCTGCGGCTGCGGCCGCGCTTC
>JACQWT010000445.1 GCA_016209145.1 Deltaproteobacteria bacterium | reverse complement strand
GGGGCTCACCGAGCGCTGGCGGCGCAGGCGGCGGCGCGGCGGCCGCGGCTCCGGGGCCGGCGGCCGAGTCCGACGGCGGCTGCGGGTGCCGGGTTGCGGGCGGCGCGCGCCCCGGTGCGGCGGTCTGGCTGCTGCTCGTGGCGCTTCTAGCGCTGGGGCAGCGGCGGGCGGCTGTCCGCCGGGCCGTAGCCCGTAGACAAGTGCTCGCTACACGCCCTGCTTCGCTTGACTAGGAGCGTGCCTCGGCCTATCCTTCGGCGGTTCGTGGTGTGAACCCACATGCCGTTTCGTGGAGATTGTCTTGATGATCGCCATCATCGACTACGGCATCGGCAACCTGGGCTCGGTGTACAACATGCTGCGCAAGCTGGGCGCGGATCTCAGGCTCACCGCGGAGCCGGCCGTCGTGGCGAGCGCGGACAAGCTGATCCTCCCGGGCGTCGGGGCATTCGACGAAGGCATGAGGAACCTGGCCGAGCGCGGCCTGCAGGACGCGTTGGATGAGGCCGTCCTGCAGCGCCGTACCCCGATTCTCGGCATCTGCCTCGGCATGCAACTCTTCTCGCGCCGGAGCGAGGAGGACGTCCTCCCCGGCTTGGGCTGGATCGCGGCCGACACGGTCAGGTTCACGTTTCCCGCCGGGGCGGACCAGCCCAAGGTCCCGCACATGGGCTGGAACACCATCCAAGCCACGGGGGAGCACCCCTTGCTTGAGGGGCTAGCCGAAGGGAGGTTCTACTTCGTCCATTCCTTCTACCTCAGATGCCACGACGAGAGCGACGTGCTCGCGACGTCGCTTCACGGAATCGAGTTTGCCGCCTGCCTGTGCCGGGGCAACGTCGTGGGAACCCAGTTCCACCCCGAGAAGAGCCACAAGTTCGGGCTCAGGCTTCTGGGCAACTTCCTCAGGATGTGAGCCGATGCGCCTGCTCCGGGTGATACCATGCCTCCTCTTGCGGGGGACGGGCCTTGTGAAGACCGTGCGGTTCAAGGATCCGAGCTACGTCGGCGACCCGCGCAACGCGGTGAAGATCTTCAACGAGAAGGAGGTGGACGAGCTTCTGCTGCTGGACATCGGCGCTACGGCGGCCGCGGCCGAGCCCAACTTCGGACTCATCTCCGAAGTAGCGAGCGAGTGCTTCATGCCCTTCGGCTATGGAGGCGGAATCAGGAGGCTCGTCCAAGCAGAAAGGATCCTCAAGCTGGGGGCCGAGAAGATCTGCATCAACACGGCAGCGGTGGAGCAGCCCCGGCTCATCGCGCAGGCCGCGCAGCGGCTCGGGACGCAGAGCATCGTCGCGTCCATCGACGTCAAGAGCGGGCCCCGGGGCGAGTACGAGGTGTTGGTGCGCAACGGGGCCAAGAGCACCGGTCTGGACCCGGTCGCCCACGCCCAGAGGATGGAGGAGGCCGGGGCCGGCGAGATCCTGCTCAACGCCATCGACCGCGACGGTACCATGACGGGCTACGACCTCGAGCTCGTCCGTCGCGTCTCCGGCGCCGTGCGGGTCCCGGTTGTCGCCTGCGGCGGAGCGGGCTCGGTGGCCGACCTGGCCGCCGCGGTGACGCGCGGAGGCGCCGCCGCCGCGGCCGCCGGGAGCCTGTTCGTGTTCCACGGCCGTCACCGGGCCGTCCTCATCAGCTTCCCGGAGCGCAGCGCACTTGAGGCGGCCTGGCAAGGAGAGTGCGCTTGAACAACGCCCCGGCATACCGGATCTGCACGCGCTGCATCATGGATACCTCCGATCCGGAGATCCAGTTCGACCATCCCAGCGGTCGCTGCTCCTACTGCAAGCTCTACGACCACAGGGTGCGCCACGACCTGTTTCACGGCGAGGAGCGGGAGCGGAAGCTTGCCGCGATCGTCGCGAAGGTCAAGGCGGAGGGAAGCGGCCACGAGTACGACTGCCTGATCGGCCTGAGCGGCGGCGTGGACCGCACGACCGCCGTCTGGGAGCTGAAGAAGCGCGGGCTACGGCCGCTCGCCATCCATCTCGACAACGGGTGGAACGCCGAGCTGGCGGTGGACAACATCAAGAAGGTCCTCGACAAGCTGCAGATCGATCTCTATACCTATGTCATCGACTGGGAGGAGTTCAAGGACATCCAGCTTTCCTTTCTCCGGGCGTCCGTACCCAACAGCGAGATCCCCACGGACCACGCCATCGTGTGTCTTCACCTCAAGGTGGCCCTGGAGAGGAATATCAGATACATGTTCATTGGCGCGAACCTGGCCACCGAGGCCTTCATGCCTGTCGCCTGGGGCTACGATCCCCGGGACTTGAAGCACCTCCGGGCAATTCACCGGCGCTTTGGCAACGTTCCGCTTACAACCTTTCCGCAGCTTTCGGTGCGCACGTCGCTTTATGCCGTGCTCTGGAGGCGCATAAGATGGCTCAGCGTGCTGAACTACGTCTCCTACGACAAGCAAAGCGCCATCGAGATGCTGCGCCAGCACTTCGGCTACCGGCCGTATGGGGCCAAACACTTCGAGTCCGTGTACACCCGGTTCTTCCAGGGTTACATCCTGCCGGTCAAGTTCGGCTTCAACAAGAAGCGGGCCCACCTTTCGAGCCTTGTCCTCTCCGGCGGGATCAGCCGCGCGCAGGCCCTGGAGGACATGGCGAAGGAGGACTACGTCGGGACGGCGCTGTGCGCCGAGGACCGGGAGTTCGTCATCAAGAAGCTGGGGCTGACCGAGGCGGAATTCGAGGAAATCATGCGCCTGCCGCCGCGGTCGCACTACCACTATCCCAACAACCGCCTGCTCTTCGAGAGGATGCCGTGGCTGTTCGGACGCTTCAAGCGGCTGGTCACGACGGTGTGAGGCGGATGACGCGCGCGGGCGCCACCTTCCTTACCGGGGCCTCGGGCTTCACCGGCAGGCATCTGGCGGCCCGGCTGCGGGCCGCCGGGCACCACGTCGTCGGCGTGGACCGCGCGCCTCCCTTGCTGCCGGGCGACGTCCAGGCCGACTTGCTCGCGTCGGGCGTGATGCGGGACCTCATCGCGCGCGTTCGGCCCGTGCGCGTCTACCATCTTGCGGGACCGGTGGCGGAGCCGCGCGACGAGGCGGGGCGCAAGAGCGCTCTCGACGCGACGGTGTCCATGACGCTGGGGCTACTCGAGGCCCTGGCCGGGCTGGGCGGCCGCCGGCGGATGCTGGTCACGAGCTCCTGCGCCACCTATGGCGCTCCGAGCAGAGCGGACGGCCGCACTACCGAGCAGGACCCCGTTGCCCCGGTCTCTTTCTATGGCCTCAGCAAGGCCATGCAGGAGCTGGTGGCCCTCTCGTTCGGGCGACAGTCAGGCGTGGAGGTGGTGGTAACGCGTGGGTACAACCTCCTGGGGCCAGGCGAGGGCGACAGGTCGGTCACCGGGACGGTGCTGGCCCAACTCGCGGCCGGAAGCCGGCGTATCCGCACGGGGAGCGTGGACACGGCCCGGGACTTCCTCGATGTGCGCGACGCCGCCGCGGCCTATGAGGCCGTCATGGAGCAGGGCGAGGCGTTCGCGGTATACAATGTCGGCTCGGGCCGGGCCGTGGCCGTGAACGACGTGATCGGGCAGGTCCTGGCGCAGTGGGGCGGCGGATGCGTGCTCGAGCGGGACGAGTCGCGGCTGCGCCGGGCGGACGTGCCCTGCGTCTTCGCGGACAACTCGCGCCTACTGGGGCTAGGATGGCGGCCGGCGCACGCGCTGGCGGATTCCGTGCGCGATGCCGTGGCGGCGCAGCGGGAAGGGCGGGACCAGAAGAGTGCCGTGGTCGGAGCGGAGCGGAGGTAGCGATGAAGGTTCTCTCAATCGGTGGGCGACAGATCGGGGAGAAGCATCCTCCGTTCGTTATTGCGGAGCTCGGGATCAACCACGAGGGCGATGTGCACAAGGCGCTGCAAATGGTGGACGCCGCCGCGGCGGCCGGGGCGGACTGCGTCAAGATCCAGACGCACATCGCGCCGGCTGAGATGCTGAATACCGGGATCAAGCCCGAGGGGATCTCCAATGACACTCTGTGGAACATCATTCGGCGCTGTGAGCTTACGCCCGCAGATGAGGTTACGATCAAGGGCCGATGTGCGGAGAGGGGTGTGATGTTCCTGGCGACGCCGTTTTCGCGCGAGGCGGCGGACCGGCTGGGGGAGCTGGAGGTCGACGCGTACAAGATAGGCAGCGGCGAATGCAACAATATCCCGCTGCTTCACCACGTGGCCGGCAAGGGCAAGCCGATGATTCTCTCGACGGGCATGAACGACCTGGCGTCGATCGGGAGATCGCTGGAGGCGATCCAGTCGCACGGCACTCCGGTCATGCTCATGCATTGCACGTCGATGTACCCGACGCCCTACGAGAAGGTGCGCCTGGGCGCCATCGCGGAGATGGCCGCCGCCTGGGGGCTGCCCGTGGGCCTCTCGGACCACTCGATCGGGATATACACCTGCCTGGGCGCGGTGGCGCTTGGCGCCTGTGCTCTGGAGAAGCACTTCACGATCACGCGGTCGTGGCCGGGCCCTGACCAGCCGGTGTCGATCGAGCCGGCCGAGCTGGCCGAGATGGTCAGAGGCGCTCGGGCCATCTTCCTGGCGAGAGGGGGGCGCAAGGGGATCCTCCCGGAGGAGAAGCCGGTCATTGACTTCGCCTATGCGAGCGTGGTCACGATCCGGCCCGTGGCCCGGGGCGAGGTGTTCAGCGTTGACAATGCCTGGGTCAAGCGGCCTGGTACCGGAGGGATCCTGGCCGCGGAGCTGGAGCGCGTGTTGGGTAGGCGCGCGGCCAGGACGGTGGCGGCGGACACCGCGGTCTCGCCCCAGGACGTCGAGGGCTTCTAGCTTGCGGTGCCAACCGGACCTCGGCGAATACGCTCTGCTGGTGACCGGCGCGGCCGGGTTCATCGGACGCCGCCTCGTCGGCAGGCTCTTGGCGCTGGGAGCCGCGGTGGTGGCCGCGGACCGCGTGGAGCCGAGGCAGGCCGGCGGGGCGAGTTGGCTCGTCGGCGACCTGTTGGACTGCGCCCACACCCACCGCGCCATGGCCGCGCTCCAGGCACCTCGGGGCCGTCGCAGGGCGGTCTTCCACCTTGCCGGCCAGAGCAGCCGCGCCCAGGCCGTCGCGGATCCCGACGGCGCCCTTGCCCAGAACGTGGTGGCGACGCAGCGGGTCCTGGAGTGCTGTCGCGCCGCCGGCGTCTCCCGCGTGCTGTTCCCCTCCACGGCGCTCGTCTACCGCGAGCGCGGGCCGGGCCCGATCACGGAAGACGACCCGGTCGGGCCAGCGTCGATCTACGAGGCAACGAAGCTGTGCGCGGAAGCCCTCGTCGCCGGCTACGGTGGGGCTTTCGGCTTCTCTGCCGACGTGGCGCGGGTGTCGGCCGCGTACGGGCCCGGCTGCCGGCCGGACACGGTCGTGGGCTCGGCCGTGGCCCAAGCGCGCGCGCGCCGCTCCGTGGCGTTGCGCTCTCTGGCGCCGGTCAGAGACTTCGTGTTCGTGGACGACGTCGTTGACACCCTGGTGGGGCTCCTGTGCGCGGGCCACGAGCCGGGGGCCCGAATCTTCAATGTCTGCTCCGGCGTAGCCACTTCGGTGGGAGAGATGGCGGCCGAGCTGTGCCGTATCGCCGGTCTGGGACCGCCGGCGGAGACCGGAATCCCGGGCGGTTGCGCCGGACCGCTGCGGATCGAGCTGTCGCCTCGCCGTCTCGAGGCGCGCACGGGCCTGGGACCGTGGACGTCCCTGTCCGAAGGGCTCGCTCGGACCCTTGAGGAGCAGGTGTGAGCCCGAGGAAGATAGCCGTCTTCACGGGCAACCGGGCCGAGTACGGTCTCCAGTACCCGATTATCCGCGCGATCGCGGCCCGGCCCGATCTCGAGATGTATCTTCTGGTTTCCGGTGCCCACCTGGATGAGGACTTCGGCTACACCGCGAGCGAGATAGCGAGGGACGGGTTCAAGGTGTGGCGCGAGGTCAAGATGACGATGGAGGCCGACACATTGTTCTCCACCGCCCAGGCCATCGGCACCGGCATCCTGAGCCTCAGCCGCATACTCGACGAGCTGCGCCCGGATTTCCTGGTCGTCTACGCCGATCGCTTCGAGGGGTTTGCGGCCGTGGTGGCGGGCACGCAGATGGGGGTACCAACGGCGCACGTCGAGGGAGGAGACATCACCGAGGGCGGCGCCCTGGACGACTCTGTGCGCCATGCCATGACCAAGCTCGCCCACCTACATTTTACGACCAACGAGGAAGCCCGCCAACGTGTCCTGGCCCTGGGCGAGGAGCACTGGCGGGTGCTCAACACGGGGTTCCCGGCCATCGATCTGATCCGGGCCGGTAGGTATGCGTCTGCGGACGAGCTCGCGGCCCGCTACGATCTGAACCTCGCCCGCCCGCTGGTGGTGTTCACGCAGCACTCCGTCACGACGGAGTTCGAGGCGGCCGGTGCGCAGGCGCGGCCGTCGCTGGCGGCCCTGCGCGTTCTGGCCGGGGAAGGTGTCCAGGTCGTCGCCACCTACCCGAACAACGACGCCGGCGGCAGGCGGATCAGCGGCGAGTTGGACGCGCTCGCGGCCGAAGGGATCCCGGGGCTGCAGGTGCACCGGAGCCTGGGCCGCTACGTCTACCACGGCATGTTGCACCTGTGCGGCAGGGCCGGTCGTGGTGTGTGCGTCGGCAACTCCTCGAGCGGCATCAAGGAGACGCCGGCGCTTGGCTGCCCCGCCGTCAACATCGGCTCGCGCCAACGCGGGCGGCTGCGCGCGGACAACGTGATCGACACGGGCTACGACACGGGTGAAATCGTGGCGGCTGTCCGGCGCTGCCTCTGGGACGAGGCGTTCCGCGAGGCTTGCCGCCACGTCGTCAACCCGTACGGACAGGGCGATTCCGGGCCGAGGATCGCGGAGGTGCTGGCCACGATCCCGATCGGGCCTGCCCTGGTGCAGAAGAAGATGACCTACTGATGGCCGGACTATGAAGGAAGTGACTCAGATCCTGGTCAGAGAGGACGACCCCATCGCCGCGGTAGTCGGCGTTATCGACCGGGGCCGTCTTGGCCTTGCCCTGGTGGTGGACGAGCACGGACTGCTCAAGGGCACGATCACGGACGGCGACGTCCGGCGGCTGCTGCTGCGCGGCGGCCGGCTGGACGAGACGGCCGCTGCGGTGATGAACCGGACGTTCCGCTCGGTCCAGGAGGGTACGCCAGCGGAGGAGATCAGCGGCCTTCTCCAGGTCCACATGATCCGCCACATGCCTGTGCTCGATGCCCAGGGCCGCGCCGTAGGCCTGGTCACGCTCGGCGACCTCGTACCCGCGCACCCGGAGGAGCGGGTCGCGGTGATCATGGCGGGCGGAGAGGGCCGGCGGCTGCGGCCGATCACGGAGAGCATTCCCAAGCCCATGGTAGAACTCGGGGGGAAGCCAATTCTCGCGAGGCAGATTGAGTCACTGGCGCTGGCCGGGTTCCGCGAGGTCTTTCTCGCGGTCAACTACAAGGCCGACGTGATCGAGGGATTCTTCGGAGACGGATCCGGCTTCGGCGTCCGGGTACATTACCTGCGCGAGCGCGGCAAGCTCGGGACCATTGGCGCCCTGTCCCTCCTGCCCGAGAGCCCGGCAGGCCCCCTGCTGGTGATGAACGGCGACGTGGTGACCGACGTGAATCTCGAGTCTCTGTTCGACTACCACCGGCGCAGCAGGTGCGTGGCCACGGTCGGCGCCACGCGCTACGAGATCCGGGTCCCGTTGGGAGTGCTGCGTCTGGCCGGGCCGTTCCTGGCGGGCATCGACGAGAAGCCGCAACTGGGCTACCTGTGCAACGCGGGCATTTTCGTGCTGGAGCCGGAGGTGGTCCGCCTTGTGCCGCGGGGCGAGAAGTACGACATGACGGAGCTGCTCGACAAGCTCGTGGCGCGCGGGCAGCCGGTGGCGGTGTTCCCGGTCCGGGAACACTGGATCGACGTCGGCCGCCCCGAGGACCTGGACAAGGCCCGGGAGGCAGCGCGGGCGAGCCATCCGCAAGGGGCAGACGCATGACTTCCTGGCAGCACAAAAAGGTGCTCGTCACCGGAGCCGAGGGCTTCATCGGCAGCCACCTGGTGGAGCGACTCGTGGCCGAGGGAGCCGAGGTGCGCGCGTTCGTCCTGTACAACTCGTTCGCGCGCTGGGGCTGGTTGGAGGAGCCACACGTGCCGCGCTCCACGCGGCGGGCGATCGAGCTGTTCCCCGGAGACATCAGGGATCCGGGACGGGTGCGCGAGGCGGTGCGGGGGCGGGAATTCGTGTTCCACTTGGCGAGTCTCATCGCGATCCCCTACAGCTACCTCGCACCCGACAGCTTCGTGGAGACGAACGTGCTCGGCGCGCTCAACGTGCTCAACGCCTGCCGAGCCGAGGGGACGGCGCGTCTCGTCCACACTTCCACCAGCGAGGTCTACGGCACCGCCCGCCGTGTCCCTATCGACGAGGAGCACGCCCTGCAGCCCCAGTCGCCGTATGCCGCGTCGAAGGTTGGCGCGGACGTCCTGGCGGCCAGCTACCACCGTTCCTTCGACACGCCCGTCGTGATCGTCCGGCCGTTTAACACGTACGGGCCGCGCCAGTCGGCCCGGGCCGTGATCCCGACGGTGCTCGCGCAGCTTCACGCCGGCGCCAGGCACATCCGGCTCGGCTCGCTCACGCCCACGCGCGACTTCAACTTCGTGACTGACACCGTCTCGGGCTTCTTGCACGCGGCCGCGTGCGACCGAGCGGTGGGGCACGTGGTCAACGTCGCGACGGGAACCGAGGTCGCCGTGGGCGACCTGGTCCGGCTCGCCTGCGAGCTCAGCGGCCGCGAGGCAGAGATCGAGCACGACCACGATCGCCTCAGACCGGAAAGCAGCGAAGTGGAGCGGCTGTGCGGCGACGCGAGCCGGCTGCGGGAGTGGACAGGCTGGGTCCCGCTGGTTTCGTTGCGGGAGGGGTTGGAGCGGACAAGCGCCTGGGTCGCGGCGAACCTGGACCAGTTCAAGCCTGACGAGTATACCGTATGACGGGCCGTCGCCCGGACCGCCACGAAGAGCCCTCGCCCCGCTTCCGCATGCTGGTCGTGGGCTGCGGCTGCGCGGGCCGCCGCCATGTCCGCCACGCCGTGGCAACAGGCCGCCTGGCCGTGTCGGTCGCGTCTCGGTCCTGTGGGCCGGGCTCACTGGCCGGCGTCGAGCGGTATTACTCCGCCCTTGACGAAGCTCTTCGGGACGGGACCTGGGACGCGATCGTGATCGCTTCCGACACCCATCTTCACCTGCCGCAGCTCTCCGCGGCGCTCGGCCGGGCCCGGGAGATTTTCGTCGAGAAGCCGCTCGCCGCGAGCAGCGCTGGACTGGCGGAGGTGCTGGCCCGCGCGCGGGACATGCGCACGGGCGTGAGCGTGGCCTACCAGTGGCGGTTCCACCCGGCGCTCGAGCTGACGCGCCGGGCAGTGGCCGAGGGCAGGCTCGGCCGCATCCACCTGATGCAGGTCACGGTGGGCCAGCTCATCGAGGACTGGCAGCCCGGAAGAGACTACCGGATGTCCTACGCCGCGCGACGGGCCGCGGGCGGCGGAGTCGTTCTTACCTTGAGCCACGAGCTGGACTATGCCCTCTGGATCCTGGGGATGCCGCCGTCTCGTATGCGCGCCCTGTGCGGCCGCTTCTCGTCTCTGGAGCACGATGTGGAGGACGCGGCGAGCATGGCGCTTGAGTGCGGCGAGGCTCTGGTGACCGTTTGCCTTGACATGGTCCGCCGCGTCCCGCGGCGGGAGGTGCGCGTGTGCGGCCGCGAGGCCGAGATGTACTGGTGCGACGCCGAGCGACGCCTCGTGCTGGAGAGGCCGGACGGATCGGCGCAGGTCGAGTGGGAGGACGCGCGTTTCGGCCGCGAAGATCTCTTCGCCGCGCAGATGCGGCACTGGGTGGCGGTGCTCGATGGTCTTGCGCCAAGTCCTTGCACGGGAGAGGAGGGGCGGCGCGTGGTTGAGATCTGCGGGCGGGCGCTTGCCGAGGGCATGCCAGAGCAGGGGAGGTGACGGTGGCAGAGATAGCCGTGCCCGAGGTCAACATCCAGGATATCTTCAACCTGGGCGGCAAGGTCGTCGTCCTGGCCGGCGGAGCCGGCCTGCTGGGCCCGTATTTCGCCGCCGCCGTTGCCGCGGCCGGCGGGTCGCCGGTCGTCATGGACCTCGACGGGCCGGGCGCCGCCTCACTCTCCACCGGACTTTCTCGCCGCTACGGCGTCCCGGCGCTCGGGCTCGGCCTAGACGTGGGAGACGAGGCCGCGCTGCGGTCCGCGTTCGCGGAGGTTCGGCGGCTCGGGCCTGTCCACGGCTTGGTCAACATGGTCTACGCCAAGCCTCCGGGCTACTACCAGAGCCTCGAGAGCTACTCCGCCGGGACGTGGGAGGCGGCGCTGCACGGAAGCCTTACGTCGGCGCTGCTGTGCCTGCGCGAGACACTGCCCGAGATGTGCGCCCGCGGCAGCGGCAGCATCGTCAACGTGGGCTCGATCTACGGGATCGTGGGGCCGGATCAACGGATCTACGAGGGCCTGGCCCTGACGCGCTGGATCGCCACGACCTACGGCCACCGGGGCGTCCGGGCCAACTGCCTTACGCTCGGCGGTGTGCAGGGCGGCCAGTCGGATCGTTTCGTAGAAAGGTACTCCGGCCGAACGCCGCTCGGCAGGATGGCCTGTCCGGGCGACTACACGGGCGCGTTGCTGCTGCTGCTCTCCGAGGCCGGCCGCTATCTCACGGGTGCGAACTTGGTGGTGGATGGCGGTTGGTCCGCGTGGTGACGTCGATGTGGGAAGGCAACAGGATTCTGGGCCTTATCCCCGCCCGGGGCGGCTCCAAGGGCGTGCCGCGCAAGAACCTGGCCCGAGTCGGTGGACACTCGCTCGTGAGTCGGGCGCTCAACGTGTTGGCGTGGGTCCCCGAGGTGGATCGGATCCTGGTGTCCAGCGAGGACGAGGAGATGCGCGCCCACGTGAACCGCTATGGCGACTATGCCCCGTTCGCACGGCCGGCGGAGCTGGCCACGGACAGCGCACGCGCGCTGCCCGTGATCCGGCACGCGCTCGAGTGGGCGGAGGTGACGGACCGCGTGACCTACGAAGCGGTGCTGTTGGTGGAGCCGCCGTGTCCGTTCCGGCTGCCCGACCACCTGCGTGGCGGCCTGCGGCAGGCGTTCTCCACCGACGCCACCTCGGTCATGTCGCTGGTCGAGGTCGGCGACGCCCATCCGATCCGCGTCAAGCGGCTGGGGCCGGACGGCGCCGTCATGCCCTACTGTGCGCCCGAGCCCGAAGGGCTCCGGCGGCAGGAGCAGGAGCCTGCCTACCTGCGCAACGGAGCGTTCTACGTGTTCCGCCGCTCGGTCGTTCTCTCGGGCTCGCTCTGGGGAGGCCGACCTCACGGGGTGGTGATGGACCGGGACCTCTACGGTATCAACATCGACGAACCCGTGGACCTCGTGGCGGCGCGCTGGAAATGGACGACCGCCGCGCGGGAAGGGCGGACGGCCCAGCTCAGCCCGCCCTGGCGCCTGCGTGCGGCCTCGAGGTCCGCCGGGCGCTGATCGTGCCAGCTTCCATGGGAAGCTTCGGCCAAGTGCCGAAATGCATGAACGTTTACGCTTGCGCAGGCAACCTACAACATTCAAGGGATGAGGATCCTCTTCCTCCACCACAGCGAGGCGCTACGGCGGACCCGGTGGTATCTCACCGCGGCGGAGCAGCTCCATGCCGAGTTCGGCCACCATGTTGTGTTCGTGTACAGCAGCCGGCACAGAGACGTGGTCAGCTCCGCGGTGCCGGTCATCAGGTTCGAGGACTGGGTAGAGAAGCACAGGTCCCTGGTCGAAGCGCAGGACGTGCGGGATTGCGAAGCCCGCTTCCCTCGTGCGCACCTGTGGCTCTGCGCCGTGGCGGAGCGCAGCTTCACGGACTACAGCTTCCTCGGGAGAGGACACTACTGCCGGCGTCTTCCCCTGGCCGACATCGAGACGTACCTCAAGGCAGTGGTGCTCTTCTACGAGACCGTGACGCGCGAGCACGGCGTCGAGATCGCGGTCGCCCACGCTCCGGACAACATTCACTCCACCGTCTTGTACGAGTTGGCGAGCGATCTGGGGTTCCACGCCATCGGCTTCTACCGCGACGTCTACTGGGACCCGAAGAACCACTACCTGCTCGACGACCAGTACTACCGGTCGGACCTGCTGCGGCATCGCTACCGGCAGTACCTCGACCGCTACGACGAGCTCGTTACTCCGGTGCAGGACGAGTGCTCCGCGTTCGTCCGCCAGCGGGTCGCGAAGGGTCCGATGGAAAGCGCGCCCGCGCTCCTGCGCCGCGACCGCTCCTGGGCCATCCTCCGCAACGCCGCTCTGGGATTCTGGAGGGCCCGCAGCCTTTTCCGCCCGGGCCCGCGCGGCGCGGTTGCCTCCGTCGCCGAACGGGACTTTCTGGATGGAGCCCTTTCGGCGCTGACGCGTGCGGCCAACCAGGTCCGAACCGCGCGTCTGGGCGAGAGGAGCCTGGATCAGCTCGGCCGATTCGTGTTCT
Source organism: Deltaproteobacteria bacterium (assembly GCA_016209145.1). GTDB lineage: Bacteria > Myxococcota_A > Polyangia > Polyangiales > Polyangiaceae > JACQWT01. The sequence continues at coordinate 2,872 of JACQWT010000445.1, read as the reverse complement.
TCCCGCTCCATCTTCAACCCGAAGCCACCATGCTGGTCTCGGCGCCGTGCTTCAACAACCAGTTGGCGGTAGTCCAGGCCATCTCGGCCGGCCTTCCGGCCGGCTACCGGCTGGCGGTCAAGGACCACCCGCTCATCTCGGGCCGGCGGCCCCGGTCGTTCTACCAGGCCATTATGAGCCTGCCCAACGCGCACCTGCTCGCGCCGGATGTCTCCGGGTCGCAGGTGGTGGAGCGCTGTGCCGCGGTCGTGACGGTGAAGGGAACCGTGGGGCTGGAAGCCCTGTTGCGGGGCAAGCCCGTGCTGGCGCTGGCGCCGGTATGGTACGAGGACGTGGCCGGGGTCACCAAGGTAGAGGACTTCGGCGCGCTGCCGCGCATCCTCAAGTCGGTCCTTTTCGCGCGGCCGAGCGACAGCGAAATGGCGTACCGGCACAAGGCTCTCCTCGCTTTCGTGGCGGCGTATCGGTCGATCATGATGCGCGAGCCCGACTACGAGAGCGACGATCCTGTGACCAAGGGTCGGGGCATGGCGCGCCTCATCCAGAGGCTCCTCCAAACAAGAACGGAAGCATTGGCTTGCGCCGGAACAGCTTCCCTGGATCAGGCAGAGGCGCGAGGAACTTGAACGGCGGTCCCAACGCAACCCTGCCTCGCGCCGGTGAGTTGCCGTCCGGCGCGACGCCGACCACACAGACCGGCTATGTCTCGGCCATGGGGCGGCTCGTCTCGATCTACGTCGTGATGGGTGCGCTGCGCCGGCTCGTGTCCCTCTTTCTGGTCCCGCTCTACACCCGGCTGATTCCCCAGGCCGACTACGGCCGCCTGGATCTGCTCATCGCCGCCGCCGGTTTCCTCGGCTTGCTTGCCGACTTCCACCTCGACCTGGCTCTGAGCCGCTTCTTCTATCCGGAGGCGGAGAAGGGGAACGCGCGCGCCTACCTCGGCTCCTGCCTGGCGACTCGCGTCCTGTTGAGCGCCGCCGTGCTCGGCGTCGGCGTGCTGCTCTCCGACCAGACCGCGTCGTGGGTCGTTCCTGGAGCGGGCGGGGCACCGTCGGTCTTCGCCCTGCTGATGGCCACCCTGCTGATCGTCGACCTCGAGAGCATGCTGCTGCTCTGCCTGCGGCTGCGCGAGCGGGTCATGGCGTTCTCGGTGCTGAGCGTCATCGATACCCTGGTGCAGACCGCGACCGCCGTGGTGGTGGTAGGGCTCCTCGACGCCGGCATGATCGGCATTGTCTGGGCGCAGCTCGCGGGGGCCGCCGTGGGAGCCGCCGGCGCGCTGGTGCTCCTCCGGGGCGAGATCGAGATCGCCTTCTCCTGGCCCACGGTCAGGCAGCTTCTCGCTTTCTCCGCGCCCATGGTGCCCGGCTCCCTGTTCGCCTGGGCCGGCATGTACCTCAACCGGATCATCGTCTCGCGCCATGTCAGCCTCGACGACGTGGCCAGACTGGCGCTGGCCATGAAGTTCGTCGGCGTCGTGCAGTTCCTCGGTACCTCGGTCAGGCTGGCTTGGACGCCGCTGTCCATGCGGGTCATGGGCGACCTCGCGGGACGCAACCGGTTCTACCGAACCGGCCTCGAACTGCTGGTCGCGGCGATGCTGGTGGTCTGTACGGCCCTCACGCTGCTGAGCCGGCCGCTGGTGGCCCTCCTCGCGCCAGACGGCTACGCCGCAGCCGCGCACTTCGTCCCCCTGATGGTCCTCGGAGCCATGTTCGCGACGAGCACCATTTTCGTGGACGTGGGCAACCAGATCGCCCGCTCGACGTACAACTCCTCCATCTCCACGGTGGCGGGCACAGCCGTCAATCTCGCCATCCTCGTAGTGGCCGTTCCGAAATGGGGGCTGTATGCCGCGGCTGTCGGCTTCTTCGCCGGCAACCTCACCAACGTCGCCCTCCTGCTCCTGTTGACCGGGCGGCGATACAGGGTCGGCTACCGGCCGGGCATGCTGGGGGCAACGCTGGCGGGGGCGGCTGTCCTGCTCGCCTACCAGCCGGTAGGGAGCCGCCTGGCATTCGGCTCGGGCGCCTGGATCCTCGCCTCGCTCGCCGCCGCCTTCCTCGTGGCCATCGCCTCGTGGTACACGCTCGCCCCCTCCGTCCGCCGAAGTCTGCCCGGCATCTTGCGGCTCATCGTTCACAGGGCCCCCTGAAATGCGCTGGTACCACGTCGTTGCCGCTCTGCTCTTCGCCGCCGGGCTCATGGCGCTCGCGGTGCCTTTTCTCGGTCAGGAGGCGGGCGATCTTACCCTCGCCACGACCCGCCTGGGCGTGTCGCCCGAGGTCGCGGACGCCCGGCTCGGGCTCCCCATGTTGTTCTCCGCGCTGCTCTCCGCCGTTCTGGTGGCGCTCGCTCTGGTCTCCCTGCCGGTCGGTGTCGGCCTCTCTCTGGCGGCCACCATTCCGATCATGACTCTGTCGAATCTCCGGCTCGTCAACACCAACTTCTCATCATTCCACTGGGTGCTGTTGGCCTTCGCCACCGTGGTCGTGCGGCGCAAGGCCCGCCTGGCGAGAGCTCCGGGGGCGCTCCCGGCCTTGGCCTACGCGGCCTACTGCGTGGCGCAGATTCCCCGGGGCTATGATCTCTACGACGCCGTGACAACGTGCTTGTCGGTGGTGGCAATGCTTCTCGCTCTCTATGTCATCGTGCCGCGGCTGACGGCCGAGCAGTTTCGCTCCAGCATGTTGATCGGCGTGGTCGGCAGTGCTGCCGTGTGCGCCCTGGTACTTGCTCACGGGATACAGGCGGATGACATAGACAGGCTCGGGGGGAGCTGGTTCTTGAATCCGAATGCCTTGGGCCACGCGGTGGTGCTGCCGTTGCTCTTCTACCTCGAGGACATACTCGCCAAACGAGGTTCTTG
>JACQWT010000364.1 GCA_016209145.1 Deltaproteobacteria bacterium | reverse complement strand
CGTTGTTCTCGGGCTGCCGTCCGGTCAAGCTGCGACGGCACTCTTGGCGCCAAGGGCCATCAGGCTTGTCTGCGCCTGTCCGCGTCGTCGATCGCGGTCAACCGCACCGAATCATTCGGCCCGGTTTCCGACGAAGAGCGTGAACTTCAACGTCGAGGTTGTGAAGCGCGGACTGAGACGCCTCACGAACAAGTCCACAACAATAATCTCCTTCCCGTCTTCCCGCCTTCCTGTTTGATCCCTCTTTCCCTACCCGGTTTGTGCCATCGCCACCTGGCGCAGCATGGGCTCGATCGAACCCATGGCCGTCGGCGCCGTTGACCTGCGGCCCGCCCGTGGCTACGCCTCCCGCCGCCGCACCATGCGTATCGATCTCGTGGTGAACCCGCAGGCAAGCCAGTACCGCCGCCGGCCGGCGCTGCTGGAGCGGGTGTGTTGCTCGGCGCGGGGCCGGTGCGCCGTGCACGTGACCGCCGATCTCGACGAGCTCGGCGGGCTGTGCCGCGAGCTCGCCCGGCGGGGCACGGATCTGGTGATCCTCTCGGGCGGCGACGGAACCTTGATGGCCGGCGTGACGGCTCTCGCCGACGCCTTCGGCCCGGAGCGCCTCCCGGCGGTGGCGCCCATCCCCGGCGGCACGGTGGGGACGGTGGCGCGCAACTGGGGCGTGCGCGGCACCCCGGTCCGGTGCCTGCGCCAGCTTCTCGATCGGCCGGCGCCCGCGCACAGGCGGCCCAGCATCGAGATCACGGCCGAGACGGCGCGTGGCACCGAGCGACGCATCGGGTTCATCTGGGGCACGGGGCTCGTCGCCAGCTTCTTCCGCTCGTACTACGAGCACGGGGCGCCAGGCCATGCCGGCGCCGCCGCGCTCGTGGCACGCATCTTCCTCGGCTCGTTCGCGGGCCGCGCCTACGCGCGGGAGGTGCTCGATCCCTTGCCCTGCACGCTCGAGGTGGAAGGCGAGACCCTCGCGCCAACGGCCTGGTCGCTCGTTTGCTGCGCCGTCGTGCCCGACCTCGGGATCCACATGATGGTGACATACCGGGCCGCGGAGGATCCCCAACGGCCGCACCTGGTCGCCTCGGCCCTGGCGCCGCGCCAGCTCGGCCCACGCGCGCCCCTGGTGCTCGCCGGCCGGCGCATCGGCGGGCGCAATCACGTCGACCGGCTCGTCCGGCAGCTCGTGCTGCGCTTTCCGAGCGTCGGACCCTATGTCCTCGACGGCGAGCTGCTCGAGGCCAGTCGCGTCACGGTGCGCGCCGGCCCGCAGATCGCGGTCGTCACGCCCGCGCGGCCGTAGCGGGGCCGGCGAAGTACCATCATGCGCGCGGGCTGCGCCCGCAACCCAGGGACGAACCTGAGACGCCCGCGCGACCGGAGCGGGCCAACGCGAGCAGCGACGCCCCGCGGCCCTTGCCCGCTGTAGCCATGGGCGGGCCGTCCGCGGCGAGAATTCCACGCTGGGGCTTCGCCCCAGACCCCGCGAACGGGGCCCCAACCCCGTTCGCCCTGGCCGGCAAGCATGTTGCGCGACTGGCGAATACTACATCCCAAACTGCCGCAGCTTCTTGTGCAGCCCCTCGCGCGTGATCCCGAGGCTGCGGGCGGCCGCCGTCTTGCTGCCGCCTTGCGCGCGCAACGCCTCGACCAGCAGGTGCTTCTCGACCGCGTCCAGGGTCTCGCGCAGCGTGCCCTTGGCGCCGCCGGCCGCGGCCACGAGCCGCTCGGCCCGGCGCAGCCGCGGCGAAAGAGATTCGGGCGTCACAAACGCGCCGGGATCGAGCTGGATGACGAGCCGCTGCACCTCGTTCTGCAGCTCGCGCACGTTCCCGGGCCAGTCGTATGCCTCCAGCAAACCCATGGCCTCGGGCACCACGCCCGCCACGGGCTTCGCGAGCTCGCGACCGTAGCGGTCGAGGAGGTGCTGGACGAGCAGCGCGATGTCTCCCCTGCGCTCGCGCAGCGGCGGCACGCGCAGCGGGAAGACCCGCAGCCGGTAGTACAGATCCTCCCGGAACCGGCCCGCCGCCACCTCGGCCTCGAGGTCGCGGTTCGTCGCCGCCACCACGCGCACGTTGACACGCTTGGACTCGGTGGCGCCTACCGGCCGGATCTCGCCCTCCTGCAGCGCCCGCAGCAGCTTGGACTGGATGGCCGGCGGCGCCTCCGCGATCTCGTCCAGGAACAGCGTCGAGCCGTCGGCGATCTCGAACAGCCCCTTCTTGTCCTCGATCGCGCCCGTGAACGAGCCGCGCTTGTGCCCGAACAGCTCGCTCTCGAGCAGGCTCTCGCTCAGCGCCGCGCAGTTTTGCGCCACGAAAAGCCGGTCACGCCGCCGCGAGCGGGAATGGATGGCCGAGGCGACGAGCTCCTTGCCGGTGCCGGTCTCGCCCTCGATCAGCACCGTGACGCGCGTGTCCACCACCTTGTCGAGCTCGCCCAGCAGGCGCAGCATCGGCGGGCTGCGGCCGATGATCGCGCCGGCCGGATCCTCCGCCTCGCCCGCGGCGCCCCCCCGCAAGCGCTCGGCGCGCCCCTTCAGGTAGCGGTTCTCGCTGCGCAGCCGTTCCTCGGCCACGACGAGCCTTTTTACGAGACGCGCGCCCGCGACCGCCAGCGAGGCGTGCTCGGCCAGCACGAGCAGGATGTCCAGGTCCCTCGGCTTGAGCATGCCGGGGGCGTCCCGGTTGTCGACCTGCAGCACGCCGAGGATCTCGTCGCCGCGCCAGAGCGGGACCGCAGCCGTGCTGCGCACCGACGCGCCGAGGATGGAGGCAGAGGTGCCGACCTCCTTCGGCGCGTCGGCGAACAGCACCGCGGCGCGCTCGGCCAGGGCCTTGCGAAAGATGCTGCGGGGCACGGGAGCCGGCTCGCCCGGCGGCGCGGGCGAGCCGCAGCGCGCGCGCGAGAGCACGGGCAGGTAGGTGCCCGTAGCCGTGCCGGGTTCGCCGCCGCCCGGTCGCAGCGCGGCGTCGTCGTCGCGCAGCACCAAGGTCACGTGGGTCGCGCTCGGCACCAGGGCCAGGGCCGCCTCGGCAATGGCGGCGAGCACGTCGTCCAGCCCGGCGGCGCGGCCGATCTGGCTCTCGGCGCGATAGAGCGCCTGCAGCCTCTGCGGATCGCCCTCTACGGCCGAAGTCGCCCCGCCGACCTCCGCCACCCTCTTGACGGTCACCACCTGGGCGACGCGCTCCGGCTCGGCGATCGTCAGCCGCAGCCGGCACACCTGTGCCCCGCTGCCGAGCTCGATGACGTCGCCGGTGGACAGGGCCAGCGCCGCCTCATCGCCGAGCTCGGTGCGGCTCGTGGCGCGTACCACGGCCGTGCCGTTGGTCGAGCCGAGATCCTCGATCGTGACTCCGTCGATGCCTTGCACGACGCGCGCGTGCCGCCAGGAGACGTGCTCGTCCGCGAGCACCAGATCGCAGCCCTGCGCGCGGCCGATGTACGTGTCCTGCCGCTCGGCCTCGAGCCGCAGGCCGCGCGAGCGGCCATCGAGCACCTCGAGCACGATCATGCGGTCTCCCGCGAACCCGGCCGGCGGCCGGCGCTCGTGGCAGGTAGCGGGGGCTAGTCGACGCGCGCTCGGAGCCGCGGGATGACCTGCTTGACCGGGGCGTCGGCGCTGATCATGTTCTGGTCGCGCGAAGCCTCGTTCTTGTCGACGATGGCCTGGAGCTTCTCCGCCAGCGCCTTGTCGCCGCCCGGCGAGAACCGATCGAGCACCGAAACCGCCACGAAGCGCACCGCCGCGTTGGAGAGCTTCGGCATGGCGCCGACGATCTTGTCCTTGGTGCTCTCATCGCCGAGCACGCCGATCATGTAGGCGGCCTTGATGCCCTGGAACTGGGTTGCCTGGGCCTGCGAGGCCGGCTCCTGGACCTTGTCCACGAAGCACTCGACGCCCTTGCCGCGACAGCCTTGCAGCAGGCTCTTGGCGATCTTGTACTGCTCCTCGTACGCCTTGCCGATGGGCGTGATCGTGGTCTTCCGGGTACCGGGGTCGTAGACCTCATCCTTCAGGCTGGAGAGCTTGTCGATGAGAGGGACATCCTCCTCCTTCATGAGCTTCAGGGCCACCTCCAGCGCCTTGGACTGGATCGGCGAGATGTCTTCCTTCTCGCCCTTCAACGCCAGCGCGTCGTCGACCATCCACTTGAGCAGGCCGTGGTCGAAGTACGTGCCCATGGCCTCGAGCAGGGTCTCGCGCGCGGGCAGCCCCGGCGGGATGGTTGCCGTGAGCGAGGTCTTCTCGTAGACCTTCTTGACCGCCTCGACGGCCTCCGGCGTCTTCGGAAGCTTCGGCAGCTCCCGGGCGATGATCACCTTGGCCATGTCGTCGGCCTTCTCGATGGCGTCGATCATGGGCTTGACCGCCTCCTGGCGCCCGATGCTGCCCACGATGATGGCGGCCGACGAGACGTAGGCGATCTTGGCGGCGTCCTCGGCCTTCTTCTCGATCTTCTCGCCCTTGTCCTTGGCGCTCTTGAGGTTCTCCTCCTCGCAGTACTTGACGAGCTCCTGGTCCTCGCCGGAAAGCACCTTGAGGGCGGGCTCGACAGACGGCCGCCCGATCTTGAGCAGCGCCATCATGGCGGTGGCAGCAATGTCCGCCTTGAGCGGCGCGAGGATCACCTTGACGAGCGGGCGGACGGCGCCCTTCGCCTTCATGTTACCGAGCAGCATGGCGGCGGTCGTCTGCCAGAAGACCTCGCGGCGCAGGGAGGTAACGTCCTTCAACGAGTTGATGGGCTGATCGAGCAGGCTCACGAGGCGCGACTCCCACGTCAGATCCGCCAGCGCAACCATCGCGTCGTACACGTCGCGGTACAACAGGCCCCCCTTCTGCGTGTCGGCGCGCAGCTTGACGAACAGCTCCAGCAGGGGCTTGCTCGCCTCCTTGAGCTTCATGCGGCCGACGGCGCGGACGACCTCCTGGATGTCGTTGTCGTAGGGCTCGAGGCGCTTGTCGTCGATGCGGTACTCGGTCAGAGCCTTGGCAATGGCGGGCGCGGCCCGCACGTCCCGCGAGTCGGCCAAAAAGCGGTAGAGCTTGCCCTGGGAGCGGCGGTCCAGATCACCCGCCAGCGCTGCCTCCACGAGCGGCGGCACGATCTTGTCGAGCAGCGGCTTGACATTGGGCCCCTCCCGGTTCTTCTTGTCCTTGGTCATCGCGTCCTCGTAGAACTGGATGAGACGCGTGACCGCGGCGGTCCGCTTGATGGGATCCTTGAGCCGATCGACGTGAGTTTCGGGCGCTTGCTCGTCGGCGCAGCCCGCCACGCTCCCCGCCGCCACGGCCCCGAAGAGCACGACGGCCACCGCCAGCAAGCCCCTCGCTACCAGCGCCCGCAGCCAAAGCGGGCACGACGGGGCGTGCCTGCGAACTCCGTGCACGATACGCAGCATGACTTCTTCCTCTCTCTGGCGGCCCCAGCCCAGGGCGCCTGCCTGTCCACGGCAACGCGGCCAGCTGCGCGCCCAGCGACACGTCAGCCCCTCGCGCGCGCTGACGGTAGGCCGGTTGGCCCGGCCGTGTCAACGCGCCCGCGCATCCGGCGGCCGGCGGGGCCCCCGGCATCTCCATAGGCGCCAAGCAGGAACCTGGCGTTGGCAGCGACGGCGGCCGATCCCCTAGATCCGCGCTGGACCGGCATGAGCTTACGTCCTCGCGCCGGGTCCTCACGTAAAGGAGTACGCTGCGGCCCGGCGCTGCGAGCGCGCTCGGCTGGCGCGGCGCCTCGGCCGCCGGCTGATTGCCCGCCTTATGCCTATGCCCGGCATCCCCGGCGACGCGTCAGCTCCTGCTCCGCCCCCGCGACAGCGGACAGCAGCGCCGCGTGCAGCAAGCCGTTCGTGGCGCACAGGCCGCGGCCTAGCGCGACGCCCCGGCCGGCAGCCTCGTAGTCGATGCGGTGGCCGTCGAGATCGGTCATGCGCCCGCCCGCAGCCACCAGGATGGCCTCGGGGGCGCAGCAGTCCCACCCCATGAGCCCCGCCTCATCGTGCAGGTACAGATCGGCCTCTGCGGTCGCGAGCCTGGCCACCTTGAAGCCCACGGACCCGTGCCGCGCCGGCGCCGGCAGTCCGAGCCGGCGCCGCAGCGACCGGAGCAGCCGCGGCGGGCGAGAACGCGACACCACCGCCCGTGCCCTCGAGAACAAGTTGCACGCCGAAACGTGGATCTGCCGGCGTTCCCGGGCTGCCTTGCCCGGCGCGGCCGACAGATCCTGTACGAAGGCTCCTACCCCGACACGCCCCGCCAGGAGCTTCCCGGCCGCGGGGAGCGCGACGACTCCCGCCGCAGGCCGGCCGCCCACCGCCAGGCCGATCATCACCGCGAACTCGCCCGTCCTTTCGATGAGCTCCCGCGTGCCGTCGACCGGGTCGACGAAGAACACTCGCCCGGCCGCGGGCGGCCCGGAGCCGGCCGGCGAGCCCTCCTCGGCCAGAATCTGGGCGCCGGGGAAACTCTGTGCCAACGCCCGGCAGATCATGGCGTTGGCCTCGAGATCGGCAAGGCTGACCGGATCGCCCTCCCCCATAGTGGCGCCCGCCGCAAGTTCAGTGACGTATCGGCGGCGGGCGCCACTTCGCGGGAGGGGCCCTCGGCCTTGCAACGGGAGCAAGGCCGAGGCCCCTCCCGCGGGCCCTCCCGAGAGGGGGGCGCTCCGCTCCCCCCTCTCGGACTTTCGCCCCCGAGTGCCGCGCCCGAGCACGTCACGTACTTCTGGAGCGCGGCACTTGAACGCTACGCCAAGCGTCTCGCGAGCGTCGCCCTCCCGTCCGCGCCCGAAGGCAGCGAGGTAGACGCGGTAGATCTCGCCGACGCGCACGGCTGCCTGCCTGGCAATGCGCACCATGGCATCGAGCTCGACGTCATCGGCAGGCGGCGCGCAGGGCATTACGTTGGACAGGATACCACGGAGCACACCTGGGCAAGGCGCATCGCTTGGCTTGACAACCCCCGTGCGCTCTGGTGAGATGCGCGGCCTTCGCGTTTCGGCGGCACTTCGCAGCGCAAGCTCCGCGGGCGCGGCCGGCCGGAACGATGGCACGGGAAACCGAGGAGAGTTCGCATGGCTCGCGTCAAGCGTGGGATCAAGGCCCGGCGCCGCCGCAACCGCGTCTTGCGCCAGACCGAGGGCTTCTGGGGCGGCAGGAAGAACCGGTTCCGCCAGGCGCGGGAGGTGCTGCACCGGGCGTGGCAGTACTCGTACGTCGGACGCAAGCGGCGCAAGCGCGACTTCCGGCGTCTCTGGATCACCCGCATCGGCGCGGCCGCTCGCCAGCAGGGCACGAGCTACAGCCGGCTGGTCCAGGCGCTCCAGGCTGCCGGGATCGAGCTCGACCGGAAGATCCTCTCCGAGTTGGCCATCAAGGACCAGGCTGCGTTCGCCGCGGTCGTGGCGACTGCCGGGGACGCCGACAAGCGGTAGGCCGGATCGTCCCGGGGGGCTGACGGCCACGGGGAAGCGCGGGGGCGGGGCTGCGCGCGCGAGTGCTGCCTGTTGCTACCCGGACGCCGGAATGCGCCCGGGCATGACGCGATCTGCAATCTCCATGAAAGCTTTGCGGACCCTGGCACGTATCACATGTAGTGAAGTCGCGGGCCTCGTGGCCCGCAGGCCGTGCAGAAAGCATGGCACCGGTCTTGCACTTCACCAAAGCATGGGCCCCGTGCCCTGACCGACCGTGTCAACCCAGGAGGAATAGACTGCCGCTCCTTCCAGATTCGCCCGTAGTCGCCCGCGCGGTGCCTTGACGCGCGCGCAGATCGGCATTGCCCGGCCGCCTCACCCCAAGAAGACTCCGATGTCCCCGACGAACCGCGAGATGGCGCTGTGCGCTTCGCCGCCCGGCTCGACCGCGAGCTCGAGCGGTGCCGCGCCCCAGGGACGCCGCCCGAAGAGGCAGACATACCGCCGCCTCCGCGCCGCCCTCTTGCGTGAGCCGCCGCCACTTCCCGCGCCGGACGCTCCTGGGGCGGCCGTGCCCGCCAACGCCACGGAGGAACGCCACATGAGCAAGCAGACCGCTGCCGCCGTGAGCGAAATGGACCCGCGAGAGGCCGAGCGCGATCTTGCCCTCCTCGGGGAGGAGGAGGTCATCGAGACGACCGCGGTTCGAGCGCGGATCGAGCGAGAGCCGGGCCCCGACACACTGGAGGTGTTTGGTTTCGAGGAGTTGCCGCCTGATTCGCAGGGCCGTGACTCGCGCGAGCTCGGCCCGAAGACGCTGGCGCACGACTCGATGCTGGCCCGCTACTTCCGCGACATGGCCCAGCACCCGGTGATGGACCACGCGCACGAGATCCAGGCGGCACGGGACGTGGAGGCGGCCGAGGTGCTGCACTGGGCGACCATGCTGGCGTACATCCCGGCGGCGGTCCACGTCCTTGGCGGGCTGCGCGAGGACATTGCGCTCGCCGGCGCGGAACGGCTCGAGGTTCCGGCCGAAATCGAGCAGCTTCTGGAGCTGGCGCAGCTTGGCCGGCGCCTTACGCCACGCCAGAAGGTGCGCTACGCCGAGCTGGCCCGCTCGCTGGGCCAGCGGATCCAGCTTCCGGACTCCGATCGCCTGTGGATGGCCCGGGCGGAAACCATCGCCCGCCAACTCGGGGAGCGACCGAGCCCGGCCCTGTGGCGCGAGTCGGTGGGCGGCAAGCCGCTCGCCTACTTGCCGCCCACCCCGGCGTACTGGCGCTACTTGCGCGGCATCGACCTGAGCTTCGAGAGGCAGCTCCAGGCCAAGAACCGCTTCGTCAAGGCCAACCTGCGCCTCGTCGTGTCTATCGCTCGCCGCTACAACCGCGGGAAGATGCCGCTTATCGACCTCATCCAGGAAGGCAACATCGGCCTGATGAAGGCCGTCGAGCGCTTCGACTACCGGCGTGGCTACCGGTTCTCCACCTACGCGTCGTGGTGGATCCGGCATGCGATCAACCGGGCACTGGCGGACAAGGGGCGGGCCGTGCGGATCCCCGTGCACATGCTCGACACACACAACCGCGTCGCCCGCGCTACGCAATCGGCGCTGGCGCGAACCGGGTGCGAGCCCACGCTCGACGAGCTGGCCCGGGCCACCGGGATCCCGACGGACAAGCTCGACAAGGTGCGGGGGTTCTCGGCCGATGCGCCCTTCTCGCTCGACCGTCCCGTGGGCGACGAGGATGGGCGCAAGTTCGTGGACTTCCTCGAAGAGGAAGGCTCTCCTTCGCCCTTCGACCTGCTGGCGGGGCAGTACTGGAACGCCGAGATCCGCCGCCTGCTCGCCAAGTTGACCCCCATCGAGGCGAGCATCATCCGCTGGCGTTTCGGCCTGGACGACGAGATCGAGCTGACGCTCAAGGAGTTCGGAGAACGCTACCAGCTCTCGCGGGAGCGCATCCGGCAGCTCCAGGAGCAGGCGCTCGCCAAGATGCGGCGACAGATGCGCGAATTCTAGCTCCGGGGCAGGCTCCTCGGACGGGCGGGCCACGCAACTTCTTTCGTGGTAGTGGGCCAAACCGTGACAGCCTTGTCATGGCAGGCCTCCTTCACCAACCGGCCGAGAGCTGCTAGGGTTACGTCCAGGACATCGTCCCATCAAAGGAGGGGCGGGAATGCGTGCCATGCCGCGAACCAGGTGGCTTCTGCTGTGGCCGGCCTTCGTGTCGCTAGCAGCCTGCGGTGGGACGACGACGCCGGTCGAGACCCCGGAGAGCCCGGGCGAGACGCTCACCGATGTGCGCGGCGAGCAGACCGAGCCCGACCGGCTGCCCTTCGACGACGAGGCCGCCCAGAACGTGCTGCGCCGGGGCGCGAAGAAGGCGGAGCAGTGCGCCCAGGTGACGCCGGATGCGACGGGCGGCGAAGGCGACGTCCAGGTGGTCTTCGACGGCCCCAAGGGCAAGGTCGTGGACGTGGTCCTAGGGCCTCCGTTCTCCGGCGGGCCGGAGCAGTTCGCGCAGTGCGTCAGGAACGCTTTCCTGGGCGAGATCATCCCGCCCTTCGACGAGGCGCAGAAGAGCGTGCCCTACACGGTCAACATCCCGGCGCCTGCGGCCCCCTAGCCCCATGCGACGGCTCGCGCGCGTGATCGGCCTAGCACTACTGCCGGAAACTACGTTTCCGCGCTTCGTGCTCGCCGCTGCGCGGCGGGCAGTAGCGCTAGTTTTGTTCCCAGGGGGCGCCGCGCGCCCCCTCTCGCCTCGCGAAGCGAGGCGATTCACCCCCGCGGGCGCCCGCTTCGCGGCCGCCCTAGCACTACTGCCGTCGAGGACTCCGGCAGTAGTGCTAGCCGCTGCGCTCGCTGCGATGGCGACAGTGCTCGTGCTGGCGCGGCCCGCGCGTGCCGACGAGGAGCCTCCCGTGCGGCTGCGCTACCCTCCGTCTTCGGTGCGCACGCCTGTGCTCGCGGGCGGGATCGTGGTCGCCGGCGGGGCGTACGCCGCCGGCGCCGCTTGCGCCTCCACGTGGGACGATGTCCCCGGCGCAGGCGTCCTGCTCGTGCCCGTGGTGGGGCCGTGGATCTCGCTCGCCGAGCTCGGCTGTGCCCCGGACGACCCCGGCTGCGACGCCGCCCTCGTGTTGCGCACCGTGCTGACCGTCCTCGACGGCTTGGCTCAGGCAGGCGGGTTGGGGCTGGCCCTGGAGGGCGCGTTCATGACCACTGAGGCCGTGGAGACGGACCCCAGCGAGAAGGCTGGGCTGACCCCCGCCCCGTTGCTCGGTCCGCACTTCGCCGGAGTGGGCCTCCTCGGCCGATTCTAGTGGGCCGTCCTGCGAGTCCCGCGGATATGGGGGCGGGACGGCTCACTTCGCGGGGAAGGCCACGCCGCTTGCAATTGCGGCCTTCGGCCGCGCAAGCGGCGTGCCCTCCCCGCGGGCCCTACCGGGGGAGGCGGGGCGCCGCCTCCCCCGGCCCCCCACCCGCGTGGCGCGTCCTGAGCAGCGGCTGATGGGCCTGGCCCGGCCCCGCCCGGCCCCCCACCCGCGTGGCGCGTCCCAGCGATTTCTCCGCACGACTTTTGGGCCGCGCCACTAGCCAGGAACGCAGGCGGAGGGCGAAGCAAGTCCCGGCGTCGCCTGGACCGTAGGCGGCATTCTTGGCCGATGTGTGTATTTGTCGCACCATGTAGTTGCCGTTTTTCTCCAAGGGGAAGAGAGCATGGTTCCGACGATTCGAACGCGCTCCGTGGCCCGCCGCGCCGTGCGCCGGGCGGTGGATCTGCCCTGCGAGCTCATCACACGCTACGTTGACGAGCCGTTGCTGTGCTGGGCCACCGACCTGTCTCCGCTCGGCGCCTGGATCGAGACGCCGGGACCCCTCTGGCCGGGGGAGGTGGTCGTCCTGAGCCTGCGGCCCATCGTGCGCTGGCCGCACCGGGAGATCACCGTATTTGCCCACGTGGTGCGGATCGCGGTGAGCGGGCGCGGCGAGCGCCGCGACGAGCCCGGCATGGGCCTGGAGTTCCGGGATCTCAACCGCTACGAATTCGGCGCGCTCCAGGGCTGGCTGCGCCACCGGCCGCCGCCGCTCCCGCGACGCAGGCGGCGCCTCGTGGCCGACCACCGCCTGCCGCCGCCACGCGGGCTCGTCTGCGCCAGCGGCGTGCACTGACCGCCCCGTGGTGCGCACACGCGGATCTTCCCGCCCGCTGCCACCACGTGGCAGTGATGGGTCGATGGGCTCTGCCCCGCGAAGTCGGCAAAGGCGCATCCTGTTGGCCGTGGCGTTGGCCGCCGCGGCGTGCGGCGGCAAGACGGTGGTCGATGGTCCCGCCGGCGGATCGGGAGGCGCGGGAGGCGCGAGCAGCAGCAGTTCGAGCAGCTCCAGCTCGAGCAGTTCCAGCGCATCGAGCAGCTCGAGCAGCGGCGCCGGCCCGAGTTGCTCCTCGTTGTGCGCCGAGGCGATGGCCAAGTGCGAGGACGCCCAGGACTGCGAGAGCAGTTGCAACCAGATGGCGGCCGTGGCGGGCAAGGCCGGCTGCTCGATCCAGTTCGACTCCTTCTTGGAGTGCGTCGATGCCGCGCCGGACATCTGCAGCGTGAGCTGCGACTCCGAGAGCGCGTTGACAAGCTGCATCACCGCCTACTGCATGGAGAACCCGCAGGACTGCGGGGGCGGCGAGGGCTAGGCGAGTAGCCGGCAAGCAGCATCGTGCCCTGCAGGCCCCGAGGCACACACCGCTTGCGCGCATCGAGCAGTTCTGACAGACTTGGCGCTCGACCGCGTGAACGGAGTGGAACCATGAACACGACGAGCATTCTCAAGGGGCTGGCCATCCTCGGCACTGCATCGTTGCTGGCGTGCAGCAGCACCAAGGGTGGCGGTGGTGGTAGCGGCGGCGACGACGGAGGGGGCGGGTCCAGCAGCAGCAGCAGCAGCTCGAGCAGCGGCGGCACCGTGAGCTGCTCCTCCTTGTGCGCCGAGGCGGCCGGCAAGTGCGAGGACGCCCAGGACTGTCAGAGCGGTTGCGACCAGATGGCGTCCGTGGGGAGCAAGGCCGGCTGCGACAGCAAGGTCGACGCCTTCCTCGGCTGCGTCGACAGCGCGCCCGACATCTGCAACGTGGAGTGCGACTCCGAGAGCAAGGCGTTCTCGGAG
Organism: Deltaproteobacteria bacterium; assembly: GCA_016209145.1. Classification (GTDB taxonomy): domain Bacteria; phylum Myxococcota_A; class Polyangia; order Polyangiales; family Polyangiaceae; genus JACQWT01. The sequence goes on along the minus strand of JACQWT010000364.1, from coordinate 9,249 downwards.
TGCGTCACCCCCTACTGCATGGAGAACCCGCAGGACTGCGGGGGCGGCGCCGGGGGTGCGGACAGCGGCTAGGCGGCAGCAGCCGCGAAGCGCACTTGCGACCCGGGGCGCAGCGAACATGGACACGACGAGCATCGTGAAGGGGCTATTTTTCCTCGGCGTCGCCGCGGCCGTCGCGCAGCGGCGGCGCCGTCACATGCTCCTCGGTCTACACCAAGGCCATGGCCGCGAAGTGCGCGGGCGCAGAGACCTGCGAGGACGGCTGCAGCCAAGGCGAGGAGGACGCGAGCACGAGGGGCTGCTCGGACGAGTTCGATGCTTTCCTCGGATGCGCCGACGACGCCCCTGACGCGTGCAGCGCGGCCTCCGCCTGCAAGTCCGAGTACGATGCCGTTGACGCTTGCGGCCAGAAGTACTGCGCCGATAACCCGCAGGAGTGCGGGGCGGCAGGCGGCCCTCCCAGCGGCAGCGGCGGCGGGCTGGAGGAGTAGAGCTCGGCTACCGGCGCCTGGCGCGGGCTGACGGCTGCAATTCAAGAGCGTGCAGCTTGACGTGCGGCGGGGCCACCGCCAAGTGCGGCAACGCCTGTGTCGTCCACAACAGCAGCGGCCAGCTCATCGCCGTCCTCCGGCGCTGACGACGGCGCCCGGAGGGCGAGGCGACGATGCGAAGAACCGGCCGCGGGTGGTCCTATGGGGCTGCGAACTGGCACCCGGCCTGGGCACACGCGTTGAGCAAGAATCCCTCGATAGCAACGACGGCGGCCGATCCATCCGCGCTGGTCCGGCATGAGCTTAGGGTGCCTACCAGAAACGGGTAGCGCCGCCGGATGAACCGCCAAGGCGCCAAGGCCGCCAAGGAAAACAACGGATTTCTTGGCGTGCTTGGCGCCTTGGCGGTTCGCTTCTCCACGCCCGCCCCCGATTCGGTTAGACACCCAGCGAGGCCAGAGTGCTTGAAGTCATGTCCCGGCGCTGATATGTTCCCTACACTGCCTGTGCGGTTCGCAGACCACCGGGGACAAGCAGATGGTCTTCCACGTGACGCTAGAGCAGGCCGAGGACGGCTGGGTTGTCGCCGAGTGCCCGGCGCTGCCAGGCTGTGTCTCCCAGGGGCACGACGAGCAGGAAGCGCTGGAGAACATCAAGGAAGCCATCACGGCCTGGCTCTGGGCCGAGGACCAGAAGGCGATGGCCGCTCGTCCGCACGACGCTCGCCCCCCGTTGGTGGTCGCCTTGTGACGCCGTGGGCAGGTTGGGGAACATCTCGGGCCGCGAGGCGGCCAAGGCGTTCGAGAAGGCGGGCTGGCAGCCCCTGGGACAGGTCGGCAGCCACCTCGTGCTGGTCAAGGCCGGCGTGCGCGTCAACCTCTCGATCCCGCAGCACAGGGAGCTGTCCGTCGGCACGCTCCGGGCGCTGATCCGCAGCTCGGGGATGACGGTCGACGAGTTCCTGGCGCTGCTGTGACGCCGGGGCTCGGGCGCGCGAAGCTCGCGACGTGGCACGAGGCGAGCCGGCGCATCTTCGCACGCGGGTAGAGCTAGCAGCTAGCAGCGAAGCGCCACCGGCCGAGATCGGGGCCGCGCAGGGGCGAGCCGCGCAGCGTGCCCAGCCGTGGCACGGTGAGCTCGACGCCGTCGCCGAAGCGGATCGCCCCGGGCTCGGGTGCGCCGCCGCGCAGGCAGCCTGCGCCGACCACGTCCCCGGCCCGTAGCTCGACGAAGTGGCTCAGGTATGACAGCGACTCGGCCACGTGGAAGCGCCATTCGCCGACGGTGCCGGCCGGCAGGCGGCGCTCACAGATGACGAGCTCGGCCTGAAGCGACTCGAGCATGGGCAGCTCGCCGGCGGTGACGAGCTGTGGGCCGAGCTGCGTGGGGAGTAGCCCGCCCCCCTGAGGCAGCCAGAGCGGCAAGCCTGCGGTCCAGGCAATCATCAGGCAGTACCCGAACACCGCCGCCCGGGCCTCCTCGGGGCTCGCGCGCCGCAGATCCTCGCCCAGCACCGCGGCGATGCCGGCCTCGCAGCACGGCGTCTCGGGGCCCGGAGGGTAGAGCACTGGCTGCTCGCCCACGAGGGCCCGCGCCTCCCGGCAAGCGAACAGCGGCCAGTCGGTCGCGAAGTCGTAGGGAGCCATCTGGAAGAGCCGCGCCCGATCCGGATCGCAGGGCGCGAGCGTCATGAAGCTGCCCGGCGCGAGCCGCGCCTCGGTCGGGCGCTCCCCGCGCGCGAGCCGCTCGGCGAGCTCGCCGAGGCCGGCGCCGCGCAGGCCGAAGACGCGGCTGTGGAAGTCGATCGTCCCCGCGGCCGGCCCGCCCCAGCGTGTCTCCAGCTCTGCCACGTCGTAGAAGCTGCCGTCGTAGACTAGAGCTAGGCTGGGCGTGGCCAGCGACTCGGCCTGGATCCGGGCGATTCTCATGGCATCCGCCGCGACATGGCGCCTTCCCTCATACCACCCGCGCGCGCCACGTTCCAGGTTGACGCGGGCTCGGCCCCGCCTACAATCCCGCACCGCCGCCTACGTGGGGACCACGGGCCATGCCCCACAAGACCAAGCTCGTGTTCGTCACCGGGGGCGTCGTCTCGTCGATCGGCAAGGGGCTCGCGGCGGCGAGCATCGGGGCGCTGATGGAGGCGCGCGGCCTTAAGGTCACGATCATCAAGCTCGATCCCTACATCAACGTCGATCCCGGCACGATGTCGCCGTACCAGCACGGCGAGGTCTTCGTGACCGACGACGGCGCGGAGACGGATCTCGATCTCGGGCACTACGAGCGCTTCATCAGCGCCCGCATGGGCAAGCAGAACAACTTCACCACCGGGCGGATCTACGAGGCGGTCATCTCCAAGGAGCGCCGCGGCGAGTACCTCGGGGCGACGGTTCAGGTCATCCCCCACGTGACCGACGAGATCAAGCAGCGCGTGCTCGGCGTGGCCGAGTCGGTCGACGTGGTGCTGGTGGAGGTGGGCGGCACCGTCGGCGACATCGAGTCGCTGCCCTTCCTCGAAGCGATCCGTCAGCTCAAGATGGAGGCCGGCCCGCAAGGCGCCGTCAGCGTGCACGTCACGCTCATCCCATATATCCCCGCCGCCGCCGAGCTCAAGACCAAGCCCACGCAGCACTCGGTGCAGAAGCTGCGCGAGATCGGCATCCAGCCCGACGTCCTCTTGTGTCGCTGCGACCGGCCCCTGTCGCGCTCGCTGCGTGAGAAGATCTCGCTCTACACCAACGTCCCGGTCGATCGGGTGATCGCCGCCGAGGACGTCGGCTGCATCTACGAGCTGCCCATCGCCTTGCACCGCGAGCACCTCGACGACGTGCTGGTCGATCTGCTCAACATCTGGTCCCGACCGCCCCAGCTCGAGGGCTGGGTGCGCGTCGTGGAGCGGCTCCGCGAGCCCACGCACGGCGCCGTGCGTATCGCCGTGGTGGGCAAGTACGTCCACCTGCGCGACTCCTACAAGTCGCTGCACGAGGCGCTGGCGCACGGCGGGCTGCACCACGACGTGCGCGTGGAGCTCTCCTACGTGGACTCCGAGCAGATCGAGAAGACCGGGGCGGCCAGCTTGCTGGGAGACGCGCACGGCATCCTCGTTCCGGGCGGCTTCGGCGACCGCGGGGCGGAGGGCAAGATGGAGGCCATCCGCTACGCCCGCGAAGAGCGCATCCCCTTCTTCGGCATCTGCCTCGGCCTGCAGCTCGCGGTGGTCGAGTTCGCCCGCCATGTCTGCGGCCTGGCCTCGGCGCAGTCTCGCGAGCTCGCCAAGGGCGGCGAGAACCTGGTGGTGGATCTCATGCCCGACCAGCGGGCCGTGACCGACAAGGGCGGGACCATGCGCCTGGGGGCCTATCCCTGCCGCATCACGCCCGGCACGCTGGCGGCGCGGATCTACGGCGCCGAGACGATCCGCGAGCGCCATCGCCATCGCTACGAGGTCGCCACCGAGTTCCGCGAGCGACTGGCCGGGGCCGGGCTCGTGCTGGGGGGGCTTTCGCCGGACGGACGTCTGGTCGAGATGATCGAGCTCGGAAATCACCCCTTCTTCATCGCCTGCCAGTTCCACCCGGAGTGCAAGAGCCGCCCCCACGCTCCGCACCCGCTGTTCGCCCACTTCGTGGCCGCGGCGCTGGGGCGGCGTACGGCACTGGAGCAAGCCACCGGAGCCGCGCGGGGGGAGGCCGACGACGCGGGGACCCCGGGAAGCATCTCGCGCAGCATCAACTGATTTACTGGATCCCGAACTCCTTCAGGCGCCGGTAGAACGTGCGGCGGGGCATGCCAATGGCGGCCGCCGCCTTGGCCCGGTTCCAGTTGCACGCGGCCAGCGCCTCCAGCATGCGCTCCCGCTCGTGCTCCTTCTGCGCCCCCAGCGTCGTGGGGTGGGGGCTCACGGCCGCCGGTGCAGGCCGGGGCCGGGGCCGCGCCTCGGGCAACTCGAAGTCCTCGGGATCGAGCTCCGCGTGGTCGCTCAGGATCCAGGCGTTGAGCAGCACGTTCTCGAGCTGGCGCACGTTGCCCGGCCAGTCGTAGGCCATCAGGCGCTTCAAGGCCGCGCGCGAGACCGTGCGCCGGTCGCGCTCGTAGCGTGCCGCGAACAGCCGCAGGAAGTGGTCGATGAGCAGCGGCAGGTCCTCGATCCGCTCGCGCAGCGCCGGCACGTGCATGGAAATGACGTTGAGCCGGTAGTAGAGGTCCTCGCGGAATCGCCCCCCCTCCACCATCTCGGCGAGGTGGCGATGCGTGGCGGCGATGACGCGCACGTCCACCGGCTCCTCCTTGGTGCCGCCGACCGGACGCACCACCTTCTCCTGGAGCACGCGCAGCAGGCCCGCCTGCATCTTGGGCGGCATCTCCCCGATCTCGTCGAGCAGGATGGTGCCCCCGTCGAGCTCCCGAAACAGCCCCTTCTTGTCCCGGTCGGCGCCGGTGAAGGCGCCCTTCATGTGCCCGAACAGCTCGCTCTCCAGCAGGTGCTCCGGGATGGCGCCGCAGTTGACGCCGACCATGCGGTGCTTCACGCGTGGCCCGGCGCGGTGAATGGCCCGGGCGACAACCTCCTTGCCCGTGCCGCTCTCGCCGGTGATGAGCAGGGGCACATCGGCACCCTTGACCCTTTCCATGACCCCGAAGAGGCGGTGCATGGCGGGGCTGTTGCCGACCACGCCCTGGTAGCCGAAGTGGCCGCGCAGCGCCGCATGCGCGTCGCGCAGATCCTTGCGCGTGGCGGCGAGCTGCTCGGTGCGCCGCCCGAGCAGCTCCTCCAGCTTGGCCCGCGCCTCTTCGAGCTCGGCGTTGGCCTTCTCCAGCTCCCGCGCCCGCTTCTCGTTCTCGCCGATGAGGCGCGTGGTCTCGATGGCGATGGCCACCTGGTCGGCGAAGGCGCCGAGCGTGGGCATCTCCCGGCTGAACGACTCGCCCGGCCGCAGCCGCGTCTCCAGGTACAGGGCGCCAATGACCTGGCCGGTGCGGGCGCGGATTGGGGCGCAGGCCACGCTCTTTAGCATGAGCTGGTGGACCGAGACGTAGTCGGCCACGCGCTCGTCGCGCCCGGCGTCGATGGCCACGAAGCTCTGGCCGGTGTCGACCACGCGGCGGGCGATGGACTCGGAGAAGCGGACATGGGGATCGTCGCCCTCCCGGGCGCGCGCCGCATGGATGCTCAGGCGGTCCTCGCCGCTGCGCGAGCGCAGCAGGACGAAGCCGCGCTCGGCCCGGAACAGGGCGATGGCGTGGTCGGTCACGCGCTCGAGCAGCCGATCCAGGTCGTGCTCGCCCGCGATCTCGCGGTTGACCTCCAGCACGCGGGCCAGCCGGTCCTCGGGCACCGGGCCGAAGAGCTGCGTCGCCGCGGTCTCGACGCCGCCCGACCCTTCCGCCGCTTCCAGCGAGGCGCGCGCTCCGCCCGCCGCCGGAAGCCCGGGGCTGGCCACCGTCAGCCCACCCGCCGCGGGCCGCCGCACGGTAGCGGCCGGCGGCGTGGCGAGTGTCATCGCCCCTGCGCCGGGGCCGCGTAGGGCGCGCCGCCGCGGGTCGTTCCAGTAGACCTCGCGCAGATCGGGCGGCAGCTCGGCGGCGATCTGCTCCAGCTCCGCCAGGGCCCGCGCCCTGTCCCGCGCCGCGCGCTCCTGCTGCCCGGTCGCCTCCATCAACGCCGCGCGCGACTCCAGGGCGCGCCACAGCCACTCGCGCTGCCCGCTGTCACGGGCGGCGGCGAGCGCCTCTTCGAAGGCGCCCAGGGCCAGATCCAGCCGGCCCGAGCGCATGGCGACGCGGCCGCGCGCCGTGGCGAGCAGCGCACGGTGCGCCCCGGAGTCGCTCAGGAGCTCGCTCCCTCGCTCGATCTCGGCGGCGAGCGCCTCCGCGCTCTCCGTGCCCGAGCGCGCCAGGAGCAGCACGCGCTCCAGGAGCGCCTCGGCCGCGTCCACGCTGCGGCCGAGCTTCTCGTAGGCGCAGGCGCACTGCCGGCAGGCCTCGGCGCCGTGGGCGAGCTCGCCGGCCACGGCCGCACTCTCTCCCTCCAGTCCGAGGAGCTGCGCCTGAGCGGCGGGCGCAAGCCTCTCGCGCTGCTGCGCCAGGGTCTCGATCGAGGCCCGCGCCCGCACGTGCCGGCCCAGATACAGATCGAGCTGCGCGAGGTTGAGGAGGGCCTGGTGGACGGTGGATTCCCGGCCGGAGCGGCGCCCCATGTCCACCGCCGCCTTGAGGTGCTCGATCGCGCCGGCGATGTCGCCCCGCATGTGGGCGATGCCGGCCAGGTTCAGGCGCGTCGTGGCCACGCTGCCGGCATCGCCGGCCTGCTCGGCGTGCACCAGCGCCTGCTCGTGGGCGCGCTGCGCCTCGTCGAGCTTGTCGCCGCGCTGCAGCGCGAAGGCCAGCGAGGCGAACGCGACCGAAAGCGTGCGCGGATCCCCGAGCTGCCGGGCCAGCTCCACGCTGCGCTCGAGCGAGGCACGGGCCTGCTCGTGCCGCGCGCAGAAGCTCTGCGCGAGGCCGCACAGCGCCTGCGCGTCCGAGGCCATCGCCGTCACGCTGGAGCCGAACAAGTCCCGCGCCGAGTGGGGCGCCGCCGCCGCCGCGCCGGGCGCCTCGGCCCCGGCCACCGCGGCCAGCCGCGCCAGCGCTTGCTGCGCGTGCTTCTCGCAGTCGTCGTAGTCGCCGGCGCGCAGCAGCGCGCGCGCGAGCTGAAGGTGCCACGCGGCCGCGAGCTCGCCGTCGCCCGCGGCCTCGACGGGCCCGGCCACAGGTCCGAGCAGGGCGATCGCCTCGCGGGCCTGCCCCCGCCCCGTGGCGAGCTTGGCGCGCGCGATGGCGATGGTGGGGGCGGCATCGTCGCCGTAGGCCGCGAGCGCCTCGGCCGCGTCGTCGAACCGCCCGCGGTCGAGCAGCCGGTGGATCTCGATCGGCCCCACCCGGCAAGCAGTGCGCAGGGGGACCTCGGCGAGGCGGCGATCCACGTCCTCGACCGCCACGACCGCCGTGCCCTCCAGACGCGAAACCAGGGCGCGCATGGGGCCGGGCAGGCAGCCCGTGCGCCGGATGATGTGCTCCACGAGCGCGCTCCCGAGCGAAGGGATCATCCTGCGCACGAGCGCGGCGGCCAGCGCCGCGTCGAGGGGCGGCACCTGGAACAGGCGGAAAGTGCGGCCCGGCAGCCGAGCTGCGGCCTCGCTGCCGGTAGCCACCATCACCAAGGTGCTGCCCGCCTCCCGCAGCGCGTTCAGGCGCGCGAGATCCTGATCCGAGCGCTCGTCGGCGTCGTCCACGATGAGCACGAGCTCGTGCGGCTTGCGCCCCGTGAGCTCCAGCGAGAGGACGGCCTCCAGATCGGCCTCGAGCTTGGTCGGCTCGCCCGCGGCCACCGGCTCGGCCGAGCGGCCGGGCAGGTCGCGCGCGCCCCGGCGCGTCTGGAGCATGGCCACGGCCACGCCGGCCACGCCCAGCGACCAGGAGACGCGACGCAAGAGCGTGCTGCGACCGCTGCCGCGCCCGCCGACCACCACCAGGCCGCCTCCCTTGGGGAGGGCGCGAATCCTCTGGAGCAAATCGGCACAGATCGCGTCGATGCCGACGACCGACCAGACCGCGGCGAGCTCGCCGCCGCCTCGGGCCCCGGGCACGGCGGCGCGCAGGGCCTGGGCGAACTCGTCGGCGCTGGGGTAGCGAGCGGCCGGATCCTCCGCCGTCGCCCGCGCGACCACCTTGTCCACGGCGGCGCGAGCTTCCTCGCGCAGGGCGGCAGACATGCGCAGCATCTCCCCCACGCTGGCCCCGAGGGAGAACACCTCGGCGCGCGGTGTGAGCGGCGCGCCGGCGAACAGCTCCGGCGCGGCGTAACGCGGCGTCAGGCCCTCGGCCTTCGCCCCGCCTTCGTCCTGCCAGTGCGCCGCCAGCCCGAGATCCACGAGCGTGGCGCTCCCGTCCGCGGAAACGATGATGTTGGCCGGCTTGATGTCGCCGTGCAGCAGCGAGGCGCGGTGCAGGCGCGTCAAGAGGTCGGCGGCCTGCGCCACGGCCGAGAGGTACAGATCCGGATCGTCCGTGCTGTCCAGCAGATCCGCCAGGCTCCGCCCCTCGACCAGCTCGCGCACCATGAAGGCCCGGCCCGACTGCGGCAGTCGGCCGAAGTGCAGCACCCGCGGCACACCGAGCCCCTCGACGCCGGAGAGCGTGGTGGCCTCGCGCACGAGGGCGAGCAACTCCGCCTCGTCGCCGCCGTGGCGCAGGAGCTTGAGCGCCACGATCTGCCCCGTGATGCGGTCACGCGCCGACCACACCTCGCCGCCACCGCCGCTCCCGAGCTGGTCGAGCGGCTCGTACCTGGCCGGGAATCCCGCGACGTCCACACCCACGGCCAGCAAGGATGCCGCCGCGCTGGCGCGAAGGCAAATGCAAAGTGTGCCACCCTGGCCCGCCCAGTCGCGACGGCTGCCCATGTGTCGGCAATATCTGAGCCAGTTGCTGCCAAAGGGTGCCCGACCGACGGCCTATGCGACGGGGGCCGCGAGACCGACCGGCCGACTGGCCCGCGCCTCGCCAGGGCAGGCGGGCGCCGGGGTGCCTACCCGATCTGGGGGTTGCGGGAACCCCGACTTCCCCTGCGGCGTCATCTAGGAGCGTGTCGGGCGAAACCCGCCAGGGCTCGTGTGTGGCTGTGACAGCAGGTGGCCGACGGTGCGCAAGGCGTTGCGGCTAGCCGCGGCCCGGTCGTCAGTCGGTCGGGGTCGCTGAACGGTGCCGGCGGAGAGGA
>JACQWT010000363.1 GCA_016209145.1 Deltaproteobacteria bacterium | reverse complement strand
GCTAGCAACGACGGCTCGCCGAGTCGGCCGCGATCGCGGGGCAGGGGTGACGCGCCCGAAGGGCGCGTCGGGACCCCAACCCCGTCCCGAAGGGACGGACTTACGTCCTCGGCCCGGGTCCTCGCGTACAGGAGTACGCTCCGGCCCGGGCCTCCGGGCGCGCTCATGCGCGCAGCCCCGCCTGACGAGCCGGGTGTTGGAATGCGTGAACGGTTACAAGTGACGTTCCCGGCTCACGGCGGCGGGGGAGCTCGCTACAGCTCGATCTTGCCCTGCAGCATGAACGCGACGACGAACGCGAACAGCACCAGGGACTCGATCAGCGCCAGGCCGAGGATCATCGGGGTCAGGATGCGGGGAGCCGCGCTCGGCTGCCGCGCAATGCCCTCCAAGGCCGCGGCCGTGGCGCGCCCCTGGCCGGTCGTTCCGCCGAGCGCCGCCAGACCGATTGCCAGGGCGGCCCCCAGGGCCAGCCAGGAGCTGGTGTCGAACTTGTTGGCCGGAGCGCCTTCGCCCGCCGCGTACGCGAGGGCGGGATAGGCCACGAGCGCGCCGATCACCGTGGCGTACAACGACAGCTTGCTCTTGAAGGACATTCGACTTGCTCCTTTTCTGCGTTCTGGCGGGGCCCGCGCCCGGCCACGCCCCCCTCTAGTCCGACTTCCCGGGGCTGGCTAGCCCCTTGTAGCACATTCCCTTAGGGTGGTTTCCTCTAGGAGTGTGTCGGAGAAAGCGTGCTCGAAATGGTCCAAGTTATCGAAATCGCTCACTTTACTCTGACGCTGGAACCGAACAATTCCGCGCACTTAGTTTTTTCTCCGACAGACTCCTAGTGCTCCGCGGCGTGACGCTCCGTGGCGAGGCCGATGTAGATCGCCGTGAGCAGGCAGAAGACCAGGGTCTGCACGCAGATGACCACGATGCCGAGCAGGTAGAAGGGCAGCGGCAAGAAGAGCGCGAACATCCCGAAGAAGATGGCCACGAGCAGGTGGTCCACCGACATGTTGAGCATGAGCCGGACGGCCAGCGTGACCGGACGGACGCACAGCGAGATGAGCTCGATGGGCAGCACGAGCGGCGCGAGGTACGGGCTCGGACCGGCGAGGTGCTTGACGTACCCCCAGCCGTTCTCCTTCAGGCCGTAGTAGTTGAACGAGATGAAGACCAGCAGGGCACACGCGAACGTCACGTTGAGGCTGGACGTGGGCGGCGCGAAGCCCGGGACGAGGGCCAGGCAGTTCGAGATGAAGATGAAGATGGCGGCGGAGCCGATCAGCGGGAAGTAGCGCTTGGCGTTCTTCTCGCCCATGACGCTCTTGGCGAGATCGTAGAAGTAGCCGAAGAACACCTCGAAGAAGGTGCGCAGCGTGAGCTTGTCCTCGGGCACCGCCGAGATCTTGAGCCGCCGGTAGGTGCCGCGGACCTCGGCGGCGAGATAGGCGATGGACGCCATGACCAAAATGGCCATGAAGATCGGCTCGGTACCGCGGTACTCGAGGTGGTGGTGGCCGATCCAGCTCTCGCCGAAGCTGCCCAGCCCGTCGTGCAGCACGGGCAGCCGCGCCAGCAGGTAGTGCAGGAAGGTGGTGTGCTCGGGCATGGTCGTGCAGAGTTTGTGCTCCCTTATCAGGTCCGCCGGCGCGACGCCAGAGCCGGCGCACGGCTGACCGGCAAGCGGCCGCTCACTCGCTCATGCACACCGGCGGGGAGCCCCAGTCGCTGCTGCACGTGTCGGCGGCGCCGCAGCCCTGGCCCGGTCCGCAGATCTTGAAGCACCGCCCGACGGCGCCGGCGTTGCGGTAGCCCGGGCGGCAGCGCGGGAAGCGGCCGGGCTCGCCTCGGGAGCACTCGAGCAGCGCGGCGCAGTCGCCGCCGTAGCTGCGCTCGCAGTCCTCGTCCGGAGCGCCCATCATGTTGTCGCAGTTGGGCTCGCCCGTGAGCTTCTTGTGGCAGTCGCACAGCTTGTGCTGCAGCCCCGCCGCGCCTGCCGGCCGATCCAGCGGCGAGGCCGCGCCCTCGAACACGCCGATGATGCCCGGCCGCGGCGCGCCGGCCGGCCAGTCGAGCACGAGCTTGTGGCTCTTGTCGGTCCAGGAGAAGACGGCCTCGACGCGCCAGCCCTTCATGTAGGGCACGACCAGGCTGGCCACGTCGCCGGCCAGGTAGGTGAACGCCTCGCCCCGGCCGCCGCGCCTTACGGTCACGCCCGTGGGGGTGCCGCCCGAATCGTTCTTGCCGCGGCAGGTGCAGCGGAACCACTCGCGCACGATCTTGGTCTCGCAGCCGAGCGCGGACGAGCCCTTGACCGTGACCTCGCCCACCGCGTTCCACTCCTCCGGGGTCGGCACCTGGGTGCGGCCGGACGGAAGGCCGGCCGGGGCCGCGGCGGGCGGCGCCGCCTGGCCCATGGCCGCGGGCTGCTCGGCGCCGGCGGCAGGCGGCTGTGCCGCCGCCGCTGCCGTGGCCGGCCGGGGTGCCTCGGCCGCGGCGGTCGGGCCTCGGTCCTTGTCCTTGGAGCCATCGAGCGCATCGCACGCCAGAAGCGCGCCGGCCAGGCAGGCGATGACCTTGATGGAGTGGGTCCGGATCATGGTGTTCTCCTTTGTGACGGCCGAGCGCCAAGCGCAGTCACCGGCCGGGCGCCGGCCACGCTAGCAGGCCCTGCGGGCCGTGCCTACGTCCGCCAGGACGGGCGCAGCAGCCCACTCACGGTGATCCCGAGCGGCAGGGCCCCATAGCCAATGGCGAGAGCAAGCCCGCCCACGACGCCACTTCGCATCAGCAGCCAGATCACGGCAAGCAGCGCGGCGAGCTTGGCGAAGCCGGCGAGGAGCCAGAGCCGGCGGTGGCGCGTGCCGAGCACGACGGCGCGCGCCATGCGCGCCAGGAGCCAGAGGTTGGCGGCTGCCAGGACGCCCCCTATGGCCACGCCCAGGGCGGCGCGCGTGCCGTAGAGCGCCACGGCCCCCAGCGCCAGCAGGGCGCCCGACGCCGCCACGAAGGCAATCGCCCGCCGGACTGTCTCCTCGCCCGGGAAGGGCGGCTCAGTCTCGCGGCGGCCCGTCGTGCCCGTCTGCCTCGGCATCATCCCTGCTCCGGTCTGCGTCCGGCTCGTTGCGCCGGCGCTCCAGGCGTGCCCGGTAGCGCTCCTCGAGCCAGCGCACGGCGCCCGGTGGCGGCGGCACGACCCCGAGCCGCTCCTCGACGCTGAGCTTGGCCGGCCGGTCGGTGTCGCTCTGCTTGAAGCCGTCGCGCGCGGCCTCGCGCTGGATCTGCCTGGCGGTGCGCCACAGCGCCTTGAACGCGGCTGCCACGCCGAACAGGAAGCCCAGCACGCCCAGGTAGGGCCCCGTTCCGAGCCGGCCGTCGAGCCAGTGGCCGGCCCAGTAGCCGACCATCACCGACAGGACGATCTCGAGGCCGATGGTCCCGTAGGAGCCGAGCACGCGCCAGCTTCCCCTGCGCACCGCCGCCTCACCCACCGGCTCCGGCGATGCGGGCCGCCTCGGCCAGGCGCTCTCCGATGCGGCGCTCGAGCTCGGGCCGCAGCGCTGCCAGGGCCCGGCCGCGGTGGCTCGTGCGGTTCTTCTCCTGTTCGCCCAGCTCGGCCAAGGTCCTGCCCAGGCCGTCCACGATGAACAGGGGATCGTAGCCGAACCCGCCCGTGCCGCTCGGCTTGCGGGCGATGCGGCCGTCGCAACGGCCGCCGACCAGGATCTCCTCGCCCGGATGCCAGGGATCCACCAGGGCGATGACGCAGCGAAAACGGGCGCCGCGCTCGCCGTCCTCGACGTCCTGCAGGCAGTCGAGCAGCGCGCGGTTGTTCTCGGCGTCCGTGGCCCTTTCGCCGGCGAAGCGGGCCGAGCGCACGCCCGGGCGCCCGCCCAGGGCGTCGACCTCGAGCCCCGAGTCGTCCGCCAGAGTGACCAGGCCGGTGGCCTCGGCCACGGCTCTGGCCTTCTTCAACGCGTTCTCTTCGAAGCTCGCGCCGTCCTCGACCACGGCAAGAGGCCTGCCCAGCGCCTCTCGCGTCGAGAGCACCTGCACCGGCAGCTTGCCTAGCAGGAGACGGATCTCGGCGAGCTTGCCGCGGTTGGCCGTGGCTGCGACCAGGCTTAGCGCGATCATCGGCCCGCTCCCGGGCCCAGGCTCGCCCCGGCGGCGGCGAGCGCGCCGAGATCCACGCCCGCCTGCTCGAGGCAGCGCCGCTGCGCCGCGGCCACCTGCCCCAGCGCCTCCAAGGCAGCGCCGAGCAACGCGTCGAAGCTCTCTCGGCTGACGGGCGCTCCCTCGGCCGTCGCCTGCACGTCGACGAGCTCGCCCGCCGCCGTGGCGACGACGTTCATGTCGAGGCGCGCCTTGCTGTCCTCGGCGTAGTCGAGATCGACGCAGAGCTCGTCGCCGACGAGGCCCACGCTGATGGCGGCGATCTGGTGGCATAGCGGCCGCGTGCGGAGCAAGCCCCGCGCCGCGAGCGCGTGCAGGGCGAGCACCAGCGCCACCCAGCCGCCGCTCGCCGAGGCCGTGCGCGTACCGCCGTCCGCCTCCAGCACGTCGCAGTCGATCGTGATCGTGCGCTGGCCCAGGACCCGCAGATCGACGGCCGCGCGTAGCGCCCGGCCGACGAGCCGCTGGATCTCGCTCGTGCGCCCCTTGACGATCTGCCCTCCCCGACCCTCGCGGGGCTGGCGCGCCTGTGCCGAGGCGCGCGGGTGCATCTGGTACTCGGCCGTGAGCCAGCCCTGCGGGCGACCGGCGAGCCACTTGGGCAGTGCGTCCTCGACCGAGGCCGTGCACAGCACCACGGTGCCGCCGGCCCGGTAGAGCACCGAGCCCTCCGCGGAGCGCTGGAACGAGGGCACGAGCTCGATGGGGCGATGCTCGTGCGGACTGCGGCCGGATGCCCGGGCCATCTCAAGCTCCCTTCGCCCCCGCGCGATGGCGCGCCAGCACGGGCCTGAGCTGCTCGATCGCGTCGGCCACGCTGGGCACGCAGATCGGCAGCGCGAAGTCGCCGGGGTTGGCGAAGGGCGGATCGTGGGCGAGCATGTGCGCGCGCGCCCAGGCGACGAGATCGCGCCACATCGGGCCGACCAGGACCAGCGGCACGCCGACGGCGTGGCGCACTTGCAGGAGCTGCCAGACGAGCACCGTCTCAAGCAGCGTGCCTATGCCGCCGCCGACGACCACGAAGGCGCTGGAGAGGCGCGCGAAGTGGTGCAGCCGCGTGAAGAAGCTCTGGTGGGTGTAGAGTTGCTCGACGAAGGGGTTGGCGGCTTGCTCGAAAGACAGGTCGATGCGCACGCCGATGGAGCGCGTCCGGTCGTCCGGGTCCCCGAGCACCGCGCCCTCGTTGGCTGCCTGCATCAGGCCGGGCCCGCCGCCCGTGACGATGTCGCACCCCAGCCGCGACAGCTCGCCGGCAAGGAGCTTCACGTCCTCGTAGAGCGGCTGACCCGGCCAGACCCGCGACGAGCCGAAGATGGTCACGCGGAACCGATCGCTGCGGGGGGGCCCGATGCGCGCGAGGCTGTTCGCGACCGCCCACAGCGAGCGCAGGGCCTCCTCGACCAGAGCCTGGGTTTCGGGGCTCTCCGATCGCGCCGCCTCGTCGCTCATGCCGGCCTTGCTGCTCGCGGGCACCGCGGCCCGCGCAAGCGGCACATAGCACGAACCCATCCGTCGCCAAAACGGGCTCTTCGCCGAAAGTCGGGCTGCATGATCTCGCGATGTTGGCATGGCGCGGCGGTAGCTTCTCAAAAAGTGGTGGCGCTCGGCGGTGGGGATCTGGAGCGACAAGCAGCTTGCCGTGTCCCGTTTGCCCGGAGAAAATCAAACAGGAAGGCGGGAAGACGGGAAGGATCTCAGTTCAACCGTCCGGAGTTCTTCCCGCCTTCCCGTCTTCCTGTTGATCTTGTTCGTGATCCTAACCGGTCGGTGTTCTGGGCACGCGAAAGGCCGCCACGGGTTGTTCCGGGGATGTCCGACAGGATCTGCCACCAGTTTCTGAGAAGTTGCCGACGAGTGCGGCAAGTACGCGGAATCAATCGCCCCGACCTTCGCCGAATAGCGCCAAAACGGCGGTCCCAGCACCGGCTCGCCGACGCGCGCCAGCAGCGAGGCGGGCATGGGGGCGGTGCGGATCTCGATGCGCGCCCGGACGATCTCCACCGTGGCCTGCGGCCGTGGCGGCCGGGCCGCCACGCGCAGGCGCTTGAGGTGGATCGTCCGGCGCGGGGCGGGCCGGGCGGCCGCGTCGGTCTGAGCCTGGGCGGGCCGGGCGAGCCGGCATCCGAGCGCGAGAAGCGCGGCGCAGGTGCAGAGGGTCGGCGGGCGGGGAACCATGATCCAAAGCATAGCAGCCGCGCGCCGAACGCCCCCGGGCGCCTCCGGCCGGATGGCGAGACGCTCACGCGGGCGGGCCCGCATGCGACCACATCGGGATTGCGCTTGACACCGCCCTGGGGAGGACCGCAGTTTACAAATGGAAGAAGACTCCATGCCACAGACCATCCTCCTCCAGGACTGGAAGTACGTTTCGGGCTCGTCCGAGATCGTGCAGGCCGAGACCGGCTGGCTCGACCTGGCGGACTTCACCGACTTCGCGGCGTACCTGAGTGTGAAGGACCTCTCTGGCGCGCCCACGATCTACTACGAGACCTCGCCTTCGAAGGACAACGATCTCTTCGCCACGATGGCCTCGGTCGCGCCGGGGGCGGCGGGCAGGACGGTGTCCATCGTGCGCTACTCGTCGGCCTCCGAACCGCTGGCGCGGTGGGTGCGCTGGCGCATCAACGCGGCCGCCGCCTACACCCTCAACTTCCGCGTCTGGGTCGCGGCCGTGCCCACGGGCTGAAAGGCGGCGGGACGGCGGAGCCTCGACATGGCCCGGATCTTCCTGCTCCAGGACTGGGTATCGCTCTCCGGACCGGGCGGCGGCGAGATCGTGCAGAGCGAGCCCGGCTGGCTCGACCTGAGCCCGTTCACGCACGCCGGCTTCTATCTCTCGGTCAAGTACGTCAGTAGCGCCAACCTGAGCTTGCAGTACCAGAGCGCGCCGTCGGCGGATGCCGACTTGTTCCAGGCCATGGCCACCGAGGCGGTGTCGGCCACGGCGCGCCGGCTCACGCTCGTGCGCTGGGACAGCGCGGCCGAGCCCATGACCCGCTGGGTGCGCTGGCGGCTCACGGACAGCGGGGCGGCGTCCTGGTCGGTGACGTTCCGCGTCTATCTGGCGGCGGTGGCCACGGGCGGTCGGCGGCCCCGCGCGGTTGCTCCCGCGCCTCGACCCGCCTTGGTGGCGGGTGCGTCCTCCGTTCGCGGCGTGCGCGCAAGCGCGGTGCCGGAGTGAGCGCGGCGAGCCGGATCGGCCCGGGATCGGCGGACCGGAACCGAGTTCGGGTAGACGAGATGGACGATTCGCTCCACAATGCCCCTGCGCCGAGGATGACGCAGGAGGAGATACGACGCACTGCACCAGGCGGGGGCGGCCCCTGCCACCGGACGGAGCTGGTCGGGCGCTGCCTGCTGCGCCCAGGCGGTCGCACCTCCTACGCCGCGTTGTCCGGCCCCCGTCCTGCGGACTGCGGGCGCTCGGGCGCAACCCAACTTCCGCGCCGGCCATGACCGCGACTCCCGCAGACGGCGGCGTCGGACCGGTCGCGGCCCTCTCACGTTCCAACGACCACCTGGACATCTTCGCCGTCGGAAACGACGGGGTCGTCTACACCGCAGGGTGCAAGTGGAAGGCCGAGGGGCCGGACTGGGGCGGCTGGTGGCCGATCCCCGGCGTCAAGGTCGCGCCGTGCGCACCGGTCACCGCCGTATCGCTCTACCAAGACTGGCTCGACGTGTTTGTCGTCGGCCGCGACGACGGGCATGTCTACCACGCGTTCTGGCGTCCAGGCATGAAGAGCTTCGACCCCTGGCACCAGGTCGGCGACCTCGTCACCGTGCTGCACGCGGTCGTCTCCGCGGTCGCCTGGCCAGAGGACCGCATCTCCCTCTTTGCGACCGACCACCACGGACTCCCCATGACCGCCGTGGGCGTGCCGCTCCAGCCGCACGCTGGCGCCTTCTCCTTCTTGTGGTCCGCTTGGTCCGACCTGCCGCCCCTGGGGACGCCGAAGGGCGCCAAGCGGACCGCCCCTCGGACCCCCATCTGTGCGATCTCTCCCACCGCGCAGATGCTCCACTTCTTCCTGGTCGATGGCGCGGGCAACCTCCGGTGGGGCTGGTGGCACCCGACGTACAAGCTCACGGGCTGGGCCGCCATCCATGACATGGCGACGACGCCCGGCGCGCCAGTGTCGGCGGTCTCGCGATCGCATTCCACTGTCGATATCTTCGTCGCGTCACAGGACGGCCTCGTCTACACCACCCGCCTCAAGGAGCCCGGCGGCATGAAATGGCACTTCTGGGTCCCCATCGGCGCCATTGGCTTCGATGCGCTCCCCGTTCCCCCGCGCAGCGTCGTGGCCGCCGTCTCCCCCGTCGCCGACGAGGTCGACGTCTTCGTCTCCCGGGAGGACGGCAGCATCGCGACCGCGCGCCGGCAGCCTGGCGGCAAGCTCTTCGGAACGTGGCAGCCCCTGGCCGGCGCCAAGACCCTCCCGTGCGCTCCGGTCGCCGCCGTCTCGCGGGCCAAGGGCAAGGCGGACATCTTCGCCCTGGGCACGGACGGCCGCGTGATGACCTCGACGCGCCGATTCTTCTACGCCTTGCCTGTGTTCTCGTCCTGGTCACCGGTCAAGGAGCAGGTGTTCGGCATGGCCGATCCCGCCGTGGCCCAGTGGAACCAGGTCGACAGCAATGACTATGGCGACCCCGCCTACTACGACAAGGCATTCTACGCCGAGAACTACGCCTGGTCAAACGAGGCCCAGGGCATCGCGACCGACGGAAAGGTGTGGTATCTTTCCTCGAACGGCGACAAGACCATACGCAAGATCGCCTGGGACAAGACCGCCACGATTCTCGACAAGCGCGTGGTCTGGCCGGCGGTATCCAAGAACGCCGACGGCCACGTCGGCGCCCTTGACTACTACGACGGATGGCTCTACGTCGCTATTCAGCACCCATGGGGGGTGTGGAAGGTGTGGGCGGCCGACTTCACGGGCAAGGCGTCGGAGTGGTACCCCCTGGCCGAGCCCGAGGGCTCTGGACTTCTGGCGTGGTGTGCGGTCAACCCCCTCAACGGTCGGCTCTACACCAACTACGCCAACGGCGCCGGCGGAAGCCCAAAAACGCTGCTGGCGTACGACCGTGATACTCTGCAGCGCGCGCCGGACGACGATGTCTTCCTTGCGCCGGTGGTAGTTCTCGGCGAGAAGGGGAAGGCCATCGAGTTCACGGAGACCCAGGGTGCAGTCTTCACGCGCAACGGCCGCGCAATCGTGGTGCGTGGATACCAGGACGACGAGTCGAACGCGGTTTGGTGCTTCTCGTCGCTCACGGGGCACTGCTTTGGCGGCAGGTACCTCGGTGATTTTGGGTCGGTGGAGGCCGAGGTGGAGAGCGTGGCGGTGCAGAAGCTCAAGGTGCGCGGCGTGGTGGCCCACGTGCACGTTTTGGAACTCGACAACGATCCGGATCCGGACGATTGCTATCTGCACAGCTTCTCGGTGCCATTTCCCGGTGTGCTGTAGATGCGGCGAGCCGGTCATCAAGGGAGGCGGCGTTGCGAAGTTGCCGGCCATGGGGGCGGCCGGTGGCGTGGCCGGCTCGCGTGCTGTGCCGCGGCGCTCGGTGGGGCGTTGGCGGTGGGCGGGCCGGCCCGGGCGGCGGGGCCCACGTCGCGCCACCGCGTAGTCGCGGCGGTGCCGGACCTGGCGTACGCGGGTGTGTCCGGCAGTCCTCCGGGTGTTCCGTATTCGGATTTCAAGATTGAGCGCTACGGGCTGTTCGTGGGGCTGGGCGGGGGGTACGAGTACGCCCCGGTCTCGTTTCTCGCGCTTGGGGCGGCGTTCGAGGTGCTGGTCGGCGTGGAGGGCAGGTGGGGACGGCCGTACATCTTCCTCCACGAGGGGTCGGCGCGGATCTGGGCGCCTCTTGGACGTTTTGAGCCCTTTCTGCTGTTGCGGTCGGGGCAGGCGCTGGTGCATTGGGCGGACGACTTCACCTCGCCGTACTACCCTGAGGGGTACAGTTACACGAACCTGCACCCGACGATGTTGGGGGCCGCCGGGCTCACGGTCTGGGCGGATGCGGCTTGGTCGGTGGGCGTGCTCGTGGGGTTTCGTTTCTCGCTCGCGGAGGGGTGGGGCAAGCTGGAGATGCCGATCGCGTTGCATGGGGCACTGACGGCGGGGTACGGGTTCTGAGTCGGTGGTGGGCCGGAGGATGGCTATCGGGAATCACTATGCGAGTGGCGACGGTGGGCGGCGGTGGCCGTGCCTGTCGCGCGTGCCGGTGGGGCGGGGGGGCGCTGCGGCCGGGCTTGCCTGTGCGGTGCTTTCGGCCGGACTTGCACGGGCGGCGGGCCCCGCGGCGGGCCACCGCGTGTCGGTGGCTGCGCCTGAGGTTGGCTATGCGTGGCTGTTCAGCGGTTCGGACTGGGATGTGGACCACGACCGCCCGGGGGTTATGGCGGGGCTCGGCGTCGCGTACGAGTACGCGCCGGCGTCGTTCCTTGCCGTTGGCGCGGCGTTCGACGTTCTGAGGGACGTCCGGGGGCGGGCGTACGTGTTTCTGCCGGACGTGTCTCTTCGTGCCTGGGTGCCCTTGGGCCGGTTTGAACCGTTCCTGCTCGTGCGCACGGGGCAAACGGTCGTGCACTGGGTCCACTACGGCTGTCGCGACGAGTCAGGCGGGTGCCGCCGTGACACTCCATCCGTCGGGAGCGGGTGCAGCGCGGAGAGCGCCGCATGCGCGGTCACCAGCGTCCACGCGACGTTGTTCGGCGGGCTCGGGCTTGCGGTGTGGGCGGATGCCGGCTGCTCGCTGGGGCTGCTCGCGGGCTTCAGGTTCGCGCTGTCGCCGGGGCGGGAGGAGCTCGATCTGGGCCGCCTCGGGCTGAGGACGGCCTTCCAGGGAGCCTTGACGGCGGGGTACCGGTTTTGAGGCGGGCGCGCGCCACGATCGTTGCCGTGGGCACGTTTCGCTATCCGTTGCGGCTCTTTCCGGCCAGCGGCGGCAAGCCGCAGGCTTGTCTACCGGCCCCTTGCGCCTGCTGCTCCAGGTACCTCGCCACGCCCCGGCTCACCTGCACGAGGTTCGGGGTGATGTGTCGCACCAGGAACTGCGCCACGACCGGTCCGAGCGAGCCGGCGAGAAGCCGGGGCACGCCGGGCACCTGGCGCAGATCGACCTCCAGCTCGCCGCGGATTTCGACCCCGCAGCGCGCGGCGTCGAGCTCGATGAAGCGGTTGGTTCCCTGGCAGCGGATCGCCTCCGTGAAGGCGTGGGTCTCGATGCGCCAGGCGCAGCTCCACTGGGCCTCGCTCCACTCGGCGCGGTCGGTCCAGCAGAGCATCTTCTCACTCAGGAAGGCGCGCGCGACGGCGGGGATCTCGCCGGCGCCGTCCCAGACGTTGACGAGGCGCACGAGCCCGGGCTCCTCGTGACGCTCGCGCACGTCGATGCGCCGCACGTTGGGCAGGAAGGGCACGAGATCGGGCAGCCTGTCGCGGTACGTGGCGTAGACCAGGGCCCGGGCAAACGGGACCTCGGCGTCGGCTTCGATTTTCATCGGTAGCCCAGCCGGACCTACTTCGTCCCGCCCAGGCCGAAGTCGTTGAAGATGGTGACGTAGGCCATCAGGCCGAGCAGCATGACCAGCCCGATGATGTGGATGTGGGCCTCGACCCGCGCGTTCGGCCGGCGCCGGGTCGTCAGCTCGTAGCCCAGGAACATCAGCCGGCCGCCGTCCAGGGCGGGGAACGGCACGAGGTTGAACGCGCCCAGGTAGGCCGACAGAGCCCCGAGCAGGTACAAGAGCTCGGTCAGGCCGCGCTGCGCCGCCCGTGCGCTCTCCTTGACGATCATCGCCGGTCCGCCGAGCTCGGCGTCGGCGCGGCCCGAGATCCAGGCGCCCAAGGCTTGGACGAGATCGCGCACCACCGCCGGCGGCCGCGTGAAGGCGAGCTCGACGGCCTCGAGCGCACCGACGTCGACCCTCTTGCCGCGCGCGACGACGCCGATGCGGCCCTTGCCGTCGTGGTTCGCCGGCGTGACGCGCTTGGTGAGGCGCCGGCCCTCGCGCTCGATGGTGATGCCGATCGGCTGGCCCGGGTAGCGCGAGATGAGCTTGGCCATCTCGTTCCACTCGGCGACGGGCTTTGCCTCTATCTGCACGATCTTGTCGCCGTCGCGCAGATCGGCCTGTGCCGCCGGGCTGCCCGTGATGACGCTCACCTCGGTGGGGATCACCGCGGGCAGCACGATGCGCCCCCCGTAGTAGAAGCTGAAGAAGAACAGCACCGAGGCGAAAAGGTAATTCGCGAGCGGGCCGCCGAAGATGGTCGTGATGCGGGCCGGCAGGCTGGCGTTGGCGTAGCTGCCCCGGTCGGCGGGCTCGGTCTCCTCGAGCGGGTTCATCCCGGCAATCTGGACGTAGGCCAGGAAGGGCACGAGGGCCACCTGGTAGACCGTGGGGCCGTGCCGCGCGGGATCGTGCGGCCGCAGCCGCAGCCGGATGCGGCGGCCGAGCGCGGTCAACCAGAAGTAGCCGTCCAGCGGCTCGATCTTGAACAGCGTCGGCCCGAAGCCAATCGAGAAGGTCAGCACGCGCATCCCGAAGCGGCGCGCCGCGAGATGGTGGCCCGCCTCGTGGACCACCATGAGCAGCGCCAGGCCGAGGATGCCGAGTATGTAAGGCCAGATCATGTAGATCGAGCATAGCCGCAGCGGCGCGCGCCCGCACGCGATCTGCGCGCACAACGAGCATGCCTGCCCCTGGCTCCAGCCATTCGCGCTATCATGGCCTCAACTCCTTCAACTCGTGCAGCTCCCTGCCCAACCAGGGCTACTACGGCAAGTTCGAGCTGTTCCTGCGGTAGGCTGCGTTCGCCTTCTACTCGAGCCGCAGCACCGCCACCGGACCGCGGTGGCCCAGCGGCTCGGGAGCCTTGGCGTGGCGGCTCTTGGGCCGGCCGCGGATCTGGAAGTATGCCTCGAAGACCTCGGTGCCCGGTCGCTTGCGAATGGGCACGAGGTCGCTGTACACGAAGCCCGCACGCCAGCGCAGCGGCGCGAGACCGAGCGGGATGCCGACCGGGCGCGTCGTGGGATCGGCCATGGTCGTCGAGAAGCGCGCGCGCCGGACGACGCGCGAGCGCACGGCGAGCTGGATGTCCTCCGTGGCGGGGCCGGCGGCGCGCACGAGCAGCGTGAGCAGGGGGCGGGCGCCCGGGGCGTAGCGGGCGCCGAGCAGCTCCGTGCCGTCGTCGAAGCGCACGCGCGGGCCGGCCATGCTCTCGATCAGCCGCCCCAGCAGCGCGGCCGCGCTCGCCGCGTCGCCGCGCGAGACGGCCACGTTGTGGGCTATGCGGATCTGCTCCAGGCTGTGCGGCTCGGCCGCGGGCGGATCGGCCGGCTGGCCGAAGTGGGTGCGCAGCTCCCAGGTGAGGAAGGGATCGGGCACGACGCGGCGCACGGGCTCGGTGCCCGAGACGAGGTACCAGTGCCAGAAGCCGGGCTCGCTCTCCTCGAAGCTGTAGGCGTCGAGGGGAGCGGCAGGCTCGCCCGCGAGGGCCCGCCAGAAAGGTCCGACCGCGACGACGTGCTGCTCGGCGGCGAGCCGGGCCTGCAAGTCGTCGAGCAGGAAGCGCGTGTCGGCGAGGTAGACGTCCTCGCCGCCGTGCCGGGGGCTGCGGCCGACCGACGCGGGCGCCGGCGGCAGCGGCCGAGCGCCGCGCACGATACGGCCGCCCAGGGCCCATACCTGCGCCCAGGTGGTCTTCATCCCCTCGTGCATCCCTACGCTGGCGTCTCGGGCGAGCTGGGGCACGAGCCAGCGCAGGAAGGCGGTCTTGGCGCCGTCGGAGTGGATGAGCAGCCCCTTCTCGTTGAAGCGGCCCCCCGTGCCGCGCGCATAGGCGAGCGCGGGCACGCCGTCGCGCGCGACCAGCGCGAGCGCGCCGAGCACGGGCACGAGCACGGCGGCGAGCGCGATCGCCTGCGCCCGGTAGCTTGGCGGCGCCGGGCCGCGGCCCCCGCGCGCCCCGCGGCGACGCGCGCACAGCCGGGTAACGGCCTCGGCCAAGCCCAACCCGGTCGCCGCGAGCGCCGCCATGCCCAGGGCGAAGAAGGCCGCGAAGTAGTGCGGCCAGTAGACGTGGATGTCGGCGCCCTGCTTGAAGGCCACGTACTGCACCCCGGCCATGAGCAGCACGAAGAGCGGGACGAGCTCGTGCTCGTAGCGGCGCACGCACAGCCGCAAGACGCAGAGCACCGCCGCCGCCTTGCCGAGCGCGATGGCCACAGGCGTGAAGCAGAGCTCTATCCAGTAGCGCCGGGAGGCGAGCACGGCGGCGAGCGGCGCGGCCGCGCCGGCCGAGCGCATTTCATAGCTCTGCAAGAGATCGTCGAGCTTGCCGCTCGTGTGGAAGAGCAGCGCGTAGCCGAGCGCGGTTGCCGCGGTCGCGGTAGCAAGCAGGGCCCACCACTGCGCGTACCGTAGCGGCCGCACGGCGCCGAAGGGGCGGCGGCCGAGAAGCAGGCCGCGCAGCAGGCCGAAGCCGAGCAGCGCGCCGACCAGGACGAAAGCCGGCCAGTCGGCGTTCAGGGCCAGGAGGAAGCCGCACACGCTCGCCACGAGGTGGCGGCGCTTCCATGTCTGCGTCAGCCGCACGTAGCCCCAGAGCCCGAGAAGCGACCAGGCGATCACCGGGACCTCGAGGGCGTTGAAGTTGGCGAAGGCGAGCGAGATGGGCAGCACCACGAAGGCCACGGCGGCGCCGGCGCCGGCCGCCGGCCGCCAGATGGCCCTGCCGAGGGCGAAGAGGAGCGGCACCGTGGCCGTGCTCAGGAGCACCGCCGGAAGCCGGCAGACGAAGTCGTGCCGGCCGAATACCTTCATCACGAGGGCGGAGGTCCAGAAGATCTCCCACGGGTGGTGGCAGTAGTACTGCGCCGGCGTCGGACGCGACGCGACGTACTCCCAGACCGGCCCGAGAATCCGCCAGCGCAGCATGTTCTCGGCGATGATGCCCACGCTCGCCGAGGCCGCGTAGTGGCCGGCCAGCAAGGGGCCGAACATCTCCCAGGCCGCGGCCAGGCCGAACCACGCCGTGGCCAGGAGCACGAGCGCGCACGAGACGCGGCGCTCGAGGCTTCCGACCCGCGGCAGGCCGTCGGGGTCGCGCTCGAAGGCAAGCACGGGTAGGCGAGGCCAGGGCATCCACCTGGATCTAGTCCATCCGGCGGCGGCAGAGGCATACGGTTTCGCTTCCTCCGCTACGTGCTTCCTCGACGCCGGCCGCGGCCTCCAAGAGGCGCCAGACCGAATCCTGGCCCAGCAGGTGATCTAGACGAGAAGGCAAGAGAATTCGATCGCTTGCGAGCGAGCCATGGCGAGCTGCCAAGCTGGAGTGCACCAGGGCCCGATCGCGTGGTAGACACGATGTCTGTTGACGTTGTGTCTACCTGAGCTACACTTCCAGGCACGTGACCGACCTCGAGCAGGCTGCCCTGGCGAACATCCGTGGCCTTGCCTGTGCCTGGTGCATTCGCTACGGCCGCCATGCGATCGAGAGGATGGACGAACGCGGGGCGACCCGCCAGGACGTGCAGGCGGCGCTGGCGGGAGCGACCGAGTGCCGGGCTCAGCCGCAGGGGCGGTGGAAGATCACGGGCGCCGATCGGGACGGCGACGAGCTCACGGTGGTGGTGGTGATCGAGGACGGCGTGGTCGTGGTGACGGTGTTCTGAAGCGAGGGAGCAACAAGACATGCGCTGTGCGATGTGCGGCAAGGGCACGGTGAGGAACGGACGCGTCGAGATGAAGCGTGCGATCGCGGGACATGTCTTCGTGGCGACCGTGCGCGGGCACAAGTGCGGTGCCTGCGGCGAGGACTACTTCGACGACAACGACATCGAGCGCACGGATCTCGTGATCGCGCGCGCGCTCGTCGACGAGGGCATCGTCTCGGGCGAGGCATTCAAGTTCGTGCGCAAGGCAGCGGGGCTGCGCGCGGCCGACCTGGCGGAGCTGCTCAAGGTCACCAAGGAGACGGTTTCGCGGTGGGAGACGGACAGGGTCCCAATCGACCATGCCGCGCGGGCGCTGCTGGCCACAATGCTGGCCGACCGGGAGGCTGGCGGTACGAGGACGCAGGACGTGCTCCGGGCGCTACGCGCCCCGAAACTGCTCGGCAAGCGCGTGAAGTTGGGGTTCTCCGAGGGGTGATCTTGCCCCGATGTGTCCGTTCACGGAGCTTCAGGGGCAGGATGCGGGCTACGTGCCCGGCGGTCTGCACCGCCGGCTCGCGCGCTGCCACGAGCGCGCTACAATGGCGCCCATGAACCTGCTCTACATCTCGCCCGATTTCCCGCCCAACTACGCCTCCTTCAGCGTCGCGCTCGCCCAGGCCGGCGTGAACGTGCTGGGGGTGGGCGAGGCTGCCTTCTTCGAGATGCCCGAGCGCACGCGCGACCACCTGCTCTGGTACGTTCGGGCCAACCTGCACGACCCGGGCGACGTGCTCCGGGCGGTGGGCGAGCTGGAGGGCGTCCTCGCCACGCGTGACCTGGGCGCGATCGAGCTGTGCGAGTCGCACAACGAAGCGTGGATGCGGCTGGAGGCTCTGGTCAACGCGGCGCTCGGGCTGCCGGGCATCCGGCCGGCCGACCTGGAGCGGCTCCAGCGCAAGTCGGTGATGAAGCAGCAGTTCCGCGAGCACGGCCTACCCGCGGCGCCGGGCCTGCTGGTCGGGGACCGGGAAGCCTGCTTTCGCCTGGGCGAAGAGGTCGGCTACCCGCTGCTGCTCAAGCCCGATCTGGGGGTCGGGGCGATGGGCGTGCGCCGCGTGGACGACCGCGCCGAGCTCGCCTTCTACCTCTCGCGCCTCACGGAGCCCTACGTGCTGGAGCAGTTTCTGCACGGGCGCATGGTGACCTACGACGGGCTGGCCGACTGGGACGGCAACGTCATCTTTGACAGCTCGCTCGTCTACGGCAGCGGGGTGCTGGAGAGCGTCTCGGGCGGCGACACCTTCTTCTACTCCCGTCGCGCCATCCCGCCCGCCCTCGCCGCCATGGGCCGGTCGATCGTCGGCATGTTCGGCATTAGACGCAAGTTCTTCCACCTCGAGTTCTTCGAGACCGGCCGCGGCGAGCTCGTCCCGGTGGAGGTCAACGCCCGCCCGCCGGGCGGGCCGATCCTGGACCTCATGAACTTCAGTGCCGACTGCGACCTGTACGCGGCCTATGCCGCCATGCTCACCGGCCGGCCCGTCGCGCTGCCCGAAGCCAAGCCCTTCTTCTGCGCGTACGCCGGCCGCAAGGAGCGTCCCTACCGGCACAGCCAGGAACAGATCTTGGAGCGCTACGGCGCGGCCATCGTCGAGCACGGCGAGAACCCGCCGCTGCACTGGATCGGCATGGGCCGGCAGCGCTACCTGTACCGCACCACCGAGGAGGTGGCGGTGCACGAGTTCCGGGAGCTCGTCTTCGCGACATGAACGTCTCGTACCGCAAGCTCTACTCGCCCCAACTCGGCCAGGACTTCGAGCTCAAGGCATACGGGCACGCGGGCAAGCCCGTGCTGGTCTTCCCCACCTTCTCGGGTCGCTTCTGGGACTACGAGGGCTTCGGCATGTTCGACGTGCTCGGGCCCTTCGTCGAGGCCGGCGACATCCAGGTCTTCTGCGTGGACGGCCGCGACTGGGAGGGCTGGAACCACCCGGCGCGCGGGCCGCACATGGGCGAGCGCCACCGGGCCTACGAGCGCTGCATCGTGCAGGACGTCGTCCCCTACGTTGCCCGCGAGCTCGGCGCGGGCGAGAAGCTGCTCGCGACCGGCACGAGCTTCGGCGCCTACCATGCCCTGAACTTCGCGCTGAAGTTTCCCGACAGCTTCGACGCCTGCATCTGCCTGAGCGGCGTCTACTCGCTCCCCTTCGTGCTGGGCGGCTACTACGACGAGACGGTCTACTTCAACGACATCGTCGCCTACCTGCCCGGCCTCACGGACGAGGCCATCGTGGGCAAGCTCCGGCGCGGCTACTTCGTCATCTGCCACGGCCGCGGCCCCTGGGAGATCTGCAACGACCAGGCGGCGCACGTGGCTCGCCACCTGGAGTCGAAGCGCATCCCCGCCTGGTACTCGGTCTGGGACGAGCGCTACCCCCACGACTGGTGGGCCTGGAAAGAGCAGCT
>JACQWT010000106.1 GCA_016209145.1 Deltaproteobacteria bacterium | reverse complement strand
CGGCTAGGGCGCGAGCTCGAGCACGAAGATGTCATAGCTACCCGCGCTCGTCAGGGGCCCGCCGCCGAAGTCAACGGTTCCCGAGAAGAGGCCCGTCACGAGCGCGTTGCTGCTGGCGTCGAGCGCGACGCCGAGGCCGTAGTCTTCTCCCGAGCTGCCGAAGCGCTTGCTCCAGAGGTGCTGGCCCGAGGGGCCGAGCTCGAGCACAAAGATGTCGTAGATACCCGCGCTCAGAAGCGGCCCGCCGCCGAAGTCAACGGTTCCCGAGAAGATGCCCGTCACGAGCGCGTTGCCGTTGGCGTCGAGCGCGACTCCGTAGCCGTAGTCATTCAACGGGCTGCCGAAGCGCTTGCTCCAGAGGTGCCCACCGGGCTCTCGGCAGCCGGCCATGATGCAGCTCAGCCCTGGCCCGCACGCCTTGCCGCAACCCCCGCAGTTGGCCGGGTCGAGCTGCACGTCCACGCACTTGCTGCCGCACTTGGTCATGCCGCCGGTGCACTGCAAGGCGCAAGCGCCGGCAGAGCACACCTCGCCCTGCGCGCAGGCCTTGCCGCAGGAGCCGCAGTTGGCCGGGTCGAGCTGCGTGTCCACGCACTTGCTGCCGCACTTCGTGGTGCCGCCCGTGCACTGCAAGGCGCAAGCGCCGGCAGAGCAGACCTCGCCCTGCGCGCAGGCCTTGCCGCAGCTCCCGCAGTTCGCCGGGTCGAGCTGCGTGTCCACACACTTGCTGCCGCACTTGGTGGTGCCGCCGACGCACTCCAGGCCGCACTTGCCGGCCGAGCAGACCTGGTCCTGAGGGCAGGCGTTGCCGCAGCCACCGCAGTTGGCCGCGTCGAGCAGCGTGTCCACGCACTTGCTGCCGCACTTGGTGGTGCCGCCCGTGCACTGCAAGGCGCACTGTCCGGCGGAGCAGACCTCGCCCCCGGCGCAGGCCTTGCCGCAGCTCTCGCAGTTGGCCGGATCGAGCTGCACGTCCACGCACTTGTTGCCGCACTTGGTGGTTCCACCGGCGCACTCGATGGCGCACTTGCCGGCCGAGCAGATCTCGCCCGGCGCGCACGCCTTGTCGCAGCCGCCGCAGTGGGAGGGATCGAGCCCGGTATCGACGCACTTTCCGCTGCACGCGGTCGTGCCGCCGGTGCATGCCGGGCCGCACTTGCCGGCCGAGCAGATCTCGCCTTCGGCACAGGCCTGGTCGCAGGCGCCGCAGTGGGAGGGATCGAGCTCGGTGTCCACGCACTTTCCGCTGCACGCGGTCATGCCTTCGGTGCATCCCGGGCCGCACTTGCCCGCGAAGCAGACCTCGTCCTCGGCGCACGCCTTGCCGCAGCCGCCGCAGTTGGCCGGGTCGGCCTGCACGTCCACGCACTTGCTGTCGCACTTGGTCCTGCCGCCGCCGCAATGCTTGCTGCACTTGCCCTGCCAGCAGATCTTGTCCGGCTCGCAGGCCTGGTCGCAGCCGCCGCAGTGCGCCGGGTCGGTGGCGGTGTCGGCGCACACGCTGCCGCACTCGGTGGTGCCGCCCAGGCACTTCAGCTCACACTTGCCGTGCCAGCAGATCTGCCCCGAGGCGCACGCCTTGCCGCACGTGCCGCAGTTCTGCGGGTCGGTGCCGGTGCTCACGCACGTGCCCTGGCAGTCGACCAGACCACCCGGGCACGCCTGGCCGCCGCCGGCTCCGCCCGCCCCGCCCGTCCCGCCGGCAGGCGGCGTGCTGCTGCACGCGCCGGCGCAGATCACGGCCACGCCGAAGGCCAGAACCACCAGCGACCCGCCACCATATCTCGTCTCCATGGTCCCGTCTCCTTGTGGCTCGCCCCGCGGCGAGATCAGAAGCGCCCGCTCAGCCCCGCCACCCCAGGCCCCAACACCGGCCGCACCACCAGGGCGGCCGGGCTCGCGGGCTCCGCCTGCTCCGGCTCGCCGCCGATGGCGAGCAGGCCGACCAGCCCCGTTGCCACGCCCAGGCCGGCGACCACGAACCCGACCGTGGACACGTAGGACAGCGCCTTCGCACCGTCGTAGTCCTCGCGCTGGGCCTCCGGGCACTTGCCGCCCGGGCACTGCTCCTTGATGTCCCCGGCTTGCGAGAGCGTGACGATGCCGGTCACCGTCCCGAGCACGAGGCCGGCCGCGCCCACGCCGAAGCCCACCCAGGCGACGGGTGAGATGCCCGGCGCCTCCGGCTCGGCCGGCTTGGCCTCCACCGGGCCAAAGGTCGCGGGCGGCGGTGCCGGGGCTGGCGGTTTGGCGGCCGGTGGCGGTGGGGCCGGCTTGGCAGCCGGCGGCGGCGAAACAGGCGGGGCCACTGGCGGTGGCACCGGCCCGCGCGGCGGCCCTACGAGCGCCGGCTTCTCCGGCTGGAGCTCCACCGTCACGACTCGCTGCTCGCGCTCCGCCAGCGTGGCCGTCTGCCTGGCCTCGGCGAAGCCGGGCGCGCTCACCACGACCACGTGCTCGCCCGGGTTGAGCTTGCGCGGCAAGCTCACCGCCGAGGGCGGCAGCGGGGCGCCGTCGATCTTCACCTCCGGCGTCACGCCTGCGGGCAGGCCCTTGACCTCCACGGCCAGCGAGGGCACGCGGGCGGCGAGCTCGGCGCCGAGCTCGGCGGCCTGCTTGCGCGCTGCCGCCAACGGCGCCGCCTCGCCCGCGGTCACGGGCAGGTTCTGCACGCGTATCAGGGTATCGCGCGCCTCGAGCAGCAGGCCGAGGGCGATTTCCGCGCGGGCCAGCTCCAGGCCGGTGGTCGGCACCTTCATGATGTCGTCGGCCGCCTTGAAGGCCGCGCGTGCCGCCTTGAAGTCCTTGGCCGCGAACTTCTTCGCGCCCTCGTTCAAAAGGCTGCGCGCGGTCTCGCGGTCGGCTGCGTTCGGCGGCGGCGCCGGCTGCGCTGCCGCCGGCAGCGCGAGCAGCGCCAGCAGCGCGAGCAAGGCCAGGCCGGCAAGTGCGGTGGCGATGCGTGCCCTAGAATCCCCAGTTGCGCTCCTCATGCTTGACTCCCTTGGCAGTTGCGCTCGGCGCCGGCCGCGGCCCTGCCGTGGTCCCGGCCGAGCCGTGAGTCGGTGCGCTCCCTTGATCTGCGCCGCCAGGTTGTGGCCTCGCGGCCGAAACGCTTGGCGAGGTCCGGGCTCTGCTGGAACAGCTCCGGGGTGATGAACTTGACGGCCACCCGCGTCCGCAGGCTGAGGTGGTCGGCCACCCACACGCTGCCCATGCCCCCCTCGCCGATCTTCTCGGCGAGGCGTACCGATGGCGTGACCATCATCCCCGGCAGAAGCGCCATCGTGGCGGCACGCTACCACGGCGGCCCGGGCGCTGCATCGCCGTTCAGTAGCTCGGCATCTTCTCGCCCGAGTCGAACCCGCGCTCTGGGCTCTGGGGTGCTTACCGGAACCGGGGAGCGCCGCCGGATGAACCGCCAAGACGCCAAGGTCGCCAAGGAAAACAATCGGTTTCTTGGCGTGCTTGGCGCCTTGGCGGTTCGCTTTTTCGCCCGCACCCCCAATTCGGTTAGGCACCCTGGGCTCTGGGGGCCGTTGGCCGGCGCGGTCGGGTGGCGTATCGTGCGGGTGCCACCATGATCGAGGCGTCTGCGGTCCACGCCCTGCACCGCGCCTGCCGCTCGTTCGGGCCGCAGGCCGCCCGGCGCAAGCTCGCGCTGCTCCGTGGCATCGCCGCGGCCGGGCCCATGAGCCCGGCCGATCTCGTCGTGCTACAGCAGGCGCTCGGCTTCATGCTGGCCTATCCGGACGACGCGCGGGTGCGCGCCGGTGCGGCTGTGCTTGTCGCAACCCTGCGCGAGCGCGTGGTGCATGCAGGCGGCGAGGGGGCGCGGGTACGCAACCGGGGGCTGCCCGGCGCCGCCCAGTCATACCCCTACCACTGGGGCGTCGTGCGCGAGATGGCTCGCGCTGCTCCCGGCTGCCTGGAGATCGACTGGGACGAGGTCGAGAGCGACTCGGCCCTGCTCGACGCGCTGCGGCTCGTGCTTCCTCCGGCCGAGGTGGACGGCCTGGAGGACGATCGGCTCGGCTTGCAAGAGTGGCTGGCCGCCATCCGGCCGCGCGGCGTGCGCACCGACCTCGAGGTCGTGCTCGGCCTGCTCGCGGGCTCGGGCCTGGACGAGCGCGTGCAAGCCGCCCTCTTCGACCGGGCCGAGTTGCCCGTGCGCTACGCGCTGCACCGGCCGGGCACCGGCCGGTGCGAGGTGGAGCTGGGCGCCCGGCGCATTCACTACCAGCGCCGTGACATCGATCGCAGCCCCTTTCCTCTGGAGCCGCTCATCCGCGAGCCGCTGGCGTTGCCGCGGCCGCTCGGCCAGGCCGACGCCAGGCGGCTGCTGCGCGCCTCGCTTGCCGCCCTGTGCAGCCGGAACCTGGAGATCTACCCGCTCATCTACGCAGAGGCCCGCGACGTCATGCGCTGCTCCTGCCGCCGGGGGATCGAGGTCGTGCTCATCGGCACTCGCCCCGCCTTCCGCTGCGCTTTGGAGTCGCTCTACTTCTTCCTCGTCGTCAAGAACGGCGTGCCCCTTGCCTACGGCCCGGCAGGCGTGTTTCTCGGCGCCTGCGAGATGGGCATCAATCTCTTCCCCGAGATGCGCGGCGCCGAGATCCGATTCGTCTACGCCCAGCTCATGCGCGTGCTGCGCCATGTGCTGGGGGCCCTACACTACTTCCTCGTCCCCTACGGCATGGGCGAGGGCAACCCCGAGGCCATTCGCTCCGGGGCGTTCTGGTTCTACCGCCGGCTCGGCTTCCGCGCCGAGAGCCCCCGCGTGGAGGCGCTGGCGCGGGCAGAGGAGGAGCGCATGCGCGAGACGCCGGGCTACCGCTCCAGCCCGGGGATGCTGCGCCGGCTCTCGCACACCCGGGCGCAGTTCGATCTCTCGCAGGGCCAAAGTCGGCCCTTCGACTTTGGCGGCCTGGGCCTGCGCCTGAACCGTTTCGTGGCCGAGCGCTTCGGCGGCGACCGCAGACGCGCCGAGCGGGAGAGCGTGCGCCTGGTCACGCCCCTGCTTGGAGCGAAGTCGCTTCGCGACTGGAGCGCCGACGAGCGCGCGGCCCTCGCGGCGCTGGCGCCGCTTCTGGCCATGGTGCCCGAGCTGGAGACGTGGAGCGCGGGCGAGCGTGCGGCGCTGGCCCGCGCCATCCGCACGAAGGGCGGCCCGTCCGAGGCGCCGGCGGCGCGCGGGTTGGCCCGCCATCCCCGCTTCGGCCCGAGCCTGCGGGCGCTCGTGGCCGGCAAGCCCTCCCGTGACCCACCGTTCGGCCGGTGAATCACACAAAACGTGTGATTCGGATGGCGAACGGTCGGTGATCGACCGTCGAATCACACAGTTTGTGTGATTCGAGCCGGGATCGCTCCTGCGGAACAGGTTGGGTTGCGGGCGCTGCCGGCTGGGCTACCGCGGCGGCTTGCTCGGCTCGGTGTACTTGGCCAGGTCGCCGCCGCCGATCTCGAAGAGCGAGTGCTCCGGATACCCGGAGGCCCAGAAGTGGTTGAACGGGCCGAAGCCCATGCCCTCGACCATCTCGCCGGAGGCGCCGGCGTACTCGAACAGGTTCACCTGGACCCAGTTGCCTCCCTGCGCCCGGCGGTACTGGCCCAGGAAGTCGGAGGTCATGTCGCTGACGTAGACGTAGCTCGTGCCGGTGTTGGGATCGGTGATGACCTCCATGCCATCCATGTGGTCGCCCGCCAGATCCGGGTACTTGAACTCCGCCACCCAGGTCTTGCTGGGCGCGTGATAGGAAAACACCGTGCGCTCGTAGTGCACGCCCGTGTACCAGCGCCCTTCCACGGGGTCGAAGCCCATCACCGGGAAGCGGTCGCCGGGCGGCGGCGCATCGATGATCTTGGTCGTCACGCCCGTGGCGAAGACGTGCTCGAAGATGGCGCCGGGCACGTCCCAGTTGAGGAAGTAGATGCGGTCCGAAGCGGCGTACAGCTCGCTGGCGTTGACCGGGCCGAGCTCCGGGATGTCGTAGGTCTTGATGTACGTGAGCACGCGCTGCTCGATGGGACCGGGCGCCTCCGGGTTGTCGGGGTGCTGGTTGGGCTCGAGCTTGCCGTCGCCGTCCGAGTCGAGCAACTCGACCGTGTAGACGTCGAGGCGTTCCCCGTCGCGGTTGACGTAGATGTAGTTGTCGTAGGACTCACTGTCGCAGCCCGCCTTGAAGGGGCTGTTCTGCGCCGTGAACCGGGCGTACTGGAAGTACT
>JACQWT010000427.1 GCA_016209145.1 Deltaproteobacteria bacterium | reverse complement strand
CCGCCCCGGAGCGCGGCACCTGCACCGCAAGGCCCGTCCCGGGCGCCCGCATCGGCGCCGTCCCTGGCGCGAGCACCGCCGCCGACGGCCCGGACGGGGGCCCGTCCGAAGCGATCAGGTGCTCGACAATCCCCCACGTGCCGATGCCTCCCACCGCGGCGATGACCGCCCACTTGGCCAGCACTGCGACGGTGCCCTGGCCGGCCGCCGCCAAAACGGCACCCTTGCCGGCGGCGGCCGCCGCCGCCCCCTTGCCGGCCGCCGCCGCCGCGGCTCCCGACGCGGTGGGGGCCGCCGCCGCCGCGCCGGCCACGCCGAGCCCACCCCCTATGCCGAGGGCGACGAGCATCCGCCCCATCGCCGCCGCGCTGGGCCCGTCGTCCTCGGCGGCCGAGGCCAGCAGAGCGATCTCGAGCTCGTCCCCTGCCCCATCGATGAGTCGCTGCGGTTCCTTCATCGTCCACCTCCAGGGAGCTGGCCGCCGGCGCGCATGCGCCGGACGATGGCCCTGAAGCTTTCCCGAGCCCGGCGCAGCCGTGACGCCACGGTGCCGGCAGGCAAGCCAAGCAGCTCGGCGATCTCCGCCATGCTCCTCTCCTCGAGCTCGAAGAGCACGAACACCGCCCGAAGATCCAAGCCCATCTTCCCGAGCACCTCGTCGAGCAGCGCACGCGCGCGCCGGCGGTCGGCAATGTCGTCCGGCAAAGGCGCCCCCTCGCCTGCGCCCAGCGCCGCCCCCTGCGCCAGCTCCAGGCGCTGGGCCTGACGCCGCCGGTGCTCCGAGCACACGCGCACGGCCGTACCGCACAGGAAAGAGCGCTCCTTGTCGCGCTCGACTTCATCGATGCGGCGCGCCAGCACCATGAAGACCTTCTGCGCCACGTCGTCGGCTTCGGCCTCGCTCAAGCCCAGGCGCCGGAGGTAGCGCCACACGAACCGGCACTGCTCCCCAAAGATCCGCCGCACGCGCGCAGGGGCATCTTCCACGAGGCACAGCCCGCTCCGAGGCAGAGCCGGCGCGCGCCGCGCCTGCCCCCCGGGTAGAGCCCGAGCCTGGATCATCGCATTTGGTTGATGGTCCCGGCCTGTCCCGCCGATCACGAAAAACGACAGGCGCGCGGGACTCCGGTGGTTAGCGGAAGCTGCCAGCCCAGCGCCGCGAAAATCGGGCTCACCTGGAGCACGGTCAGATCCGGCTCGAAGTAGAAACGATGGCGCACCAGGGGCACGCCCAGCTCGGCACTGAGCTCGATCAGTGCCCAGTCCAGGGGGCTGTACTGCAGGCGCAGCGGCATGGTCCCGGCCAGCCACGGCACGACCTGGTCGGCGGGCTCGTCGACCCCGCCTACCGTAGCCAGCAGAGCTCCCGCCTGCACCCCGAGGCATGGCCTGAGCACCAGTGTGGGTCGAAACCGGATCTGAAGCGGACAGCCGGATAGCTCCCCGGCAAACCGGCTCAGCTCCGCCGTGCCCACTTGACCCGCCGGGGAGCCGACCACCTGCTCGACGTCCCGCTCGGGAAGGTAGGAAAACGCGAGCCGCAGGCTCGGCGCCTGCCAGCCCGGGCCGTGGCGTGACAGATCCACGAACGCCGGGTACGCCACGAGGCTGACTCCACCCGTCCGGCAGCTTGGTGCGATGCGGGGCGGCCGGCGACGGCGCCGGTCCCCACGCTGCGCCCGGCGCGGCCGCGGCGGGAGCGGGCGCGGGCGGCCCCGCAGCCGCTGACCCCACGGGGGAGTGAGCGCCAGTCGCTGCCAAACCGCCCGCGCCGGCCGCGGGCAGGGCCGCTTCCGGCTCTGCCGGCGAGCCACCGGACGGGGGCGGCGGGCCGCCGGACGGCTCTGCCGATCCCGGCGAGCTCGGCAGTCCGGCTGTCGCCGGCGGGCTCGATGGCTCGCCCGCCGCCGGCGCCGGCTCCGGTTGCGCCCGTGCCTTGGGATCGATGGCCAGCGCCGTCACGAGCGCCAGGGCCGACACGACATCGACGCAGCTCGTCCCGACCACGTCGCGCCGGGCGGACTGGGCACCGCTCCGGGGACGGATGGTCAGCCGGCCCGCGAAGTCGGCGCCCCGCCGCGTGACGGCAACCGCAAACGAGCGCTGCGCCTGGGCGCGCTCGACCCAGCGCGCCCGCGGCGTGCGGGCCGCGACCTGCCGCATGAAGTCGTCGCGCGCGGGGCACGCGGCCGGAGCGCGATAGTCCAGGTACACCTGCTCCTCGCCGGCACGCGCCGGCACGGCGACGAGGGGCAAGGCGCCCGCGAGGGCGAGCGCCCGCGAGGTGGCGAAGCAAGAAGGCATCGGCCGCGGCGGACTAGTTCTTGCACTTGATGTCGCCGACGCCCATCACCGCGCAGCCCGTGCCCCAGTTCCACTGGATGTTGCCCTGGCTGTAGAACAGATGGCACGTGGAGAACTGCCCGCTGTTGCAGGGCGCTTCCTTGCCGAAGGAGCACATGCTCTTGTAGCCCTTTACCTCGCATGCCCACTGAGCGCAGGTCGCCGCATTGCCGCAGCCGTTCCAGCCGCCGCAGTTCCCGTGGTGACCATAGCCGTCGTTGCTCGTGATGAGCACGCACGCCGTGCACACTCCCGCGTTGCACATCTGGCCGCCCGGGCAGGCGTTGCCGCAGGAGCCGCAGTTCTTCGCGTCGGCCTGCAGGCTCACCTCGCAGCCGTTGCCCGCGTTCTTGTCGCAGTCGGCGAAGTTGGCGTTGCACTGGCCGACGCCGCACTTCCCGCCCGCGCAGGCCGCCGTCCCGTTTGCCACCGCCGGGCACTTGTTGGCGCAAAGGCCGCAGTTGTTGACATCCGCCGACAAGTCAATCTCGCAGCCGTCGCCGTCGCTGCCGTTGCAGTTGCCCCGGCCCGCGGCGCAGACGATGCCGCATACGCCCTTGGCGCACACCGCCGCGGCGCCCGGAGCGCCCGCGCAGATCTTGCCGCAGGAGCCGCAGTTGGCCGGGTCGAAGGCGGTGTTGGTGCAGACGTTGTTGCACATCACGAGCGGCTGGGGGCACAGGCTCGTGCACTTGCCCTGGGCGCACGCCTCGTTCGGGCCGCAGGCCTTGCCGCAGGAGCCGCAGTTGGCCGGGTCGAAGGCCGTGTCCACGCACTTGTTCCCGCACTTGACCGTCCCGCCGGTGCACTCCAGGGCGCACTGCCCGGCCGAGCAGATCTCCCCTGGTCCGCATGCCTTGCCGCAGCCGCCGCAGTTGGCCAAGTCGAAGGCCGTGTCCACGCACTTGCTCCCGCACTTGGTCGTACCGCCCGCG
>JACQWT010000426.1 GCA_016209145.1 Deltaproteobacteria bacterium | reverse complement strand
TGCAGGAGTCCACGCACGGGGGCGCCATTGCCGGCGCCGTCGACGACCTCTATCCAAAGGTGCTGGCGCACTATACCGATGACGACCTGTACTCGTGGAGGCAGAGCGCCAACTGGGTGGTGCGCATCGGGCCGGCCTTCGAGTTGCTCGCCTCGCCCTGGTCGATGGCGTACGACATCTTCATCACTTCGCCTGCCGTCGACCCCGAGGGTCTGCACCCTGGCCAGATGCTGCTGAGCGGCGATGTCTTCTTCTGGGCGACATCAACGTTGATAAGCGGCGGCATCAACGTCTGGACGCCGGAGGGCGGAGCGCGGCCCTTCATCCGCTGGATCGACGACTACACGCGCGAGGCCGGCGATCTCGGCACGGACGGGGTAGACATGGTGTGGAGCTACGGAGAGGGCAAGACAGAGCCGAGCGAAGAGCCCTGGCCGATCCGGTCGATCATGACCGCCAAGTTCACCACCGACCCGGAGAAGGTCAAGGCCACGGCCCGCAGGCTTCGCTCGCAGCCGTCCCAGTGCATCGGCTGCTCCGGGTTCGTCGTCGGCTGCGGCTACGCGGCGCACGAGGGCTGCTGCAACAACTCCTACGTGGTGCGGCTCAGCGACGGGGTTGCATGGCAGATCCCGGGCAAGTACCCGGACCCCATGCTTCAGACCCCCATCGGCCTGACCTGCGAGGAGGTCTTCGTGCTGGCAGAAATCGGCCGCACCACCATCGCCCGCATCCGGCTCGACTCGCTCGGGCCGGGCATGCCGCCAGACTGAGGGCTGGCCGTCGTGCATGCTCGCCCCGTAGCCCCGATGGCAAGCGCCCTGGTAGCCGCGCTCGCCGTGGCCGTGGCCGGATGCAACGCGGTGCCTCGGCTCCACTCACCGGAGTCGCTGCCTGCGTCGGGCTCGTCCACCACGAAGTTCCACATGCAGGGCGGCCAGCTCTGCGTGTTGGAAGAGTGGGGACGCGTCGGCGACCACATCGAGGGCACCGGCAGCCTCTACGACGTCGAGCGCGCGCTTCTGGCGCGGGGACGGCTCCGCGTGCCCCTCAACGGGTTGGCGGTCGTGCAGACGAGCGGCTACGAGTTTCGCTACGGAGCCATCCCCATGATGATCGCCACGGCGGGTATGATCGGCGGGGCAGTGGCCTGCGCCGTGAACCCCAAGGCGTGCTTCGGATCGTGCCCCACATTCTACGTGCCGGCCGGCAAGAGCTGGCGCCTCCAGGCCGAGGGTTTCTCGACGAGCGTGGCGCGCGCGCTCGAGGCCACCGATCTCGACGCGCTCAGCGATGCCGTGCCCGAGCGCGGGTTCGTGACCGTGGCCATGCGCAACGAGGCGCTCGAAACCCACGTCGTCCGCTCCCTCGGCGTCGTGAGCGTGCTCGGGCCGCCTGGCTCGACCGTGCTACGCACGCACGAGCGCGACTTCGTGGCGGTAGGGCCCAGGCACGCGGCCGAGGCGTGCACGTGGGAACGCGAGGTGTGCCCGCTCGTCGCCGAGCGCGACGGGATCGAGTTGCTGCCCGAGAGCGATCCCGCAGACCTCGCCGCGCGCACTCACCTCGAGCTGGGCTTCGGGGCGCCGGCCACGACCGATGCCGGCCTGGTCGTGACCGCACGCAACAGCCTCATGATGACCTACGTGCTCTACCACGTCATCGCTTTGCTGGGCCGCGGCTACGGCGCGTTCTTGGCCGGCATCGAGCGCGGCGACCGGCAGCTTCTCGCCAGGATGGACCGCTTCGGTCGCACGCTCGGGGATCTCGACATCGCCTTTCGGCAGGGACCGGGCCCCTGGCGCCGCGCCGGCGGGATCGCCTATCTCGGGCCGATCGCGCGCTCCACGCTTGTCGTGCCGTTCAGGCTCGACCGGCCGAACGAGCCCGTCCAGGTGCGCCTGGAGATGGCGCGGGCCAACTGGCGCATCGACAGCGTTGGGCTGGCGCCTATCGTCGCCCGTGCTCTGCCCGGCGTGCGGAGCGCGCCCGAGCTCGTCGCGGCGCGGGGTCTCGATCCGGCGCGCGTCGAGGCCTGGCTCCGAGGCGACGCCGCTGCGCTCGTCACGCTGCCGGGACAGGAGGTGGTCTTGCGCTTCGCCGTCCCCGGCTCGGAGAGCGGTGCCGTGGGCTACTTCCTCGAGAGCCGCGGCTACTACCACGAGTGGATGCGCGATTCCTGGCTGCGCGACGAGGACATCCCCACGGCGTGGCGCTACCTCGACGACCCGGCCGCCGCGCTGCGCGAGCTGGCGCCACGCTACAAGGCGGTGGAGGCGGAGATGGCCGCGGTGTTCGAGGCGAGCCGTTTAGGCGCGGGAGGCAGGCCGTGAGCCGCGCGCGGCCAGCGGCGAGCGCGGCCCGGGTCGGGCCTGCGGTGTGTCTCGGCGCTTGCGTCTGGCTCGGCTGCGCTCCTGCCATCGTGCGGCAGCCGCCGGCGCGGGGATCGCCCGAGGAGGCGTTCGGCAGCCAGGCGCACATCACCACCAAGCAGACGCGAGATCGTCACGGCATCCGCCACAAGAAGCCGGATGTCTGGGGTGAGCTGGTGGGCTGCGACCGCGAAAGCGTGTTCGTGCTGCTCAATGCAGTCGGTCCGGAAGCGTACGTGCGGGTGGCTTGGCGCGAGGTGCGCGACATCACTCTGGTGGGCGGCAACGCCGAGGAGGCGGCGGTGTTCGTCCCTTGGGCGGTGCTCGGGGCGGGCTTGGGCGTGGCCCATGGCTACTGGGCGATCTACACAGGGCCGGCCTGGGTTCTGGTCAGCGTGCCCTCGACCGTGATCGCGTCGGTGCGCGACTCGTTGCCCGAGCAGTGCTCGGAGCTCAGGGCTTGGGCACGCTTTCCCCAAGGCGTGCCCAAGCAGTACAAGGCGCGGTTCTGAGTCTCGTTGCGGAGCGTGCGGCGGCCGGCGGTTGTCTCGCCGGCGCCCGCGTTCCCGTGCTACGGGCCTGGTCTCGTGAGCACCGAGCCGATGTCGCCCGCTCGCCCTGGCGGCGGCGCGGTCGAGGAAGCGGGGGCCGCGGCCCCGTGGCTGCTCCGCCTGTTCGGCTTCGTCGTAGCCCGGCGCTGGCCGCTGCTCGTGCTCTACGCTCTGCTCCTGCCGCCCGCCGTCTACTTCGCGGTGCGCGTGCACTCGGACAACAGCATCGACCGGCTGATCGCCGCGGACGATCCCGAGCGGGTCGAGCTGCGCGCCTTCCAGAAGGTCTTCGGCGCGGGCGAGTATGCCGTGCTGATCTTCGAGGCCGACGACCCCTTCGCGCCCGGCGTGCTCCAGCGCCTCGATCGGATCGAGCGGGGGCTCGCGGGCCTGCCCCGCGTGCAGATGAGCTCGGCCCTGTCGATGTTCCGCCGGGCCAAGGCCGACTTCGCTGTCACGCCCGAGCAGTGCCGTGCCTTCCGCGACTTCGCCCGCGGCACCGCGCTCTTGCGCCGGCAGGGGCTGGTCGGCGACGACTTCCTGGCCGTGGCGCTGGTGCTCGACGTCCAGGGCTATGCCGAGCAGGGCTACGCCGAGCGCCGGCAGGCCCTGGACGCCGTCGAGCGGGTCATCGCGGCGGCCGGGGGCAGCGGCCCGCCCCTGCGGGCCGTGCGCCGGGTCGGGTTGCCCTACGTCAACGTCAAGCTGCATGACGACACCAAGCGCGACGCGCCCCTGTACTTCGTGCTCTTCGGCGCCTTCGTGGTGGCTCTCACGCTCGGCCTGTACCGCTCGTTTCGGGCCTTGCTCGCCTTCCTGCTCACGCTCGCGGCCTGCGTGGCGCTCGCCATGGGCTACGTCGGGCTCACGGGCGGCGTGCTCACGATTGTCTCGCCCATGGTGCCCATGACCATCCTGGTCACGGCCACGGCCTCGCTCGTCTACCTGCACTCGCGCTTCGTGGCCTGCCCCGCCGGCCGGCCCGTGGAGGAGCACCGCACTTTCGCCCTGGCCAACCAGTTCGTGGCCTGCACCGCGTCGATCTTCGCGACTGCCGTCGGCTTCGCCGCCCTCACCGTCTCCCGGATCCATCCCATCTGGGAGATGGGGATCTGGGTGGCCGTGGGCCTGTTCATCACGTGGATCGTGGTCTTCACCTTGTACCCGGCGTTGCAGCGCGTCCTGCGGGCTCCGACGCAGCAGGAGCGGCGCGTGGCCGCGCCCTGGTTCGCGCTGGTCGTAGGGTGGCTGATCGGCGCGAGCTGGCGCTGGCGCTGGCCGCTCGTGGCCGGCTCGGTGCTGCTCGCGGCCTGCGGCGCGGTCGCCCTCTTCGGCCTGCCCGGCTACGTGCCGCACATGCGCGTCTTGACCAACCCGGTCGAGTACATCAACGAGAGCTCGACGCTCTACGCGGACACGCGGCGCGCCGAGCAGGTCATGCCGGGGCTGGCGATCTCCGAAGTCTGGCTGAAGGGCGGCCTCGGGAGCGTGTCCGAGCCGGCGGTGCTGACGGGCCTGGATCGCTTCCAGCAGGCGCTCGAGGCCGATCCGGACGTGGGCGCGGCCGTCGGCCCGACCACCATCCTGCGGCTCGTGCGCTACCTGGGCGGCCGGGGCGACGCCTGGCCCACCGATGCCGATGCGATGGAGGAGGCGGCCGCCGATCTCGAGGGGCTGGTGGCGATCGAGCCGCTGCTCCAGCGCTTCGTCCAGAAGCACTCGCTCGCGCAGACCCACGTCTCGGTCGTCTCGCACGCCGTCGATCACGAGGGCTTCGAGCGGCTCGCGGCCACGGTGCGCCGGCTCTGGAGCAAGACCGCGGCCGAGCACCCTGCCCTGAGCGGCTTCGAGCTCAAGCTCGTCGGGCTGGCGCCCCTTCAGGCGCGCGTCTCGCAGAGCCTCGTGCCCACGCTGGTCGAGAGCTTCGAGCTCACGGTGCTCGTCATCTTCTGCACCTTCCTGCTCGTGTTCCGCTCCGGGGCGGCGCGCCTTCTGGCGATGATCCCCTCGCTCTTCGCCATCCTGGTGATGTTCGGCGCCATGCGCGTCTTCGGCATGACGCTCAATGTGGCCACAATCCTCATCGCCTCGACGGTGCTGGGCACCTCGGAGAACGACCAGATCCACTTCTTCTACCACTACCAGGAGAAGAAGCGCCTCGGCGCCTCGGTCGAGCAGGCCCTCCGGCACACGTTCACGGTTTCCGGCCGGGCGATCTTCTTCGCCACGCTGATCAATGCCGGCGGCTTCCTGGCCTTCGCGCTGGCCGACCTGCCGCCCTTCCGGCAGTTCGGGCTGCTGACGGCGCTCGCCTTCCTGCTCTCGATGGTGGCGGACTTCACGGCGCTGCCGGCCGCGCTCTGGCTGGTGTTTCGCGACCGGCCCGACGCCCCTAGATCTTGATGGTCTTCCAGCCCCCGGCGGCGAACTTGACGACCATCGTGCACGTCAGCCCCACGATGTAGACGGCGGCGGCGATCCAGACGCCGAGCACACCCCAGTCCATGAGCACGCCGAAGACGTATGAGAGCGGGATGAGCGCGCCGAAGTGCAGCGTGAGCTCGGCGAACATCACGAAGCGGGTGTTGCCCGCGCCGAAGAGGCACTGGGTGGCGATGAGCCCTATCGCCACCATGAACTCCAGGCCGCCGATCAGGCGCATGGAGCTGCGCGCGGCGTCGATCACGGCCGCGTCCGCGGTGAACACGCCCAGGGCCGCGTCGGGGAAGACGGCCTCGAGCACGCCGAGCAGACCGAAGACCACCGCGCCGACCTTCATCGCCTCCCAGCCGTAGCGCTCCGCCAGCTCCGGCTTGCTCTCCCCGAGGCTCTTGGACACCAACGTGGCCGTGGCCGTGCCCAGGCCCATGCAGCCGATGAAGCACAGCGACATGATGTCCATGATGATCTTCGAGCCGGCCGTGTGCACCGAGCCGGCACGGGGCGTAAGCTCGTCGATCCTCCCTACGACCCACAGCACCATGAGGAAGCCGGTCATCACCACCAAGGTTGCCGCGCCCGACGGCAGGGAGAGCTTGGCGATGGCCCAGAGCTGCCGGCCGCTGATGTTGCTCGCACGATAGGGCCGGAAGTCGCGGCGGTCGCCGCGCCGGAACGTGAAGGCCATCATCCCGAGCAGACCGAGGAAGCTGGCGATGACGGCCGCAATGCCCGCGCCGGCCACCTCCAGCCGGGGGAAGCCGAGCTTGCCGAACACCAGCAGCCAGGCGAGAAGTATGTTGGCCAGGTTCATCACGATGGCGACGACGAGGTGCACCCAGGTGCGCTCGGTGCCGTCGTAGAATGCCTTGAACGAGAAGGTCCCCACCATCGAGACGATGCCGACGAAGCGCAGGCGGGCGTAGGTCGTGCCGAGCTCGCGCACGCTGGGATCGTCGTGCATGAGTCGGAAAAGGGCCGGCAGCGCCAGCCAGCCGGCGATCGTCACGACGGCGCTGGCCAGCACGGCCAGCAGGACGGAGTTGGCCAGCACCGCGCCGGCGCCCTCGCGGTTTCCCTCGCCGTAGCGCCGCGCGACCATGGCCTGCGTCCCGACGCCCAGGGCCGAGCACGCGCCCCCGAACATCCAGAACAGCGGCAGAGAGATGCCCAGGGCGGACTGCCCGGCGGTGGCCACGTCGCGGGGCAGCCGGCCGACGAAGATCGTGTCCACCAGGTTGATGCTCGCCTGACTCAACATGGCGAAGATCACCGGGGCGCCCAACGTCAGCACGCGGCGGGCGATCGCGAGATCCAGGATGGGGCGCACCGGGCTACTGCCTTCGCGAGCAACAGGTCGGCGCGGTCGTACTGGAAGCGGAAGGCAGAGGCAAGGGCGCCGCGGGCAACGACGGCTCGCCGAGTCGGCCGTGATCGCGGCTGGGTGTCGCCCTGAAGCTGACGGCGGGTGCATCGCTCGGGATGCCAGCGCCAAGGCGGTGTAGTCGGGTTGGCTGGAACCCCTCTCTCCTCACGCGGTGCGCGGTGCCGCGCTCCGGCCGCCCGGATGCGAGCCGGCCTACGGGACCGGCTCGGCCAGGGCCCGGCGGATGGCGGACTCAAGTTGTGCCTGGTCGCCGTCACGGAAGCCGGCATGCACCAGCCGCGCTCGCCCGTCGCGGCCGATCAGCACCGCCGCGGGCATGGCGTCGCTGTCGAGCCTTCGGGGCACCGTGCCCCGCGGATCGCGCAGCACGACGAAGGGCAGGGGTCGCTCGGCCACGAATTGGCGCACGTCATCATCGTCCTCGTCGATGCTCACGCTCAGCACGACCAGGCCTTGCGGTGCCAAGGCGCGAGAGAGCCGCGCGTAGAAGGGTAGGGACTGGCTGCAGGGCTTGCACCAGGTTGCCCAGACATCCACCAGGACGACGCGGCCGCGGTAGTCCTGGGGCCGGACCAGCCGGCCGTGAAGGTCGGGCAAGGCAAAGGTCAGGGCATCGGCGCGCACGCGGCCAGGCGCCGCGGCAGAGCCGGTCGTGCAGGCCACCATCGCGGCCGCGCCGAGGAGCCCGAGCCAGCCGAGCAGCCGCGCGGGCGAGGGCCGTCGCGGGCAGCGGCAGCTCACCACGTGAGAGAGCCTCCTATCCCCGCCAGCAGCACGACGCGATG
The DNA here is from genome assembly GCA_016209145.1 of Deltaproteobacteria bacterium. Classification (GTDB taxonomy): domain Bacteria; phylum Myxococcota_A; class Polyangia; order Polyangiales; family Polyangiaceae; genus JACQWT01. Next base: position 6,473 of record JACQWT010000426.1, on the reverse strand, counting down.
GTCGAGCCGGGCATAGTCGAGGAAGCGGTAGTAGTAGCCGTCGAGCTTGCCGCCCACCGTCCAGCCGGCCCGATGCCACTCGAGACGCAGGCCACCTCCCGCGTCCCAGAAGGTGCACAGCTCGCGATCGGCGCTCACGTAGTCGGCCGGCAAGGCGTAGCGCTCGCGCCAGAAGTAGGCGCCGGACTGGAAGTAGCCCCGCCCGAGCGCACGTAGGTCCCAGTGATCGCCAAGCTCGAGACGGAGCGTGGCGGCGAGTAGGCTCGCGCTCACCCCCCAGTCGTCGAGGTAGAAGCGGTAGCGTCCGTCCAAGGCAACCCCCGCGCCGAGATAGCGCAGCCCGTGCGCGGTGAAGCCGTGCCGCCGGCGCAAGTCCGGGTGAGCCTCGGCCGCTGCCTGGTGCGTCCCCCCGATGTCGCCCCGGCGGTAGGGGCTTGCCTGGAGACCATACGCGAGCTGCATGGCGTAGCTTGCGCCGAGCAGGGTCCGGCGATCAACGAGCTGGGTCAGGCCGACGTCGGCGCCGTACGTGCGCAGCAGCGCCGCGAAGCGCGGTTCGCCGGCCTTGCCGATATCGTTGTGTCCGAAGGCGAAGCTGGCGACGAGCCGCGTATTCCGGCGCGCCAGATCCGCCCCGACGCCAGCCGCGGGCGCGTATGAGTCCCAGTCGCTCTCGGTCGAGTGCGTGAAGCCGAGCCAGAGATCGACCTCGGGGGTGACGAAGATCCCGGCGCGCCCGCTCCACTGCCAGCGCACCTCGCGGAAGCCAGGGCTGGCGCCCGACACGACGTCTACCGCGGGCGAGGCCGCGCTCACGACGTCAACCGAGGCCGAGGAGATCACGTCCACCAGCAAGTCAGCCCCGAGCGCGACGCCCGCCGGCAGGGCGACGTTGCCCTGGACGATGGTGGTAACCACATGGGTCGAGTCCGAGTCGGCGTAGACGCCGGTGTGGCCGGAGACGCTGCCGCTGCCCGCCGCCTCGGGCTGCGCCCGGAGCACCGGCACGAAGCCGAGGGCGACGGTCAGGCCGATGGCACCGGCAGCGCGCTCGCGGGGGGCTAGTTGCATCCGCACCCGCCCCCGCTAGTCGCCTCTGCGCCGAGCGAGCCCTCGCGGTACTCGTGCACGTGCGCCTCGATCCGCTGGCCCAGCGGATCTGGCTCGGGCCTCATGCACGCCCGGCTGTGGATACCGCGCTCCCAGGGCTGCACGGCCGCGCAGCCGCTGCCCAGGAGGCAGCACAGAGTCAGGCCGCCAAGGCACGCACGGGAAGAGCAGGCCGACAACGAGGGAGGACACATCGTACGATGCGCAGACAGCATAGCACGAGGCAACAACGCTCTCGTCGCTGCACCAGCGCAGCACGGGCGCCGCCGCGCTCAGTGCGGCCGCAGCGCTGCCGGCAGTCCCTCGCCGAGCCCGTCGAGCATGAGAAGAAGATCGCCGAGAGCGACACCAGGCTCAGGCTCACGAGCTCGCGCAGCATTTCGGCACCGACCCTCGCTACTGGCATCATAGCCAGTTGTGCGGGCGAGAATCGCGCAACATGCACGATTTCGGGCTGAGCACGCCGCAAAGGGTTAAGCTCTAGCTGGCGCGGCGAGGCCAGCCACGGGAGGCAGAAGCAATGATCCGGCCTACACCGAAGTTCCTAGCGCTGGCGGTCATCCTGGCGGTGGCCGGCTGCGGCACCACCGTGACCGAGCAGCCTGGCGGCGGTACAGGGGCTGCCGGCGGCGTCGGCGGCGGCTCGTCCTCCAGCGCATCGAGCGGCGGGGCAGGGGGGCCGTGCGAGTCGTTCGTGTCCTGCTGCGACGACGCCACCGGCGCGCCGGTCGATCCGATCTGCCCGGGCGGAGGCGCGCCTGAATGTCCGTCCGGCGCCCATTGGCCCGAGGGAGGCACCTGCACGCCGGTTGCCGGGACGTGCAGCCCAGGGCAGCCTTGCGCCGCAAACAAGTACTGCGACTACCCCGACGACCGCTGCGGCCAGGGCGAGCCCGGCCTGTGCGTGCCTCGCCCCGAGGGCTGCGATCTGTCCTATGAGCCGGTCTGCCTGTGCGACGGCACGGTGGGCGGCAACGCCTGCGGCGGCGCCCTTTCCGGCCAGGACTTGAGCATCACGGGCGGCTGCCAGCCGCCCCCCGGTCTGTTCGGCTGTGGCCCGTTCTTCTGTGAGGCGACGGCCTTCTACTGCCGGCGCCTCGTCTCCGACGTGGTCGGCGTCCCCGACGAGTACTCCTGCCACGCGCTGCCCCCGGCCTGCTCGGGCGCGCCCGGCTGCGAGTGCCTGGCACAAGAGCCCTGCGGCGAGCTGTGCAGCGCCGATCCTGCCGGCAACCTGACGCTCACCTGTCCGGGCGGCTGAGTGGCGCGTCCCGCCGTGCGAGCCATCGCCTGGGCCGGGCTGCTCGGTGCGCTATGCGCCGCCGTGCCGGCGATCCTGCTCTACGACTTCACGGTCGACGACGCGCTCATCGGCGCGCGCTACGCCGCCAACCTGGCCTCTGGCGCCGGCTATCGCTTCAACGTGACCGGGCCGGTCACTGACGGCGTGACGCCGCTCGGCTGGGCGCCGCTTCTTTCGCTCTGGGCGGACGGCGGCGTGCTGGCGGCCCTGGGCGCCGCCAAGAAGCTGGGCATGGCCTGCTGGTTGGCCGGCGCGGCGCTGCTCGGCATGGCCGTAGGCACGATGGGCGGCTCGCGTGCGCGCTGGGCCGCCCTGGCGCTCGTGGTCTGCTCCGCTCCACTCGGCGCGTGGAGCGCCGCGGGGATGGAAACGGGGCTGGCGCTCGGGCTCGGAGCGGCGGCGGTCGCGGCGCGCTGCCTTCGGTGCGAGAAGGCGGCCGCCGCGTGTGCCGGTCTCGTCGCCGGCTTGCGGCCCGAGGCGCTGCCCTGGGCTCTGGCCCTGGCCGCGGCGCCGGCCCGCGGCCAGGGCTGGCGCGAGGCTGCTCGCGTGCGCGCGGCGCGTCTGCTGCTCGCGGCGGCGCCGTTCGTTGCCGTGGCCGCCATCCGCGCGGCCGTCTTCGGCCGGCCGGCGCCGCTGGCGGTGCTGGCCAAGCCGTCGGATCTCACCCACGGCGCCTACTACGCGCTCGCCTGCCTGCTGCTCGCGGGACCGCCGGCGCTGTTCGCCTGGCGCGGTCTGCCGCCGTGGGTGCGCGGCCTACAGGCAGCCGTGCTGGTCCACTTCGTCGCCATCGCCCTGGCCGGCGGCGACTGGATGCCGCTCTCGCGCCTGGCCGTGCCGGCGCTGCCCGCGGCGGTGGTGGCGGCGGGAGGCATTCTCGCTGCGCGCTCTGGCGTGCCGGGCTGGGGCCGGCTCGCGGTCGCCCTGGCGGCCGAGATCTTCGTGCTCGTGCGCATCGGGCCGGCCGCCGCGGCCGTCGGCACCAAGCGGCTGGCGGTGATCGAGGAGCTCGGCCCGGCGCTGCGGCAGGCGAGGGTGGTGGCGGCTCTCGACATCGGCTGGGTCGGCGCGGCCACCGGGGCCGAGATCGTCGATCTCGCCGGCGTGACCGATCCGGGGGTGGCCGCGTTGCCCGGCGGGCACACGAGCAAGGCCGTCTCCGAGGTGCTGCTCGCCTCGCGCCACACGGACGCGCTGGTCCTGCTGCTCGACCGCGGAGCCGAGTTGCGGCAGCCCTGGACCCAGAGCCGGTTCGCGCGGCAGGTGGAGCGGCGGGTCGCCGCCCTGCCCGCGATGGAGAGTGAGTACGCCGTGGCGACCGTCGCGGCCGGGCCTTTGCCCTACGTCGTGCTGCGGCGGCGGGCGGAGTCTCCGTGACCCGCCCGTGAACCCGCCGCGCTTGCGTCGCTGCCCGTTCTCTGGCTCCCTTGAGACATGTCGCGGCTGGTCGAGGCGCTGACCCGCTTCTTCGGGCGGGTGGAGATCCTGGCGCGGGGCGCCGACGCCGAGCGCCGCGAGGCCCAGGCAGCGCTGGAGGCTGGGCGGTTTCTCGAAGCGCGCGAGCACGCGCGCGCTCTGCTCGCCCGGGTCCCGAGCTCGCCCATCGGGCTCGCGCTCTGGGCCGACGCCGCCGGGGCCGTCTGGCTCGACGAGGAGGCCGCCACGGCGTTTTCGCAGCTCGCCCAGCAGGTGCCATGGCGCCACGATGTCTGGCTGCGGCTCGGGCTGGCCGGCGGGCGAACGGGCTGGCCGCAGGCGCGGCTCGCGCTCGAGCGCGCCGCGGCGGCGACCGAGGACCGAGCAGTGGCCCGCCGCGCCCTGCAGGAGCTGTGCGACGTCGACCTGCGTGCCGGCGAGCCGGCGCGGGCGCGGCGCTGGGTCGAGCGCTTGGCGGCCGCCTCCGAGGCGGGCGATCCCGAGGTCGAGCTACGCCGGGGCGAGTGCCTTTTGGCCGAGGGAGAGGTCCAGGCCGCACGCCTGGCGTGCGCGGATCTGGAGCTCACCGGCCGTGCTGATGGCCGCGATCGGCTGCTCTTGGCCCGGCTGGGCGGCGGGGCAGGCGGGCGCAAGGACGAGAACCTCGCCCGGCGCATCGACCTTGCCTTGGGCGCGTTCGTTCTCGGCGCGCCGGGCGCGGCGGAGCTGCTGGCGCAGCTCGTCGCGGCGGCTGCCGATCCGGCCCTTGTCGAGCGTGCCCGGCGCGTGCTCGGCGCGGGCGGCTGCCTGGAGCAGCCCGAGTGGGTGGCCGCCTTCGCGCTGCGCGAGGGCCGGCCCGAGCGGGCGCGCGAGGCGCTGCTGCGCGGGTTCCAGCCGGGCGAGGGCCAGCGCGCCGCCGCGCTGCTCTCCCTTGTGGTCGAGGGCCGGGATCTGGAGGCATTGGCGACCGTGGGCGAGCGCGACCCCGCAGCCTTGACCGACACCATGCACGCCCTGCTCGCGGCCGAGCGCTTGCACGAGCAGGGCAAGGACGGCCCGGCGCTGGAGCGTCTCGATGCCCTCACCGGGACGGAGCTCGGCGACTGGGCCGCGGAGCTCGCGCGGCGGTGGGTTGGCGGATGGGTGCCGGAAGGGCCGGGCGACGCGGCGCGGTGGGATCGCGTCCTGGAGGAGCTGGGCCGCGGGGCGCGGCGGCTCGGCCGCCTCGATCGCCTGCCGGCTATCGAGGCACTTATCGTGGAGCAGGAGCGACCGCTGCGGGTGGCGGTGGTTGGCGAGTTCAACGCCGGCAAGAGCACGCTCATCAACGCCTGGCTAGCTGCCGACGTGGCCCCTACCGGTGTGACGCCAACGACGGCTTGCCTGCACTGGGTGGCGTGGGCCCCCGACGCCTTCACCCGCGTGGTGGCACGCGGCCAGCCCGACCGCATCGTCGCGCACGCCGATCTCAAGGCCGCATTGCGCGAGATTGCGGAGCAGGGCGGCGCCGCCGAGCGCGTCTACATCTACGCGCCCATCGAGCGGCTCAGGCGCATGGATCTGCTCGACACGCCGGGGCTGAATGCTCCCGAAGCGGCCCACGCCGAGCAGGCGCGCGCCGGGATCGAGGAAGCGCACGTCGCCATCTGGCTGCTCGACGCCACCCAGGCGCTGAAGGAGACCGAGCGGCAGGCGATCCAAGCCGCCGCCCGTGCGGGCGTGCCGGTGCAGCTCGTCGTCAACAAGAGCGATCGGCTGGCCGCGGGCGAGACGGAGCGCGTGCTTGCCCACGTTGAGGCGGAGCTGCGCGGGGCGGGCCTGCGCTCTCACCGGCCGGTGCTCGCGCTCTCGTCACGCCTGGCGCTGCGCGCGCGGCTCGGCCAGGTGCCCGAGACGGCGCTGGTCGAGTCCGGCTGGCAGCCGTTCGAGGAGATGCTCGAGGCGCACGTCATCAACCGCTGCGACGAGCTCAAGGAGCGTGCCTTGCGGCGCAAGGCTGCCGCCGTTGCCGCCGACCTCGGCGCGGCGGCCGCGAGGCGCGCCGGCGACTGTCGGGAGCAGCTTGCCGACGAGCGAACGCGGACAGAGCGCATCCGAGCCTACGCCGCCACGATCGAGTCCCAGCGCCGCGACGTCGCCTCCGAGCTCGAGGCCGAGCTCGGCCCGGCGCGCGAGCTGCTCCTCACCGATGCCCAGCCGGTGGCCGAGCTTGCCTCGGCCCAGCAGCGCGACGACGCCGAGGTGCGAAGCTACCTCGTGGCGCGCACGGTCGAGCGCTTTGCGCCTGTGGTCTGCCGGGCCCTGGCCGCGCGAGCGCAGCGCGGCGGGCCGGGCGAGGCGGCGCCGGGCACGCTGCCCGAGCTGGAGGTGCCGGTGCGCGCGGCCATCGGCGGCGCCGCCGCGGCCACGGCGTCCGGTAGCGTGCTGGAGGGGACAGCGCTGCGCGCCGCTCTCGAGGTGGCGCTCGGTGGCTGCGCCCAGGCGCTGCGGGCGGCAGCCGACGTCCCCGTCCAGGCGCCGCCCTTCGAGGCGCTGCGCGTGCGCCTGGCGGCCCTGGAGCGGGCACTGGGGGCAGGAGCGGCCGTGGCGGGCGGCAGGCCGCCAGAGCTCGCCCCGGCGTTTGGGGGTAGGATGGGGTCATGCG